>JAKOQZ010000023.1 GCA_029778105.1 Pseudomonadota bacterium | reverse complement strand
GCGAACGCCACCTTCAACCCTGCGCGCGCATTGGGCGCGCCGCACACGACGGTCACGTCTTCAGCGCCCGTGTCGACGATGCAGACCTGCAGCTTGTCGGCGTTGGGATGCCGCGTGGCGGTCTTCACATGGGCGACCGTGAACGCGGCAAGATCGGCGGCGCGGTTCTCGATGGATTCCACCTCCAGCCCGATGCGCGTCAGGGTCTGGCCGATCTCCTCCACCGTCACGTCGGTGGCGAGATGCTCCTTGAGCCAGGAAAGCGTGAATTTCATCGCGTGAGCCCTCCGGCGAGAGACGGCTGTTCCAGCACGCCGAAGCCGTAATGCTTCAGCCAGCGCAAATCGCTGTCGAAGAACGCGCGCAGGTCCGGCAGCCCGTATTTCAGCATCGCCAGCCGGTCGATGCCGCAGCCGAACGCGAAGCCCTGATACTTCTCGGGGTCCAAGCCGCAATTGGCGATGACCTTGGGATGCACCATCCCGCAGCCGAGGATCTCCAGCCAGTCATTCCCCTCGCCGAACTTCACGGTCGGCCCGGAACGGTCGCACTGGATATCCACCTCAGCCGACGGCTCGGTGAAGGGGAAGTGCGAGGCGCGGAAGCGCATCTTCACATTCGGCACTTCGAAGAACGCCTTGCAGAATTCCTCAAGCACCCATTTCAGATGGCCCATATGGGTCGACTCGTCGATCACGAGCCCTTCCACCTGATGGAACATCGGCGTGTGCGTCTGGTCGCTGTCGCTGCGATAGGTGCGGCCCGGCGCGATGATGCGGATGGGCGGCTTCTGCTTCAGCATCGTGCGGATCTGCACCGGCGAGGTGTGCGTGCGCAGCACCGGGCGCGACCCGTCGGCGCGCTCGGTCAGATAGAACGTGTCGTGCATCTGCCGCGCCGGGTGTTCGGCGGGGATGTTGAGCATCGTGAAGTTGTAATCGTCACGCTCGACATCCGGCCCTTCGGCCAGCGCAAAGCCCATATCCGCGAAGATCGCGATCAGCTCATCGGTCACCTGGGTGACGGGGTGGATGCGCCCCGCGCCCGGATCGACGGGGAAGGCCGGCGCGGGCAGCGTCACGTCCACGCGCTCGGTCTCAAGCCGGCGCTGCAGCGTCGCATCGGCCAGCGCCTGCTTCTTGGAACCGATGGCGGCGGTTACCCGGTCGCGCAGCGCGTTGAAGGCGGGGCCGGCCGTCTTGCGCGCGTCCGGGTCCAGCCCGCCCAGCGTCTTCAGCAATTCGGAGACGACGCCCTTCTTGCCGAGCGCGTGAACGCGCACGGCCTCAAGGCTCGCATCGTCTTCGGAGGCGGCGATGCGCGAAAGCAGATCGCTCTCAAGCGCGGTGGTGTCGGTCATGTCAGTCCCTGGAATCAGAATGCTGCCGCGGCGGGGTTATGCCCCGCCCACGGCCCTTGAGACCAGACAGACTTTTAAGCGGCGGCCTTGGAAAGCGCGCCGTTCGCCTGGTCCACGAGCGCCTTGAAGGCCTCGGGTTGGGTGATGGCGAGGTCCGACAGGATCTTGCGGTCGACCTCGACGCCAGCCTTCGCGAGGCCGTCGATAAATCGGCCATAGGTCAGGCCATGCTCGCGGACGGCGGCGTTGATGCGCTGGATCCACAGGGCGCGGAAGTTCCGCTTGCGCAGCTTGCGGCCGATATAGGCGTTGGTGCCGGCGCGATCGACAGCGGCCTTCGCGGTACGGATCGTGTTCTTGCGGCGGCCGTAAAAGCCCTTGGCGGCTTTCAGGATTTTCTTGTGCTTGGCGTGGGCGGTAACGCCCCGTTTGACGCGTGACATTGGGCTAGTCCTTCAAATTCTTTTGGATCAACGGTCGTAGGGCATCCACAGCTCGACCCGGCGCGTCTCGGACTCCGAGATCACCTTGGTGCCGCGCTGCGTGCGGATGTAATCGCCGTTGTGGCTGCTCAGGCGGTGGCGCTTGCCGGCGACGCCGGTCTTCACCTTGCCCGAAGCCGTGAACTTGAAGCGCTTTTTGGCGCCCGACTTCGTCTTCAGTTTGGACATTTCGCACCTCTCAGTGTTTGAGAGCGCGGACAAAAAGAAGCGGAAAACCGCGTATTTATCCGTGCATTGAGGGCCGCCACGGCATGTCCTTCCGCCGGGCCACCCCATTCAAGAGCGCGCGGAGATACAGGAATGGGGGGAGGAGCGCAAGAGAGGAGCAAATTCAGTCCGCAAGTTGTGGAAGCGAAGCGATTGCGACTCGGCCACGTTTATGAAATGTTCCTGATCAGAATAGAGAAGGAATATGTGATGGCTGACAAGGCTCGATTCCCTCAAATTCCCAGCACAGTCTGGTGGGGCCTGAGATCGTTGTTACAGCGATCACCTAACGTAACCGTCGATGGTCGCTTCTTAGCTGTTCAACTTGGCGTTCAGGAAGTGGCAGCCAAGCAATACATACTAGAGCTGCAGAGCGTTGGTATACTTTCAGAAGATGGTAAGGCGACGGCGGTAGCCCAAAAGTGGCGGCTAGATCAGACATATAGTGCAGCTGTCGAAGAAATATTGAAGAGCGTGTACCCCGAAGGTCTTTTGGCTGTTGCACCGCCAGGTGAAGCGGACAGGCAGAAGGTCGTTAATTGGTTTATGCACGAAGGCTTTGGACAAGGAGCCGCGGGCAATAAAGCCGCAACTTACATGCTGATCGGAAGCGCATCACCAAATGAAGCGCCATCGCGATCCGCGACCGCGAAAGCCGAAGGCAAAGCGGCTCCTTCCGCACGCCCCAAAGCTACCAAGCCAAAGTCTGGGCCTGCTGTTGCGTCACTCGAAGCTAAAGCGGCAGATAGAGGACCGTCGAAGGTTGCAAGCCCAATATCACGCACTGACGGTTTTCCGTTGAACCTCAATATACAGATTCACATAAGCGCTGATGCCGGCACAGAGCAGATCGAGTCCATATTTTCGGCCATGAAGCGCTACTTGTATGACAATCAGGCTCCTTGAAGCCGTAAGGCGGCTACAAGAGCATATTCGAGAGTCGGGACTGGCTCGTGCGGTGTTGTCGTTGCCGACTCCAAGGATGCTCAGTCTCCCCTCGCCGACGGGCGAAGAGGCATCGGTCGCAAATGTCTTTGCCGCGACGATAAACGAAAAAGAGATCGAAGAGGTCTCAAGAGACTTGTTCGTGTCGGGACACTACTCGCTTGCCGTCCAGGAAGCCTACAAAGCGATAGACAAGTTTGTAGCTGACAAATCAGGCATCGCCGCGTCAGGGACGTCGTTGATGGATCAAGCCTTCAGCCCGAAATCGCCGAAGCTCTTCTGGACCGAGAGAAAAACAAATTCAGAAAGTGACGAGCAGCTTGGCTATCACCGCCTTTACTCAGGTGCGATGTTAGGCGTGCGAAATCCCATCGCTCATGAGTTTAATTGGATCGACAATCCCGACACTGCGCTGGAGCTATTGGTGTTCGCCCAACATCTGCTTAGGAAGGCAAAGGGCGCTCAAGTCGCGGGATCATAATCTAGTAATGATATCTACACTGCGCGATCATCAACCCGTCATCCGTCAGCCGGTACACCAACCGGTGCTCCTGGTTGATCCGTCGCGACCACCAGCTTGATAGAGGCCCGCGCAGCGGCTCGGGCTTGCCGGTGCCCTGAAACGGCGTCCGGCTGGCTTCCTTGATGAGGCTGTTAATCCGCTCCAGCAGTTTGCGGTCGTGCGCCTGCCAGTAGAGGTAATCCTCCCACGCCTGCGCGGAGAAGATCAGCTTCACTCGGCGAGGGCCCGGGCCTTGCCCTTGCCGCCCTCGAGCGCCGCCACGCTCTCCATCAACCGCTCGGCATTGACCGGGCTGCGCAGGAGGTAGCGCGTCTCCTCATAGGAGGCGAAATCCTCAAGGCTCATCAGCACCGCCGCCGGCTTGCCCCGGTCGCGCGTGATGATGACGGGCTCGTGGTCCGCCGCCACAGCATCCAGCTCGGACGCCAGATTCTTGCGGAGATCGCTGTAGGAGGTCGTTCGCATAGGCCTATTGTACGCAAATGGGTACAATTTACAAGAAGGTAGCGTTAGGCATCCAGCGCCAGATAGGCGCCGACGAGCGTCGCCGCGGCGGCGGCCAGGATAAAAAGCCAGAGAAAGTCCGGCCCGTCCCTCTCGCCACGGTTCCCCGTGTCTGTGCGCGACGGGGTCCGGACCGCCGGCTCTGCAGGCGGCGTCAGGATGTGCCCCGTCATATCTCGCCACGGTTCGTCGTCTTTGGTCATCACAAAACCCCTCTCGCGAGGCAAACTACGTGCGATTGGTAGATCAAACCTTGCACTGATCACGCACACCGCGGGCCATTGCAGTAAAATTCACAAGAATCGACGTTAAGATCGCTTGACCATGGACTCAAGACGCCGAAAGACTCGCATTATCGGAATCTTGCGTTGGAACTTCAGAGTAAATCCGACGAGCATGCGCGATAGATCACGCATATTCCGGAACAAAAAAAGAAATGTACGAAGGAAAACGGGGAAATTTTTCGATAGGATAATCCAGCATAAATCGGCAAGCTGGGCTGCCACAGTCGATAGAGAGAATTCTTCGATATTGACTGCAGCCGGAGAGCCAATTTCCGCGAAATACGCCGAAGAACTTACGGCGCCCCTTCCTCCCGGCCGCAATTCAGGGGCACCACCACCTGGCGGCCGCACTCAAGGCCCGGCTCGCCTCGCGCGCCGGGTCTCTTTCTGTGGAAGGGCGGCAGACGGCCTAGCGCCGCCAGCGCGAATAGCCCCAGCCGCCGCCGCCCAGAAGCAGGAGGAGGATCACGATCAGAAGCAGGGTGTCCATGGAATGTCCTTTCGAGGAGGCGGCTTAGAGCCAACGGCCCATCTGGGCGTGTCGAAAGGCAAACCCGCGCCACCCCAACACAGTTCCCTTGCGCGGGGCCGGGATGACCGGCGGTTGACGGCGCGCACTGCGGCCCAATGCGCAACGGCCCATCATCGCGCCGGGCCTATTTTTGTCATCCAATCCTGTCCGCTCGACCCGGACCGGCGGCGCCACTTCGGCGAATGTCGATGTGCGCTTTCCCACATCCTCTCTGAAGACGGCCTGCCAATGTCTGTTCAGGCCACCATCGGCCGGGGGGCGGGGGATGCCTCCAGAAAAGCACGGGGGATGAAAATCATGCAGTTTCCAACGCGCCTTATGGCGCTGGTTGCGCTCGGCCTATCTGCAGGCGGATGCGCGACGATTATTGAAGGAACCGATCAACCAATTGGCGTCGTAACGGCACCGCCGGGCGCAACGTGCACATTGACGCGTGAGGGCAAGGTCATCGCCCAGATCTCGCCCACGCCTGGCCAAATCGTGGTCGAGAAAACCAAGCACGATATCCTGATTGAATGTACCAAAGATGGCTATCAGCGCGCCCAGATCATTGCGAAGTCAACGTTCAGCGGCACGACTTTCGGTAACGTCTTGGCAGGTGGAATTATCGGCGTCGTCGTTGATGCATCGTCCGGCGCAAACAACGAATATCCCGAAAGCGTCAATGTTCAGATGACGCCTCTGGCAACGCCAGCGCCGCAACCAAAGCCTGCTTCAGGAACGCCAACATCTTAGGCCAAACGCTAAAAAAGACCCGGCGCTAAGCCGGGTCTTTCTCTTCATCCGTGCCGGCGCAAACAGCCCTGGCAGCCTCAACCCGGCACAAGCAGGCGGACAATATGGCTGTCCCTGACATGGCCTCCCTGCGTTGAACGAACGCAGCATGCACGACCCAACTTAAGCCACGCGGGGCCGCGCTTCGTTCCAACCGGGACATCAGGGCTCTTGCCGATTCAACACGCCGCCAGCGCCCGCTTGATTTCGGCCGCCGCAGCTGCGGCCGCAGCGCGCAGAGTCTCGCGTTCGCCCTCGTTGACGACGACGCGCGCCGCCGCGTGGCGCTGCGGCTCGACATGGAGCCTGTGCATCGGCTCGACCACCGCGTCGAACTGCCGTTCGGTGTCTGCCTTCAGCCGTCCGCGCTCGGCCACGTCGCGCGCCACGCGCCGTTCGCGGCGCAGCGCATAGCCCGCCTCGACGAAGACGGTGAGATCGGCCAGCGACCGGATCTGCGCAATCGTCAGATTGTGGAGCCCCTCGACGATCAGCACATCGCACGGCGCGATCGCCGTCACCTGATCGGTCCGCTCGTGCGTGGCGAAGTCGTAGTGCGGCCGGTGAAACACCTCGCCCGCCCGGCCCGCCAGAAGATGCGCGGTCAACAGATCGAAGTCCTTGGTTTCCGGCCGGTCGAAATTCTAGGTGGTGACGTCGCCAGGCCCGCGCACGCGGGCGGGGTGGTAGTAGGCATCTTCCTCGACGATGGCGGCATCCAACGGCGACAGCGCCTCGGCCAGATCGCGCGCGAAGCACGTCTTGCCCGAAGCCGATCCGCCGGCGATCGCGACGACGAAGGCCGCCCGCGCCGCCATGCCTTAGCGCTTCGCCCGCACCACGGGATGCGACGAGGAAAGCCCGCCGTCCACCGCCACCGCCTGCCCGTTCATGTAGCTGGCATCGTCCGACGCCAGGAACAGCGCCACGTGCGCGATCTCGCTCGGCACGCCATAACGGTTCAGCGGATTGAGCTGGCCGATCTTGCCTTCCGTGCCGCGCGCCCGGCTCTGGTCGAAGATCGGCTTGGTCATGCCGGTCTCGATGAGGCCGGGGCAGATCGCATTGACCCGCACGCCCGTGCCGTAGAGTTCGTTCGCCGCCGTCGCGGCCAGATTCATGACGCCGGCCTTCGAAGCGCTGTAGGGCGCAGGCCCGGCGCCCGAACGGATGCCGGCCACCGACGCGGTGCAGATGATCGAGCCTTTGCCGGCCGGGATCATCACCTTCGCCGCATGCTTCACCGCCAGCATCGGGCCGATCAGGTTGACGCGCAGCAATTCGGCGACGCCCGCCGCGTCGATCTCGGTGATCGGCACATACGGGCCGACGATGCCGGCATTGGCGTAGAAAACATCCAGCTTGCCGTAATCCGCGACGGCGCGCTTCACCAGGCTTTCGACGAAGCCCTCATCGCCGGCGTCGCCCGTCAGCGCCGCCACCGTGCCGCCGGCCTTGAGAATCGTCTCGGCGGTTTCGTGCACCGCCTCGGCCTTGTCGGCGATCACCAGCTTCGCGCCTTCGGCTGCGAACAGGATGGCGCTCGCCCGGCCGATGCCGCTCGCCGCGCCCGTGATGATCGCGCTCTTGCCCTCTAGCCTGCCCATAGCCTGCTCCACCCTGTCTTGTGTGCCGCGCACGCATAGCACAGCGGCGGACGGGGTCTACTCAGGGATCGGGAATGGCGAGTCCCGCCTTTTTCAGGCCGTCGATGCACTGTTCGATCAGCTCGGGCCGGTAGCCCCACTTCTTCATGTCGCTGCGGACGTTCAGCGCGAAGTCGGGCTGCAGCTTCAGCAGCTCCTCGACCGCCGCCATCGCCTTGGCCTTCTCGCCCATCTCGCCATAGATCATCGAAAAGAACATCCAGCTGCGATAGTGCAGCGGCAGGTTCATCCGGTCGGCGGCGGTCAGCGCTTCGTCCAGGGCATGCCGGCGATAGGCGTCCAGCACCAGACCGATATTGTACCAGCCCGGATGCGCCGGATTGAGCGCCACAGCCTTGCGGATCAGCGCCGCGCCCTCGTCATACGCGCCCATCGCGACCAGCTTGTTGCCGAAATCGGCCATGATCTCGGGATTGTTGGGGTTGAGCCGGCGGGCGTCGGCCCCGGTGCGCCGGAACGCCTCCATATCGCCGCGATAATAATAGACGGCGTAGAGCGCCTCATAGGAGCGCGCATCGGTCGCCGCGAGCGCCACCGCCCGCTGCGCGGTCTCCAGCGCCTTGTCGAGCGGACGGTATTGCGTCAGCGGCCGGGCGTTCAGGCCATAACGATACTCGTCCAGATAGATGAAGGTCAGCATCTGCCAGGCGTCGGCATAGGCCGGATCGGCCTCGACCGTCTTTTCCAGACAGTCGCGCACCTTAAGATGCTCCGCCGGATCGAAGCTGCGCCAGTACTCGTAGACGCTCAGCACGCAGGTATATCCGTCAAGCGTCCCTGGCCTGGACGCTGCGCCCTCGGCCTCGCGCTCATAGACGACGCCATAAGGCTGGCCGATCGCGGTCGCGACGCTGCGCGCGATCTCGTCCTGGACGGCCAGCAGGTTGCCGACATCGAACACGCGGTCGTAACTCTGCGTCCAGATCGCGCGCTTCCCGGGCATTTCGGCGAGCTGCATCGTCACGCGGATGTCGCTGCCGGCGTGCCGCACCGTGCCTGAAAGCACATAGCCGGAGTCCGGCAGCGCGCCATCCTGCGCCGCCTCATAGACAACGAATTCCTGGAACCGCGCGAGCTCCGCGATAAGCTCCTCCGTCAGGCCCCGCGCGATCAGATCGTCCGCCTTGTCGCCGCTGAGATTGCTCAGCGGGGCGACGGCGATGACCGGCTGGAACCGGCCGGGCGCCGCTGGCGGCGGCTGTGGGGGGGCGGTGTTGTCGACCTGCGGACCAACAGGCGGCTGAGATCCCGGAGCCAACGTGGCTGCGACAAAGACCAGATAGCCGATGGCTGCGGCCAGGAGCAGGACCGCGACGATCATGAAATACCGGAAGCGCGCCACGGCCGCCGGCACCACCGGCGCCGGAGCCACGGCCGGAGCCGCCGGTTCGGGCGGCGACGCCTCTTCGGGAGGCTCCGGTTCCGAGGCAGGTGCGCCGCCTGTCGTCCGCCGCCGAAAGAGCGGCACATATCCGCCGCGCGGCAGGTCGATGACGACCGGATCGTCTGCGCCCGACCCCAGGTAATATTGCGCCAGGGCGCGCCGCAGCCGGCTGGCCTCGACCCGGACGATCGGGTCGGTCGTCTGGTCGAAATCGGCGGGCCGGTCGAAGACGTCGACCGCGATCGAATACCCCTTCAGCGTCGCGGCTCGGCCATCCAGACTTTCCGTTACGACATGGCGCAGGAACGCTGCGAGTCGCGACGCCGTCGCGAACTCCGGACTGGATAAAACGCGTGCCAGCGCTTCACGCGCATCGCGCGAGGTGACATCCCCACTCAACATCAATCGTCCGTCCCCAAGACCGTCGATTGATCCGGACCCACCCGGGAACCGGTTATCTGACAACAACTTAGGGATGATCGTCTGGCCTGCGTCAAGGTTCCGCAACGTCGCGGATCACCCGTTACACGCGGTTACCTACTCCGGAAATCGCCGGCGGGTCCCCATAAGACACGCATGGTCGCGCGGCTCAGTCGCGTGGCCCGACCGAGGCGAGTCCTCCCTTCGCCTTTATGACGGCGGCGCATCCGACCCCAAGCGGATGCGCCGCCGTCTTCGTCTTGTGGAACCAACCCTGAGCTCAGCTTCAATGAACGCGCACGTTACGTCTGGCCTTTTCGACAGCATTGCGCTGCGTATCCAGCGCGCCGTCGAGGATCTGCGTGCCGCCGTGCGCGACGGCACGGCAGCCGATCCGGCCGCCGCCAGCGATCTCGCCGACCGCATGGAGCGCTATGCCGACAGCGTTCTGGCCGGGGAAATCAGCGAGACCGACGTGGCCGGGCTGAAGTCGACGCCGCGCTAGGCCCGGAAATCCGCGCCTTCATGGCGCAGCAGGAAGGATTTTCGCGGCAATCCCCCCGCATATCCCGTCAAAGCGCCGTTCGCGCCGATCACCCGGTGACAGGGAACCACGATCGCCACCGGGTTCGATCCGTTCGCAAGCCCCACCGCCCGGCTGGCCGAGGGCCGGCCCAGCGCGGCCGCCAGATCGCCATAGCCGCGCGTTTGTCCGGCCGGGATTTCGCGCAGGGCCGCCCAGACGCGCTGTTGGAAGGGCGTGCCGCCCATGCGGACCTCAAGCCCGTCCACCGCCGCATGATCGCCGCGGAAATACGCAGCCAGCGCCTCCGCCACGGCTTTCGGAACGCTCCCCGGCGTCAGCGCGGCCCTGGGAAAGCGGCGCTTGAGCAGCCGCATCATCCGCGCCTCGAAGCCCTCAAAGTCGAGCGCGACCAGCGCCGGCCCATCAAGGACCAGCAAAAGCTGGCCGACAGGCGACGGATAGGTGGAACGGGTGAATGAGGGGGTGCCGGTCATGGAACGTGTCCTTCATGAATTCAGCGACGGCACGCGCCAGAGCGCCTGCGCCGCGTAGGCCCGCCAGGGCCGCCATGCCTCCGCCCGGCTCAACAGGGTGCGGGCGTCCAGCCCGGACGCCTGCCGCAGCACCAGATCGCCGGACGGGAACGCATCGGTATGGGCGAAGCCGCGCAGGCACAGATACTGGGCGGTCCACGGCCCGAAACCGGGCAACGCCTGCAGCGTCGCTTCGGCTTGATCCAAATCGAACCGCAAGGCGTCCATCGCCCCCGGCGCGCGGGCAAATCCGGCGAATGCCGCGATGGTCGCAAGCCGGGCGCCCGTGAGGCCGCAGCCCGACAGGTCGGCCGCCTCCAGCGCTGCGGCGTCCGGCATATCGCCGCCGCAGCGGGCGACGATCCGCCCCAGCAGCGTCGCTGCACCCTTCACGCTGATCTGCTGCCCGACAATTGCACGCAGCCCCGCTTCGAACGGATCGAAACTCTGCACCAGCCGCAGACCGGGCGCGACTTTCAGACGCGGCGCGATCAACGGATCGCTCGCGAAGGCGTCCGCGATCGCCTGAGGATCGGCGTCGAGATCGAACATCGCCCGCAGCCGCGTCACCAGACGGTCGAGCCAGTCGATCCTGTCGATCTCGATCCGCGCGATCAGCGCCCGCCGCGCCGGCTCATGCGTGACGGTAAAGCGCCCCCGCGCCGGCCCCAATTTGAAACGCCGCTCGTAGGCCGCGTCGGTAACACGCTCGATCCCCGGCACGGCGCGCGCGCGCAGAAACCTCAGAACGCCATCCCAATCGTAAGGCGGCCGATAGGTCAGCGGCAGCGTCAGCAGATCGCTGTCCGGCCGCGACCCTTCCTTGCGCAGGGCGCGGGGCGGACGGCCCAGCGCCGCCGCCATCTCCGCGTTGAACCGGCGCAGCGAGCGGAACCCCGAGGCGAAGGCGATATCGGTGAACTTGAGATCGGTCTCGGCGATCAGCCGCTTGGCGAACAGGATGCGCCGCGTTCGCGCCAGCGCGACCGGCGACGCCCCTGCATGGCTGCGCACCAAACGCCGCAAATGCCGGGCTCCCAGGCCGGTGCGCGCCGCCAGCGCATCCACGCCGGAATCGTCGAGTGCCCCGTCGGCGATCAGTTTCAGCGCCCGTCCGGCGACCGCGCCGGTGCCGCGCCAGGCGGGCGCGCCGGGCGCGCATTCCGGCCGGCATCTGAGGCAGGGGCGAAAGCCCAGCTCCTGCGCCGCCGCCGCGCTGGCCACGAAACGGCAGTTCGCCAGCAGCGGCAGGCGCGCCGGGCAGACCGGGCGGCAATAGATCCCCGTCGAGGACACGCAGGTGAAGAACCTGCCGTCGAAACGGGCATCCCGGCTTTTCAGCGCGCGGTAGCAAAGGGTCCGGTCCAGCTCCATACCGCCGTTCTAGCAGACGGGACGGCCGGGACTCGCCGTTTTCGGACATCGACGCCGTCGCCGGAGGCGGCCCGAAAACGCGAACGGCGCATCCCGCTTCCGGGACGCGCCGTTTCGGCGTCGGACAGTAAAGCCTGTGCGGCTTACTTCGCCTTGATCAGAACCGACTTGGCGGCTTCGCCGGCGGCGAACGACGAGTTCGCGTCCGGGGCCTTGAAGTTCAGCTCAAGCTTCTCGCTGGAACCGGCGGCCTTGGTGATCGAGGTCGAGAAGAGATCGCCGCCCGAATAGGTCACGGTCTTCTGTTCGGTCGGAATGGTCAGCGCCGACTTGGCGGCGTCCGGCTTGAACAGCGACTGCGTATTGGTCGGGACGGTCGCCATTTCGGTCTTCGCGTCGGCCGCAAAAGCGGGAACGGCGAAGGCGACGGCGGCCAGGGCGATCGAGGCGAAAATGCGCGACATGACGATGGTGACTCCCTTTGAATTCTTCAGCCGGCACGCGGGGTCAGGTTGGCTTTCCGCGTTCCGTCCAGGCCTCAGACAATGCCCCCCGCTTCTGGCGAGATTGCGGCGGCTCGGGGGTATTCCCATGGAAAATGGGCGTCGCAGTCAAGGCATGCCGACGCCGCACCTGCCGGTTTTGGCGCATTTTTGCGTGTTCTGGACACGCCGCCGCCCATTTTGGCCGTTTCGGAGATCGTCGACACCCCCGGCTTTCGGCTTGTTCTTCCCGCTCTAAGCCGCCTTAATGGGATGCTGCGCCGCAACACGCGCTTAAGGCCAGGATTGACGCTTTTTCGCCCATGACCATTCGCGTCGCGCTCCGTCATTTCACCCGCTACCGCTACGACCGCCCCGTCATGCTGGGGCCGCAGACGATTCGCCTGCGCCCCGCGCCGCATGCACGAACCCCGGTCAGCGCCTACCAACTTGTCGTTCACCCCAAGGCCCACTTCCTCAACTGGCAGCAGGACCCGCAGGCCAACTGGCTCGCCCGTGTCGTGGTGCCCGAGCCGACGGAGGAATTCTCGGTCGAGGTGCGCCTCATCGCCGAGATGGACGTCATCAACCCGTTCGACTTCTTCGTCGAGCCCGAGGTCGAGACCTGGCCCTTCGCCTATGACGGCGCGCTGGAAGAAGAGCTGAGGCCCTATCGCCGCATCCACGAAAGCGGCCCGGCGCTGATGGCCTGGCTCGACACCGTTCCGCGCGAAAAGGTGAACACCGTCGATTTCATCGTCAGCCTCAATGCACGGCTGCAGAGCGAGATCGGCTATCTCATCCGCATGGAGCCGGGCATCCAGCCCTGCGACACAACGCTGGACCTGAAATCGGGCTCGTGCCGCGACACCGGCTGGCTGCTGGTCCAGATCCTGCGCCATCTCGGTTTCGCGGCGCGCTTCGTCAGCGGCTATCTGATTCAGCTCAAGGCCGACGTGAAGTCGCTCGACGGCCCGTCCGGCACCGAGGTCGACTTCACCGATCTGCATGCCTGGGCGGAAGTCTATATTCCCGGCGCCGGCTGGATCGGCCTTGATCCGACCAGCGGCCTGCTGACGGGCGAGGGCCACATTCCGCTGGCCGCCTCCGCCGATCCCATCCACGCCGCGCCCATCACCGGCCTCGTCGAACCGGCCAGCGTCGACTTCCATTTCGAGATGTCGATCGAGCGGATCCACGAAGATCCGCGCGTCTCCAAACCCTATTCAGAGGCGCAGTGGGCCGAGATCGATGCGCTCGGCCACGCCGTCGACGCCGAACTGAAAGCCGGCGACGTGCGCCTCACCATGGGCGGCGAGCCCACTTTCGTCTCGATCGACGACATGGACGGCGCGGAATGGACGACCGACGCCGTCGGCCCGACCAAGCGTGCGCTGGCCGATCAGCTGATCCGCCGTCTGCGCGACCGCTTCGCGCCGGGCGGCATGCTCCATTACGGCCAGGGCAAATGGTATCCGGGCGAAAGCCTGCCGCGCTGGGCCTTCGCGCTCTACTGGCGCGGCGACGGCAAGCCGCTCTGGGACGACGCCGAGCGGATCGCCCGCGAGCGCCCCGAGCGCCCGGCGACCATGGCCGACGCCGAGCGCTTCGCCCAGGGCGTCGCCGCCCGTCTCGGGCTCGATGCTGACTACGCGATGCCGGCCTATGAGGACCCCGCCTTCTACGAGAAGAAGGAACAGGATCTGCCGGTCAACGTGACGCCGGCCGATTCCAAGCTCGAGAACAAGGAAGACGCCGCGCGGCTGAAATCCGTCTACGGCCGCGGCGTCAATGCGCCCGTCAGCATGGTGCTGCCGGTGCAGCGCTGGAACGCGCGGTCCGCCGGCAAGGTGTGGCGCTCGGAGAAATGGAAGCTGCGCAAGGAAAAGCTCTTCCTCGCGCCCGGCGATTCGCCCGCCGGCTTCCGCCTGCCGCTGGGCAGCCTGCCGTGGATTCCGCCCGCCTCTTACCCTTATGTCGTCGAACAGGACCCCTTCGACGCGCGCGGCCCCCTGCCCGATCCGACGCCGGCCCAGCAGCCCTTCCTGCAGGGCCCGGCCCAGCCGGCCGACGCCAACCGCCAGCAGATCACCGAGCAGGACATCACCGCCGACGGCGTGCGCACGGCGATGGCGTTCGAGCCGCGCGACGGCAAGCTGTGCGTCTTCATGCCGCCGGTCGAAACGGCCGACGACTATCTCGATCTTGTCGCCGTGCTGGAGGACACCGCCGCCGAGACCGGCGTGCCGATCCATCTGGAAGGCTACACGCCGCCGGGCGATGCGCGCCTCAATGTCATCAAGGTGACCCCCGACCCCGGCGTGATCGAGGTGAACATCAACCCCGCCACGAGCTGGGACGAGCAGGTCGCGATCACCCGCGCGATCTACGAGGAAGCGCGCCTCACGCGGCTGGGCGCCGAGAAGTTCATGATCGACGGCCGCCACACCGGCACGGGCGGCGGCAATCACATCGTTCTGGGCGGACGGCGCGCGGCGGATTCGCCGTTTCTGCGCCGCCCCGACCTGCTCGCCAGCCTGATCCGCTACTGGCAGAACCATCCGGCGCTGTCCTACCTCTTCTCGGGCCTTTTCATCGGCCCGACCAGCCAGGCCCCGCGCGTCGACGAGGCGCGGCATGATTCGCTCTACGAGCTTGAGATCGCGCTGGCGCAGGTGCCCGCGCCCGGCGAAGGCGATGCGCCCCAGCCCTGGCTGGTCGACCGGTTGTTCCGCAACCTGCTGATCGATTCCTCGGGCAACACGCACCGCGCCGAGATCTGCATCGACAAGCTCTATTCGCCCGACGGCCCCACCGGACGGCTCGGCCTCATCGAGTTCCGCGGCTTTGAAATGCCGCCCCACCCGGACATGAGCCTGGCGCAGGCGCTGCTGCTGCGCAGCCTCATCGCCCGCTTCTGGAAGACGCCCTATAAGGGCCGGCTGGTGCGCTGGGGCACGTCGCTGCACGATCGCTTCATGCTGCCGCACTTCGTGCGCGCCGATCTCGACGACATGATCGCCGACATGAACGCGCACGGCTATCCGCTGAAAGCCGAGTGGTTCGCGCCGCATGTCGAATTCCGCTTCCCCGTCTATGGCCGCGTCCAGCAGGGCGACGTGACGCTGGAGCTGCGTCAGGCGCTGGAGCCCTGGCACGTGATGGGCGAGGAAGGCGCGGCCGGCGGCACCGTGCGCTTCGTCGATTCCTCGCTCGAGCGCCTCCAGCTCCGCCTCACCGGCGCGACGCCCGGCCGCCATGCGGTCACGGTGAACGGCCGCGCCGCGCCGATGGTCGAGACCGCAACGCGCGGCGAGATGGTGGCGGGCGTGCGCTTCCGCGCCTGGTCGGCGCCGCATTCGCTGCACCCCACCATCCAGCCCCACGGACCGTTGCTGGTGGAGATCGTCGATACCTGGTCGGGCCGTTCGATGGGCGGCTGCACCTATCATGTCGCCCACCCCGGCGGGCGGAACTTCGAGACCTTCCCGGTCAATTCCTACGAGGCCGAAGGCCGCCGCCTCGCCCGGTTCGAGCCGCGCGGGGTGAGCCCCGGACGCATCGATCTTCCGGAAATCCGCCCCAACGCCGACTTCCCCTTGACCCTCGACCTGCGCCGGTGAAGGTGCGGTTCTGAATGCGTATTTCCTCCGCCCTGCTTGAAGGCTACGCCCCCCTGCCCGGCAGCGTCGACGAGCTGGTCGATGTCGATGGCGGCATGCGCCCGCATTGGCGCCAGTTGATCGACGGGCTCTCCAGCCTGGGCAGCGTCGAGCTCAAGCGCCTGGAAGCGACCGCGCTGCGCATGGTCCGCGACAACGGCGTCACCTACAACGTCTATGGCGACCCCGAAGCCCCCCAGCGCCCCTGGGATCTCGACATCGCGCCGCTGGCGATTTCCGCCGCCGAATGGCGCGAGCTGGAAGCCGGGCTGGTTCAGCGCGCGCGCCTGCTCGATCGCATCCTCGCCGACGTATACGGGCCGCAAAGCCTCTTTCGTTCGGGCGAGCTGCCCGCCGCGCTGGTGGCCGCCAGCCCGCATTTCCTGCGCCCCTTCCACGGCGCCAAGCCGCCGGGGGGCGTGCATCTCCATTTCTACGCGGTCGATCTGGGGCGCCTGCCCGATGGCGGCTGGACCGTTCTCGCCGACCGCACCGAAGCGCCCGCCGGCGCGGGCTACGCGCTGGAGAACCGCATCATCGTGTCGCAGATGCTGCCGGAGCTTTTCCGCGACTGCCGCGTCGAACGCCTCGCCACGTTTTTCGCCGGCTTCCGCGACAAGCTGTTCCAGCTGACCGGCATCGCCCGGCCCCATGCCGTATTGCTGACGCCGGGCCCGCTGAACGAGGCCTATTTCGAGCACGCCTATCTGGCGCGCTATCTCGGCTTCACGCTGGTCGAGGGCGAAGACCTCACCGTGCGCGACCGCCACGTCTATCTGAAGACGCTCGCCGGCCCGCGTAAGGTCGATCTCATCCTGCGCCGCCAGGATTCCGATTACTGCGACCCGCTGGAGCTGCGCAGCGAGTCCGCACTGGGCGTTCCCGGCATCACCGAAGCGGTGCGCGCGGGCAACGTGGTTGTCGCCAATTCGCTCGGCAGCGGCATCGCGGAAACGCGCCCGCTGATGCCCTTCCTGCCCGGCCTCTGCCGCAGCCTGCTGGGCGAAGACCTCAAACTGCGCAGCGTCGAGACCTTGTGGTGCGGCGATCCACGCCAGCGCGCCCGCGTCGCCGAAGACCGCTCGCGCCTGTCGATTTCCCAGATCGGGCGTTTCGCGCCGCTGTTCCAGGCCGGGCGCGGGGTCAGCCAGACAGCCGATCGCGCGACGCTGTCCGAGCGGCTGCGCCTGCAGGGCGCGCGCTACTGGGCCGAAGCGCCGGGCCGGCTGTCGTCGGCGCCGGTGGAGGAAGCGGGGCGGCTGGAAGCGCGCGCCGTGACGCTGCGCTGCTTCGTGGCGCTCACGCCCGACGGCTACAAGGCGATGCCGGGCGGCCTCGCCCGTGTGGCCGAGCGCGCCGGAGCCGGCGCCTCGATGCAGGCCATCACGCTGCAGAGCGGTGCGATCTCCAAGGATGTCTGGGTGATGAGCGAAAGCGACGTCGCCCCGTTCAGCCTGCTCGCCAGCCGCGAGAAGAAGATCGAAATCCGCCGCATCGCCGACGACATCCCCAGCCGCGCGGCCGACAACCTGTTTTGGCTCGGACGTTATGCCGAGCGCGCCGAAGACATGGTGCGCACGCTGCGCGCCCTGCTGACCCGCATCGGCGAAGTCTCGGGCTTCGCCGGCAACACCACCGCTGCAGAGGCGGCCGGCCGGCTGCTGGTGCCGATGGAGCAGATCTCGAAATCGGCCGCCGAGATGGCCGCCGGCGGCGAATTCGTCCAGCTCGTCACCGAACTCCATTCGCTCATCTACGAGCCGAAAAACGCGCACGGTCTGCGCCCCATGCTGCAGAGCGCGATGCGGGCCGCCTGGCGCGTGCGCGACCGGCTTTCGCTCGACGCCTGGCGCGCCCTCAACGCGCTCGCCCTGCCCGAACGCCACGGCGAGATCGACGCGATCATGTCTTCGGCGCGGGGCGATCTGGACGAACTGATCCGCACCATGGCGGCCTTCGCGGGTCTGGCGAACGAAAACATGACGCGCGGCCCCAACTGGCTGTTCCTTGAAATCGGCCGCCGCATGGAGCGCGCGGTCAACACGACCTGGCTGATCGAGGCGATGCTGGCCACGGGCGACGGCCCCGCCGCGCCCGATAACGCCGACAATCTCGCGCTCACGCTCGACATCGCCGACAGCTTCATGACTTATCGCTCGCGCTATATGGGCGTGTTCGAGGCCGGGCCGGTGATCGATCTTCTGGTGCTGGATGAAAGCAACCCGCGCTCGATCGCGCACCAGATCGCCACGCTGAAGGCGCGCGCCAACGCCCTGCCGCGCGCCACGCCCGCCCAGTCGCGGGGCCGCGACCGCGAGATCATCGAAGCCATCCATTCCCGGCTCAAGAGCTTCGATGCCGGCGACCTCACGGCGACCGACGGGAAAGGCGCGCGTCCTGCGCTGCGCGAGCTGGTGGAGATGATCCAGGACCGCCTGGCCGGCCTTTCGAACGAATATGCCGAAAGCTGGTTCCGCCTGGTCAGCCGCCGCCGCTCGGGCGCTGCCCCGCGCCATCGCGCAGCCACGACGGACGCCGCGTGATGCTCTACCACGTCCGCCACGTCACCACTTACGAATACGCCACGCGCGTCACCGCCTCGCAGCATGTCATGCGCCTGCGCCCGCGCCTCACCGACAACCAGGTCTGCGCCTCGTCGGAAGTCGCCATCGAGCCTTCGCCCGGGCGGCGCACCGCGCGCGACGATTA
This sequence comes from Pseudomonadota bacterium, assembly GCA_029778105.1. Lineage (GTDB taxonomy): Bacteria > Pseudomonadota > Alphaproteobacteria > Micropepsales > Micropepsaceae > JADZAI01. The sequence continues at coordinate 17,307 of JAKOQZ010000023.1, read as the reverse complement.
TTTCGGCAACCGGATGGAGCTCGTCACCCTGGACGAGCCGCACGACAAGCTGGTGATCGATGCCCGCTCGATCGTGCGCGTCTCGCGCCGCCGCCCGCGCGACATCGAGATGACCGCCGCCTGGGACACGATCGGCGACACGCTGTCCACCGCCCGGCACGACGCCGAGATCGAGGCGGCGCAGTTCATGTTCGACACGCCGCTGACCCGCGCCGAACGCGATCTCCTGCGCTATGCCGAAGACGATTTCACGCCGGGACGCCCGGTGGCGCTGGCCGCGCGCGATCTGATGCACCGCGTCCGCCGCGACATCAAATACAAGCCCGGCGTCACCGACGCCTCCACGCCCGTCGACAAGGTGTTCGAGCTGGAAGCCGGCGTCTGCCAGGACCAGAGCCATGTGATGCTCGCCGTCCTGCGCGCTCGCGGCATCGCCGCCCGCTATGTCAGCGGCTATCTGATGACCCGCCCGCCGCCGGGACGCCCCAAGCTGCAGGGCGCCGACCAGAGCCATGCCTGGGTGGGCGTGTGGTGCCCGCCGCTCGGCTGGATCGACTTCGATCCCACCAACGGCATCCTGCCCGACGACGAGCACATCACGCTGGCCTATGGCCGCGACTATGCCGACATCTCGCCGATCAGCGGCATCATGCTGGGCGGCGGCGAGCACGAGGTCGAGGTCGGCGTCGACGTCGCGCCGGTCGAGGAAGCGAACGCCGCCTGAGTTCAGGCGACCATTTCCACCTGCAGCGAACGGGGCCGGCCCAGCGGATCGGTCCAGTTGATCGTCTCGCCCCGCTTCATGCCGACCAGCGCCGCGCCCACCGGCGTCAGCACCGAAATGCGCATCGCATCGATATCGGCCTCCTGCGGATAGACCAGCGTCACCGTCTGGGCTGCGCCGCCATCGGCGCGGAACGTCACCGTCGACCCCATGCGCACGACATCCGCCGGCACGGCATCGTCGGCGACGACATCGGCGCGGTCGAGTTCTGCGAGCAGGGCTTCGGCGGCTTCCAGGTCGCGGCGCGCGGCAGGCTCGGCGATGGCTGCAAGGCGCTCGTGATCGGCTGCGGAAATGACGATAGGCGGCAGGTGGGATTTCATGACGAAACTCTTGGAACTCTTGGCGTGAAACCGCGCCGTTCAGGGGGCGCGGGAGGAAAGAAGCGAAAGGGGAAGGCCGGACGGGCGCATCCTGAGGAACGCCCTGGATGGAATGACACCCCTGGACCCGGGGCCTTGGCCGGATCGAGGGGCTATTCGCCCGCGATCGGGTGAACCCGCCGGGCCAGCGATGTGGAATTCATCGACCGTGTCATGCTTCAAACATGGGGCGATAGCGGGCAAAGTCAACACGCCGCCGCAAAGCCCCGGTTTTGTGGCATTGCGGCGCAGTTTGCCGCGCCTCACCAGGAGAGTTCCGCCATGTGGATCAAGACGGTCGACCTTCTCGACGGCCCTGTGGAAGACAAGCTCCATAGCGGCGCGTTCGCAGACCTCGCCGCTGTCGTGCCGGCGAATGACGACGAGCGTTTCGCGCGCGCCGCCGCGCTGGTTCAGCTTGGCCGGTTCGAAGAGGCACGGGGCGATCTGCAGGCGCTGATGGCTGAGCCCCGCCTCGCCGCTGCGGCGGCGCTGGAGCTGGCGGCCTGCGAAATGCGCAAGATCGGCGGCGAAGCCGAGGTTTTGAAGCTGATCGAGCCCGTCATCGAAAAGGGCGGCGCGGAAGCCGCCGCCCGGCCGCGCGCGCTGCATCTGCGCGGGCTGATCGAGATGCGCCGGGTCGACATGCAGAGCGCGGTCAAGGATCTGCTGGCCGCAGCCGACGGCTACAGCGCAGTCGCGTCGATCCCCGGTTCGGCCCAGGTGAACGACAGCCTCGGCACGGTCTATGCCGCGCTCGGCCAGGTCGATCAGGCGCTCGCCGCCTATGCCCGCTCGCTCGCCGACAAGACCGTGCTGGGCGACCGCCAGGGGGTCGCCATCACGCTCGGCAATCTCGGCCGCCTCGCCTTTCAGTCCGGCCGCTATGCCGACGCGCTGCATTACTTCAACAACGACATCGCGCTGGCCCGCCAGATCGGCGACGTGCGCGGCGAGGCCAAGCTGATGAACGACATCGGCCGCGTGCTGGCCGCCGAGGGCAAGACCGGCGAGGCCCTCGTCCGGCTCGACGAAGGGCTCGCCCTCGCCCGGGCGCAGGGGCTCAGCGGCATCGCCTTCTTCTGCCTCAAGGACAAGGCCGACACGCTCGCCGGCATCGGCGACACCAAGGGCGCGATGGCCGTCCTGTCCGAAGCGCACGCCCTGCTGCCCGAGCGCGGCGCGGATTTCGAGAAGCTCCTGCTCGATCTGATCGAGGCCGAGGCGCTGAAGACCGATGACGGCGCGCGCGCCCTGCTGCTGGCGGAGGGCGCGCTTCAGCAGCTCACCTATATGGACCTGCCCGACGTCGAAATTCAGGCCCGCCTGCTCGCCTCCGATCTCTATCGTGCGCAGGATCGCACGGGCGACGCGGCCGCCGCACTGCTCCTCGCCGTCAAGCGCTGCAAGGCGCGCGGCCTCACCCGCTATCTGCGGACCCTGTCTGAAACCATGGCGCGCTATGGCGTGGAAGAAGGCGTGTCGGAAGAATCCGGCCGCGCCATCGGCTGGCGGCCGGACGAGGCCCTCTCCGGCTATTTCATCCGCGAGGAACTGGGCGCCGGCTCGTTCGGCACGGTTTACCGCGCCCACGATCTCCAGCGCGGGCGCGACGTTGCGCTGAAATTGCTGCAGATCGATGCGGTCTACGACCGCGCCACCCGCGAGACCTTTCTCGATTCGCTCCGTCTCGAGATCGAAGCGGCGGCCCGCGCCCGCCACCCCGGCGTCGCCGAGGTTTACGCCATCGGCCGCGACGCCGTCGCCAACCCCTATATCGTCCAGCAATTCGTGCAGGGCAGGCAGCTGCGCGCCGTTTTCGCCGAAGGATCGGTGAAGACGCTCGACCGTATCGCGCACTACATGGCGCTCATCTGCCACGCCATCGGCGCGCTGCACCGGGGCGGCGTCGTGCATCGCGACATCAAGCCGGAAAACGTGGTGATGACCGATGCCGGCGCGCCGGTCGTCATCGATTTCGGCATCGCCCATGTCGCCGGCGTCGTCCTGCCCGGCTTTCAGGGCGGCGCAGGCACGCGCGGCTATGCCCCGCCCGAGCAGGCCACCGTGCAGACGCCGGAAAAGACGCTCGACATCTATCCGCTGGGCGTCATGGCGTGGGAATGGTTCTCGGGCGCGCGGCCCGAGAAAGGCCGCGACTCCGTGCCCGATCCTGCGCCGAAGAAAAAAAGCTGGTTCGGCGGCGGCGGCGATGCCGACACCCACACCGAAGCCGAGCGGGCCTTCTTCACGCTGGTGCGCGAGATGCTGGCGCCGGCCGCCGAACGGATCGCCGATGTCGAAGCGGCCGCGCACCGCTTCGAACAGATCCGCACACTCGCCGAGGCCGAACGCGCCGCGAAAGGCTGACGCCGCCTATTGCGTCGGCATCGGCCCTTCATAGACCGTCAGCTTGACCTTGCCGGGCGGGCGGGTGTCGGAGGCGACGTCGCCGCCATAATCGTCGAACACCACCACCTTGATCGGCAGCGGCCCGTCATACCAGATCGTATAGGCCGAGAAGAACGATCCGCGCGCGCCCACGCCGAACAGCGAATTGTCCTCCTTGGCGAAGATCGACATGCCGATATTGCGGCCGTCCATCGCCTGGGCGAGGAAGAGATAGATCTTGCCGACCGGCGGATCGAACTCGAACACCGTGGCGCGCTTGCCCTCGACCAGCGCCTCGGTGGCGGTCATCTCGACCTCCTGCTCCTTCCAGACGCTCACCTTGTCCATGCCGCCGACATCGGCGGCGAGCCAGGTGACGAGATCCTTCACGATCGCGTCGGGGGCCTTGGAGAAACGCGCCTCGGCCGCGGCCCATTGCGGCTTGTAGACCTTCTCCAGCCGCTCTTCGGCGCGCCCCTGCATCAGCTCCACCAGCATGTCGGCGCGCTGCGCATAGTTGATGTTGCCGGCCGAGGGAACGCGTTCGTAGTCGTTCTCGCCGGGTCCGGTCTGGATGAAGATGTAGTTGCCGGAATTGTGCAGCCCGACCACCTCGCCCTTGGCGTTGAACATCGCGCTGCCCGACGAGCCGCCCGCGCCCGCCGCCGTATGCTGGATGAACTGCCGGTCGGCCGCTTCGTCCGACGACAGGAAGAACGAGGTCATCGCCGCGATCACGCCGGAATTGGTGTTGGGCTCGGGCCGCGAGACATCGGTGCCCAGCACCCGCTCGGAGGGATAGCCGATCTGCAGCAGCGGCTGGCCCGCCTTCATCGATTCCATGTCGGCTTCGGGCGCGATCTTCAGCGGCTCGCCCAGATCCTGCGGATTCTCCACCGTCATGATGGCGACGTCATAGGCGATGGGCAGCGCCACGCTGCGGATCGTGCCGGCATCCATCTTGGCGTACATCGCGTTCGCCCATTCGCTCCAGGCGTCATAGCCGGGATGCTTCTTGATGCCGGTGACGACGAAGTGCCGGAACTCCGGCCCCTTCGGCTCGATCACCACCAGCCTGCCGCTGCCCCATTTCGGCGTTTTGGCCTCTTCATAGAGATCGGCGACATGGGCGTTGGTCGCCATCACCTTGCTGCCGTCCGGCATCTGCGTAACCCAAGCCGTGCCCATCGCTTCCAGCGTGCCCGACGGCAGCTCGATCGCCACCTGATAGACCGAGCCCTTCACCTTCTCGATGATCGCCGTGAAATCCTGCGGCGCGCCCATCGAGGCGATCTGTTCCTTGATGCCCGGGATCTGCTCTTTCAGGCTCGCGACATCCTGCTGGGTCTGCGCCACCTGCTCGCTGGTCTGCTTCACGGCCGCATCGGTCGCCGCGACCTTCTCTTCTGTGCCGCGCAGCAGGAAATACCCGCCCGCCGCCGCCGCGATCAGCGCCGCCGCGACCAGCCCCAGCGTGCGCGACGTGCGGCGGTCGCGCGTCTCGCCCTTGGTCAGAACGCTGGCCACATTGTCGGCGGAGCCCAGAATTTGGGTTTTCAGCTGGTTCGCGCCATAGGCGTCGGTCCGCTCGATCTTGAGGCGCGGGCCGTTCGGTCCCGAGAGCTGCAGTTCGGCGATGCGCGGCAGGTCCTGCCCGTCCAGCACCGGCCGCCCGTTCATGAAGACGGGCTTCTCGTGATTGATGATGAATTTGTAGCCGCCATACTCCTTGCGCAGCCCGAAATGCTGATGGCTGACCAGCGTCAGGTCTTCGGGAAAGGGAATGTCGGCGTCCAGGCCGCGCCCGAACCGCACCTCTTCCTTGCTGTCCTCGATATCGATGTCGCGGCCGGCATAGGCGCCGTTGGTGTAGCGAATTTTCAGCGGCATGGACGAGCGTCTCCGAAACAGGGGCGCACCCTAGGAGACGCGCACGGGCCGGGCCAAGCCCGCCCTGCTGCCTGCGTCAGCGCGCCTCAGGCGGTGCGGCGCCGGGGTTGAGCACCAGCTGCATGAAGACCAGCGACAGCCAGCGCCCGAACTTCGCCCCGACCTCGGGCAGCCGGCCGGTCTCCCTGAAGCCCAGCGCTTCATGCAGGGCGATCGAGGCGGCATTGTCGGCATCGATGCCGCCGACCATGACGTGGAGCCCTCGCGTTTTCGCGTCCGCGATCAGCGCTTCCATCAGCGCCCGCCCCGTGCCCCGCCGCTGCACCGCCGGGTCGACATAGACCGAATGTTCCACAGTGTGGCGATAGCCGGGAAATGAGCGGAACTGGTCATATGCGGCGAAGCCGGCAACGCGCCCGTCGGCCTCGGCGACCAGCACCGGGAAACCCTTGGCGCGGCGCACCGCCACCCACGCCGCGCGGGCGGCCACATCTGTCTCGAGCGTGCTGAAAACGGCGGTCGTGTCGCGCACGGCGTAATTGAAGATCGCCACGATGGCCGGCAGGTCGTCGTCGGTGGCGTCGCGCACAAGCATGGCGCGATCATTGACGGCGAAGCCCCAAAAGCAAGAGGCCCGGCGTTTCCGCCGGGCCTCAGCTCGGGTCTGTTGTCTGGATCAGCTGGCGGGCTTGCCGCGATAGACCCAGATCTTCACCTTGCCCGGCGTGACCGCAGGCGTCGCGGGCGTCGCGGCAGGCGCGGCGCCGTCGGCCGGAGCCGCCGGTGAGGTGAGGTCGGTGACGACGGCATAGAGCTTGCCGGTCTTTTCACGGCCCGACACCACGAACGAGTAAGGCGTCAGGTTCACGCCGCTGTCGAGATACTGGATCGTGCCGTCCGGAAGCACTTCATACAGCGAGGTCTGGATGATGCGCTTGTCCAGCGAGGCGCCGGCGATGACATAGACGCCCGGCTCGGTGACCTCGATCTCGGCGCCTGCGCCCAGACGGTTCTCCAGCCAGGGAACCGGCGTATCCATGGCGCCTTCGACTTCGGCGACCTTGGTCACGTTCTTCTGGTCGCCCATTTCCTGGCCGAACAGCTGAACGAGATCGGAGATGAAGACCTCAGGCGTCTTGGTGAGCTGGTCTTCCGCCTCGTCGAACTTCTTCAGATAGCCGGGCATCAGGCCGTCGGCCTTGCCTTCGGCAAGGTCGAGCAGCATGTCGGCGCGCTGGGCGTAGTTCACCAGCGCGCCCGAGGGCTGGCGCATCGTGCCGCCGTCCGGCGTCTGGTAGATGATGATGTTGCCGGCGTTCAGGAAGGCGACGACCTCACCCTTGGTGTTGAACATCGGGCTGCCCGACGCGCCGCCGGTGGCGGGCACCGAGTGCTGCACCAGCAGATCGTCCTTCGCATCGGCGCGCGACAGGAAGAACGTCGTCATCGACGTCACGATGCCGGTCTGCGAGGTCGGCTCGGGACGCGCGGCGTCCGTGCCCTTCAGCTGCTCCATCGGATAGCCGATCAGCACCAGCTGCTCGCCGGCCTTCATGTTCTCCATCGCTTCGCGCGGCGCATAGGTCAGCGGCGTGCCCAGCTTCTCGGGCTGGTCCACGAACAGCAGCGCAACGTCGAAGCCGGGCACAAACTCCATGCGGGCCGCAGACAGGGTCTGCGCCTTGACGAAGTACTTCTCCTGCCAGGCGTTGAACGCGTCATAGCCCGGATGCTTCTGCACATGGGTGACGGTCAGCGTCGTGTAGTCCGGACCCTTGGGCTGCGTCACGACCAGCTTGGCGCCGGCCAGGCGCGGATCGCCCTCGATGTCCTTCATGATGTCGGCGACGTGGCTGTTGGTCGCCAGCGCCTTGGTGCCGTCGGGAAGCTGAACCACCGAAGCGGTGCCGCTGCCCATCCGAGAGCCCGAAGGCAGCTGGATCGACACCATGTAGACCGACTCTTTGTTCTTCTCGATGATCGCCGCCAGATTGGCCGGCGTCGCGCCCGCGGCGGCCGCGGCCTGCGCCTTGATCTCGGGCAGGTCCTTGGTGATCGAGACGAGCTGTTCCTTGATGCCGGCGACGTCGCCGCCGATCGTCGTCACGTCCTGCTGCAGGCTCTTGGTGATGAAATAGCCGCCCGCGCCCAGCACGGCGACCAGCGCCGCGATGCCGGCCACCAGGCCCAGCGTGCGGTTGCCCCGGGTCGAGGTGTCGCGAACGACTTCGGTCAGATCCTTCTGCGGCTTCAGGATCTCGGTTTTGATCTGGTTCGACGGGCCGCCATCAGTGCGCTCGAGGCGCAGCTTGGGGCCGGTCGGGCCCGAGAGCTGGATTTCGGCCGACTTGGGCAGGTCCTGGTCGTCATAGACCGGGCGGCCGTTCAGGAAGACGGGTTTTTCGCGGTTGATGACGAACTTGTAGCCGCCAAGCTCGCGGCGCAGCGCGAAATGGTCGCGGCTGACGATCGCCAGATCTTCGGGAAAGCCGACATCGCAATCGACGCCGCGTCCGAACTTCACCTCATCCTTGGTGTCGTCGATCGTCACTTCCCGGCCCGGATAGGGCTGGCCCAAAAACTTGATCACAAGGCCCATATTGAACTCCCCAATTGGCCGGTGCTCCCCCAAGCCAGCAGGCGGTTTAGCACGATGCGCGGGCCTGTGCAGCCCGGATATGGCGCTTTTGCGCCTCAGCGCCGCTTCGCCGCAGGGCGCATGGGCGGGGCCGGATACCGGGCTTGCTGGACTTGGGCGGGAGCCCCCGTCATGTTCGCCCCGATGGAGACATCGGGCACCGACATCATCCTCGACCAGGTCCGCCGCCTCGTCGCCATTCCGGCCGAGGCGGCGCCCGAAGGCGTGGTTTTCTACTGCGCCCGGATGCTCGACGGCATCTGCGCCGGGCTGGTCAGCAAGCTGGGCCAGAAGCCCTCGCCCAATATCTTCTCCAACCTGATGACGGTCGAGGCGCTGCGCCTGATCGACAACATCTCCAAGGAGCTCGCCCACACGCTCCGCCGCATGGGCAACGTGGTGCGTCACAGCCTGGCCGACGCGTCGCTGGACGACGTGAAACTGGCCATCGTGCTGACCCGCGAGCTGATCGACTGGTTCGAGGCGCTCGAGGAGGGCGCCCAGTTCGCCCCGGCCCGCGCGGCGCTCGACGCCAAGATCGATCCGTCCTGGGGCGTCGTCGCCGTGGTCGACCTGCTCTCGGGCGTGGAGGCGGGCGACAACGCCGCCATCGAGGCGCTGCTGAAGCGGCGCGACGACATCCTCGCCTCGCGCTTTCTCGCCTCGCTCTGCGCCGAGGCGCTGATCGCCTGTGGCCGCCCCCGCGATGCGGAAGACCTGCTCGGCGCCTGCGCCGCCGCGTTCGGCAGCGACCAGCGCCACCAGCAGCTATCGGCCCTGGTACTCTCGCGCACGGGGCGGTTGGAAGAGGCCGTGAAGGCCGCCGACGCCATGCTCAAGCGCTACCCCGACGACGACGAGACGGCGGGCATCGCGGGCGGCATCTACAAGCGCCGCTGGGACCGCGACCCCACCCAGACCGGGGCGCTGAAAAAGGCGCACGAACTCTATCGCAAGCAATGGGAAAAGGGGAAACGCATCAACGCCTATCTCGGCGTCAATGCGGCCTCGACGCTCGTCTATCTCGGCGACATTGCGGGCGCGCGCCTCATCGCGGCCGAGGTCGTCGCGGCCATGGCCCGGCGCGACGCGGCGCTGCAGGCGGCGCGGCTCTCGCCGCAGGATGGCGGCCTGTCCGCCTATTACGACGAGGTCAGCCGCGCCGAGGCGATGCTGGTCGCCGGCGACACGGCAGCCGCCCGCGCCGCCTATGACCGGGCGTTCAGCGCCTACCGCCAGTATTCGGGCACGATCAAGGGCGCCAAGACGCAGGCCATGAAAGTGGCCGCGCTCTCGGCCGCGCCCGGCTTCGCGCCCTGGCCCGTCGCCGTGGGCATCACCGGCCACCGCCCCCACAAACTCAATCCGGACGGGCTTGGGCGCATCGCGGCCGATATCGGCGGCGTGTTCGACGCCATCGCCGCGCAGAATCCCGGCCGCACCTTCGTCTGCGTCACCTCGCTGGCGGAAGGCGCCGACACCATGGCCGCCGGAGAAGCGCTCAAGCGGGGCTGGGGCCTGGTCGCGCCGCTGCCCTTCCCGCCCGATCTCTATGCGCTCGATTTCGCCGAAGGCGCGCCGCGCGACACGTTTCGCGCGCTGCTCGCAAAGGCCGATCACTTCGTCTGCCGGCCCGACCGCAGCGACGATGTCGCAGGCTATGTCGCGGCCAGCGCGGCGATGCTGGATCTTTCGGACCAGCTCGTCGCCGTGTGGGACGGCGCGCCGACCGATGCGGCCGGCGGCGCCTACGACACGCTGCAGCAGGCGCTCAAGCGCGGCATGGCGTGCATCCGTATCGACGCGCGGGCGGAAGCCCCGCCCGCGCCGGTCGCCGCCTGAAGCTCCCGAAGCCTAAGGCTTCCAGTTCGCGATCCGCTCCGCCACCGCCGCCACTTCGGCGCTCTTGCCCTGACGGATCAGATAGCGCGCGAACGAAGCCCGGCGCGCGAACAGGAAGTTCGAGCGCAGCCGTTCGGCGTCCATCAGCCCTTCGATCTCGAGCTGGCGTGCGGCGATGCCGTAATAGAACAGCGCTTCCAGCTCATTCCGTTCCAGCCCCGACTCGCCATATTCGTATTTCTGGGCGAGCGAGAACGAAGACCAGAACGAGCCTTTGCCCGCCGTGTCCTTGAACAGGGCGATCGCCGCAGGCTCATCGACGGCGATGAGATCCTTTCCGTCGCTGAGCTTGCGGCCGTTGATCGTCGCATCGGCGAGCAGATTGCCGGCATCGGCGATACCGAGACCCCAGGCCTGACGCACCAGTTCGTAGCCGCGCGTCAGCTCTGCGTCCGTAGGATTGTCCTTCCACGCAACCAGCCAGAACCCGAGATAGTAGACGGCACCGGCATAGTTCGCCTTGACCGCGATCTCGATTTCCTTCTCGCCCTCTTCAATCTTGCCCGCCATGGCCAGGGCCCGGCCCAGCTGCAGATGCAGGCGCGGATCGTCCGGCGCCGCCGCCAGGGCACGCCGGCATGCAGCTTCGGCGTCGGCAGCGTTAATTTCGGAATTCGAGACGCCGGGCGCGAGTCGCTGAGGGTCCGACGGGAAGGCCGCCAGTCTGTGGCACGCACCCGCCGTCGGGTCGAAATGGCGCAAGTCCGCATCTTCCGGCAGGAAATTGTCGCGCCGGTCGGTCGCCGTCAGCGGCTTCGACACCGTGATCGGCGCCCAGGCCATCATCTCCTTCAGCATCTTGCCGCTATCGGCTTGAAGCTGCTGCAGCAAAACAGGCCCCGACGTCGGCGTGTTCGCATTGTTCGTTTCGGGCAGCTTCCACAGGTAGAGGCGATAATCGTCGCCGCCGACCGCCAACGTCTTGCCGTCGGGGCTGAACACCGCCGAGCGGAACGGCTTGTCGGGGCCCTTGAAGGCCAACAGCTCGGCGCCGGTATAGGCGTCCCACACGCGCGCCGTGGAATCGAACCCGGCCGACGCGATGCGCTGTCCGTCCGCGCTGAACGCGGCCCAGATCACGATATCGTCGTGCCCCGATAGCAGAAGATCGGGCTGCCCCGTCGCGACATCATAGACGCGGATCGTGCGGTCGCTCGAGGCGGTCACGAGGCGCTTGGAGTCCGGCGAGAAATTGACCGCGTTGATCTGGCTCTTGTCCTCGCGGCGCTCGAACAGCAGATCGCCCGTCGCGAAGTCCCACACGAAGATGCGCCCATCCGACGAGCCGGTCGCCACCTTCGTGCCGTCCGGGCTGATGCCCATCGTGAACAACAGGGCCTTCGGCGCCGCAAAGACCCGCAGCTCCTGGCCCTCGGTTGCGTTGAAATCGTAGACGCCGACGCCCCCGTAATGCGCCACGAGGGCGAATTTCGAATCGGGCGTCACTTCGACCCACTGCCCGGCGAAGCCCTCCGGCAGTTTACCGATCACACGAACCGGCGAGCCGGTCGAGGCGCGCCATAGCCGCACGCGACCGAGATTGTCAGAGGTGACGATTCCGGTCCCGTCCGGGGTGAAGACCGCATTGTTGATATTCGTCGCGGAAGGCAACGAGTCGTCCGAGCCCGGCAGACTGAAGGCCGGATGCCCGAACTCGACGTCCGAGAGCACGACCTTCGCGCCGCTGCCTTCGTTCGACGAGGTCAGCAGATACTGGCCATCAGGGCTCCACGCGACGGAATTGAGATTCCATTCATGGACCTGCCGCGCGCTCTGCGGCGTCAGACCCTCGACCGCATAGACCACGGCCGTGCCGTCGTCGTAGTTCGCCGCAACATATTGCCCGTCGGCGCTCAGGCTCTGGCCATTGACGATGCGCGAGGACCGGAACACCCGCAGCGTCGCGCCCGAGGCATAGTCCCAGAGGCGCAGCGTGTTGTCGCCGCCCGACGTGAGGATGCGCTTGCCGTCCGCCGACATCGACAGATAGCGCGCATCGAAGGTGTGGCCGCTCAGCGTACGCTGCGGCACGAAATCCGTCGACGAGGCGATATAGACGTTCTTGCCGACCGTGAAGACGACGTTCCGGCCATCGGGCGTGTAGAGCAGCTTGTAGAGGCTGTCCGCGCCGATATTGATCTCTTTGATGAACTGGCCCGCGCTGTCATAGACCGTGCCGAGGCCGCCGCCGATCAGAACCACCTGCGATCCGTTGGGCGCGATCGTGATGTCGGTGATGGCGATGGGGTTCTCGGCCGCGCCATGGGTCACGTTGATGCGCGGCTGGTGGGTCGTCATGTCCCAGATGACGGCATGGCCGGCATTATCGGCCGTCACGGCGATCGAGAGATTGTCGGCGATCGCCGCAGCGACGATCGCGCCCTGATGGCCCGATGCGGCCGAGGCGATCGACTGGTCGGCGGTGTTGATGAAATGCACGCCGCCGCTCTGGTCCGCGACGATCACCGCGCGGCCCTGCGCGTCGATATTGCTGGCGACCGGCAAGGCCGGGAAGGTGAACCTGCCGCCGACGCTCTGCAGGCCGTCGGCCGTCAGCAGGTCGCCCGAATTGTCCTCATAGGTGATGAAGACGAACTTGCCCGCCTTGTCGGCCGTCAGCCCTGCCACCCATTGCCCGCTCTGCCCCCAGATCGCGCGTTCCGTGCCGAAGAACGTGTTCCACACCTCAAGGCGGCCCCCGCCATAGGTGTAGATATTCGAGGCGTCCGCGGCGAAGTCGATGCTGGTGATTTCCGCCGCGGTGTCCGCCAGAACCGAAACGATCGTATCGGTCGAGGCGGCGTGCTGCAGGGCCGAGAGCGAGGCCTGCGGCAGATCGCGCCCGGTTTCTTCGGCGATCCGCACCGATTCCACCGCCAGCGCCAGCGACAATTCCGAGTTGCCCGCTTTCGATGCGGCGCTCGACTGGCCCGCGACCAGACGGGCGCTGCCGAGCTGGGTTTCCTTCAACTGGTCTTCGGCCCGCGACTCGGCGGCCTTCGCGCGCTCGCTTTCGCCCTGCGCGATGACGGTCTGCTCCTGCGCGCGGTCGCTTTCCTGCTGCGCGAAGAAGCCAAGCACCGCCGCTCCCGCAGCCAGCACCGCCATCACGGCGGCGATGCCGGTCATGATGCGGAACGAGCGGCGGCGGCGGCTGTTCGCCGCCTTGGTGCTTTCGGCGATGTAGTCCTTCAGCGACTGGGGCAGTTCGTCGTCCCATTTGCCGACGAGATCCTTGCCCTCTTCCAGCGCCAGGCCTTCCAGCAGGCGCGCAGATTTCTCGTTCGGCGGCGCGGCGCGCCACAACGCTTCGTCTTCTTCAAGGCGCGCGCGGGTCTCAAGGTCGCGGCGGTCGCGATTGATCTGTTCGCGCGCCCGCGCCCAGTGGTTGATCAGCGCTTCGTGCGCCACGCGCACGCGCGCTTCGCCGCCATCGCCATCGGCGATCAGCAGGCGCGCGGCCGGATCGAGGAACGCATCCACCAGCGCCCGGCGGGGCGATCCGGCGGGAAACGCCGTCAGCGGCGCCATGCGCGCCGTCGCGTTCTGGTCGCGGTCGCCGTCGACGGTGACCAGCGCGCGCAACACCGAAGGCAGCGCCGCCTGCACGTCGGCCGGTTGTGCGTTCAGGATTTCGTCGGCGCGTGTCGCGATCGCGCCGCGGATGCCGCCCAGCGCCTCATAGGTGCCATAGGTGAGGACGCTGCCCTTGGCCTTCTCGATGTCGGTCTTGTAGAGCGCATCGAGCATGAACGAGACGAGCGGCAACGAACCCGGGTCGCGCGCCGCCTCTTCCGCGATCACGGCATCGAGGCCGATGCGCGTTTCGGAATGGTCTTCGAACGACAGCCCGGCCGCCGCCGCCGGACGGCGGATCATCTCGGCCAGCTCCGCCTGGCTCGGCGGCAGCAGGTCCATGCGGCCCGTGCCGTCGGCCAGCGCCACCAGTTCCGGGCTTGCCGCCGCGCGGTGCCAGAAGTCCGACCGCATCGAGCCGATTACCCATACCATGCCGGTCCTGGTCAGCGATCCGATCAGGCGGATGAAGCTGTTGCGCTCCTCGGTCGAGATCGAGGCGTCGGTGAAGATTTCTTCGAGCTGATCCAGCACCAGCGCCAGCTTGGCGTTCTCGTGCCCCATGATGCGCCCGTCGGCGCGCGCCTCATGGGTGATCTTGCCGATCGCCGGCGCGAACACGAACGAGGGATCGTCGATTGAGCGGCGCAGCGCCGCCTCCAGCTGCTCCGTCGTCACGCCCGGACCCAGCAGTTCGGGCAGGCCGACGCCTTCCTTCACGCGGTTCTCGGTCAGCGCCCGCGCGAGACCGCCGAACAGATTGCCGTCCGCATCGCCCGGCTTGAAGATCGCCCGCCGCCACAGCCCCGCCCCGTCGGCGACGCCGCGTGCGAAGAGATTGGGCAGCAGGCCTGCGCGCACGAGGCTCGACTTGCCCGAGCCCGACGCGCCCAGCACCAGCAGGAAGGCGCGGCCTTCATTCGCGTTGCGGACGACCTGCTCGACCGCCTTCAGCTGCGCCGCGCCGCGCCCGAAGAAGATCGGCGCATGTTCGAAATCATACGACGAGAGGCCGCGAAACGGCGACTGCAGCCAGGTCGCGCGCACATCCGCGCCGGCCTCGATCCGGCCCTTCTCGATCCGGCTGCGGATCAGCTGGCGCAGATGCGCCTCCAGCATGTCGCCGAAATCTTCCAGATCGTCGAAGCCGTGATAGGCCGACAGGAAAACCCCGCCCGCCTGGAAATAGCGCGACCAGAAGCTCTCCAGCGCGTTCCACTGTCCCTCGGCCAGCGCCTTCTTGTTGGGATCGCGCAGCGAGATCTGCGGCTCGCGGTTCGAGCGGTAGACCAGCAGATCCGGGGCGCCCTTCGAGCGGTTGGCCGCCAGCGCGTCTTCGTATTCCCATTCCGTGCCGGTGACGGGGGTGCGCCCGTCAATGCCGCGATATTCCCGCTTGGCCGATTTCTCCGGCAGCGGCGTGCCGAGCCGCGACCACAGGATCAGCACCACGATGTCCGACTGGCTCGGCGGCTCGATCACATCCTGGAAGTGGCCCGTGGCGAGCATCGCCTCGTGCTCCCAGAGATAGGCCGAGATGTCGAAGAAGCGCGCGAATTCCTTCTTCAGGCTCTCCACGACCAGCGCCGAGCGCCGCCGCTCGGCCGACACGTCGCCGGGAGAGGAAATGAAGATACGCAATGGCTTAGGCATGAACGGCCCCGAAACTGGACGCGCGCCGCTACCGGGGCCGAAAGGCCCCGGCAGGTCGCTTGATACGAACGGGGAGGATAAGGGCTAAGCCTTTGCGGCGGCAACATGGCGCAGAGCCGCCGCCGCGTCGGAACGCCGCGGGCGCGGCCGGGCGTTACGGGCTCAGAATGAGGTCGACGATCAGCCGCGTCGCCGTCTCGATCAGCAGCACATCGCCGTCCACTACGACATAACGGTAGCCATAGGGCGGCGGCGACAGGCGGTCATACAGCGGCGCCGGCAGGTCATAGATCGAATATCCCGCCGGAATCGCCTCGCCCCGGCCCCAGATCTTCTTCGCCTGCCCCGGGGGCAGACAGCCGTTATTCTTCTTCGCCAGCCCGGGCGGGCACCGCCCGGCCGCGGTTTCGTCGCGGAAATAGGTCACCACCAGGTCGCGGTCACGGTCGCTGAACCGCCCCTCGCCACGGTTGCCGTTATCGTCGTGACCCTCGCCATGTTCCGTAGCGTCATCATGGCCCTGGCCGCGGTTTTCGGAATGGCCGTTGCCATTGCCGTTTCCGTTTCCGTGACCCTTGCCATGGCTTTTCTCGCTTTTCGCGATCATCGGCGCAGCCAGCGCCGGTGCGGCGGCCATGCCGACGCCCAGCGCCAGGCTGAGCAGGAGGGCGACGGGTTTCATGGGAACCTCTCGATATGCGGCACGCTTGGACGTGGAAGCCATGTTCAACGCCTTACAGCGCCCCAAGTTCCGCGTCACGCCAGGTCGCGAACGGCAGGGCTGAATACCGCGCCGACCAGATCGAGCATCTGCGAGGCCATCCGCAGGGCGCGCTCGGTGCGTTCGGGCTCGGGCACATCCTTCAGTATGACGCGGTCGTTCACCAGCTGCGCAAAGCCGTTGACCACCGAGATCGCCAGCAGGGTCGAGGGATTGGACTCCTTCTCCGGCAGCAGCGCCTTGCCCAGCACCGCGCTCATCGTCGCGATGAGGCCGGATGTCATGCGGTCGACGATCGCCAGCAGCCTTTCGTTGTCCCGCTTCACGAGCGTATCGCTCCAGCACAGGCTTTCCAGCTGCGGATGCCTGATGTGATAGGCGATGTGGGCCAGGCCGCAGGCCTTGAGCTGGTCCATCGGGTTCGGGCCGGCGGCATCCCGGGCGGCCTCCACTTGGCTGACCCGTTCGCTCATCGTCTCGATCGCCAGCTCGGTCAGCAGGCCCGTCTTGTCGCCGAAATGATGCGAGGGCGCGCCGTGGCTCACCCCGGCCCGCCGCGCCGCCTCGCGCAGCGTAAAGGCTTCCGGGCCCTGCTCCTCGACGATCTCGCGCGCCGCCGCCAGCAGCGCCGCCCGCAGATCGCCGTGATGATAGGTCCGCTCGCCCGTTTCGGGTTCAGCGCTCATGAGCCTCACTCCCCCGCGACCAATGCGCCCACGGGCGCATCTTCCACAGATGGCTTCTTGTCGCGGGGCGCAAGCAGCAGATAGCAGGCCGGCGTCACCAGACGCGACAACAAGGTCGAGGTGATCAGGCCGCCGATGATCACGCAGGCCAGCGGCGAATACAGCCCCGACCCCTGCACCGCCAGCGGCAGCATGCCGCCGATCGCGGTCACCGAAGTCAGCAGGATGGGCAGGAAGCGCACTTCGCCCGCCGTCTCGATCGCCTCGCGCAGGGGCATGCCCTTGTCGCGGAGCTGATTGGTGAAATCCACCAGCAGGATCGAGTTTTTGATCTCGATCCCCACCAGTGCGATCATCCCGATCATCGCCGTGAAGCTCAGCGTATAGCCCGAGACATACAGCCCCAGAATGCCGCCCAGAATGCCCAGCGGGATGACGCTGGCGACGATGAGCGACGCCTTGAACGAACGGAACTCCAGGATGAGCACCGCGAAGATGCCGAAAAGCGCCACCAGCGCGGCGCTGCCCATGCCGGAGAACGACTTGGCGCTCGCCTCCGACTGGCCGCCGGCCTTCAGCTCATAACCCGGCGGCAGCTGGATGCCCGCCGCCCGCGTCATGATCTCGGTCGTCAGGTTCGAGGTGAGGAAGCCCGACTGCGGGTAGGCCGTCACCGTCGCCGAACGCAGGCGGTCGAAGCGGTC
>JAKOQZ010000175.1 GCA_029778105.1 Pseudomonadota bacterium | reverse complement strand
TGGATATCGACCTTGCAGCGGCCGCATTTCGGGGCGACGCCGCACTGGGCGTAGACGGCATCGACGGTCGGCGCGCCACAGCCGGCGACATGATCGACGGCGGCGCTCATGTCGCGCTGGCGGACACCGTTGCAGTTGCAGACGAACATCTGAACCCCAATGACGCGCGCCCTTACTTGCGAGCGCATCGCAGTCTCTCTACTCGAAATCAGGCTTGCGAGTCAATCTCACCCTCAAATCCGGGCCAGGGCCGCGTTTCGCCTTTGACGGAGCCGTCTCAGGGCTTAGAGAAACCGCCCAAACCGCCAGAAAGCGCCCCTTTCCATGTCCCGTCTCGTTCCCCGCATCGTCAAAGGCTTCAAGGACGCGCCGGCCGCGTCCCTGCATGCCCGGCGGCGCATGATCGAGACGGTGCGCGGCGTCTATGAAAGCTTCGGCTTCGAGGCGCTAGAGACCCCGGCGGTCGAGTATGTCGAGACGCTGGGCAAGTTCCTGCCCGAGAGCGACCAGCCCGACGCCGGCATCTTCGCCCTGCAGGACGGCGACGAGCAGTGGATCGCGTTGCGCTACGACCTGACCGCGCCGCTGTCGCGCTATGTCGCGCAGAACATCGCTACGCTGCCGCTGCCGTTTCGCCGCTACCAGACCGGCTCGGTCTTCCGGAACGAAAAGCCGGGCCCCGGTCGCTTCCGCGAATTCACCCAGTTCGACGTCGACACCGTGGGCAGCGCCTCGATGGTGGCGGACGCGGAAAACTGCGCCGTGCTGGCCCGGTCGCTCGAGGCGCTGGGTCTCGGCGGTCAGGTGCGCATCGCGGTCAACAACCGCAAGATTCTGGACGGCGTGCTGGAGCGTGCCGGCATCGCGCAGGGCACGCTGGAAGCCGTCACCACGCTGCGCGCCATCGACAAGTTCGACAAGTTCGGGCCCGAGGGCGTGAAGCTGCTGCTCACCACCGGCCGCAAGGATGAGAGCGGCGACTTCACCAAAGGCGCGGGGCTCGACGCCAAAGCCGCCGACACGATCCTCGCCTTCATGGCCGCCGGACAGGCCTCGCGCCTCGCCACCTGCGACGCGCTGGGCGATGCCGTGCGCGGCTCGGCGCGGGGCGAGGAAGGCGTCGCGGAGCTGCGCGAGATCGCCGATCTTCTCTCCGCCATGAATCTCGCGGACGAAACGGTCGCCTTCGATCCCGCGATCGTGCGCGGCCTTGGCTACTATACCGGCCCGGTTCTGGAAGCGCAGGTCACCTTCGAGATCAAGGACGAGGACGGCCGCACGCGCCAGTTCGGCTCTGTCGCCGGCGGCGGACGCTATGACGGCCTGGTCGGGCGCTTTCTCGACCGCGAGCTGCCCGCCACCGGCGTCTCCATCGGCGTCGACCGCCTGCTTTCCGCGCTGGACGCGGCGGGCCGCCTCGATACGGGCGCGGCGCAGGGGCCGGTGCTCGTCGTTGTCTTCGACCGTGCGCAGATGGCCGAATATGTCCGCATCGCCGAAGAGCTGCGGGCGGCGAATATTCCCGCCGAGATCTTTCTCGGCACGGGCGGCATGAAGCCCCAGCTGAAATATGCCGACCGCAAGGGCTCACCCGTCGCGATCATCGCAGGCGGCGACGAGTTCGCCGCCGGAACAGTCTCGATCAAGAATCTCGTGCTCGGCGCGCAGGTCGCCGCGACCGCCACCACCAACGAAGACTTCAAGGCCGAGGCGAAAGCCAAGGCGCAGGTCACCGTCGCGCGGTCTCAGATGGCCGCGACCGTGCGCACCATGCTGGCCGACATCGCGACATGAGCGCCGCTCTGGACGCCGCGCGTCAGGCGGCCGGCGCCGTCTTCGCCGGCGCGCTCTACGAGCCGGTCGAGCCGCCCATCGTCGCCCCCGCCGAAATTTTCCTGGAACGCCTCGGCGAGCGCTTCCGCCGTCTC
>JAKOQZ010000174.1 GCA_029778105.1 Pseudomonadota bacterium | reverse complement strand
TTCAGCTCCTGATCCTCAAGGCGGTTCATCAGCGCCTCGTAGGTCTTGGCCGGCACGCAATAGAAAGCAGGCTCGTTGTGGTTGAGAATGGCGACCGCGCCGCCGTCGCCGGCGGAGACGGTGCCCATCGGGTTGCGCTTCAGCTCGGAGATGCTCGCCATGGTTTCGGCGAGGACGGGGCTGGCCATAAGAAGGGTCCGTTTAAATTTGGCACTAAATATAGTGCCAAATAAAATCCCTTCAAGGCCGTCCCGAAGGCGTGGATGCCCGCCTGCGCGGGCGTGACAAGGCTGGGGCGTCAGCCTTTGAGTGCGGCGTCGATGGCCGCTGCGATTTCGGGGGCATCGGGGGCGGTCATGGAGCCGAAGGTGCCGACGAGCGCGCCGTCCTTGCCGATGAGATATTTGTGGAAATTCCACTTCGGCAGACCGGCCTCGCCCGTCTGCTCGCCGATCCATTTGTAGAGCGGGTGGGCATCCTTGCCGATCACCGGGTTCTTGGAGGTCAGCGGGAAGGAGACGCCGTAGCGGACCTGGCAGAATTCGGCGACCTCCGCCTCGCTGCCCGGCTCCTGCGCGCCGAAATCGTTGGAGGGCACGCCGAGCACGACGAGGCCGTCCTTGCCCTTTTCGTCCCACAGCTTCTGGAGGCCCTCATATTGCGGGGTGAGGCCGCAAGCCGAGGCGGTGTTCACCAGCAGGATGGGCTTGCCCGCATAGTCGGCGAGCTTCAGCGGCTTGCCCTCGATGGAGGTGAACGAGAAGTCGTGGGCGGTGGTCATGGGCGGGTTCCTGAGAATGTCGCGGCGGAGCCTAGCGGGCGGGGCGGCAGACGGCCACAGGATGGATGCTCGGGTTTGCCCGGCGTTTACGAAGGTTAACCGTCCATAAACCATCACGCGGCACCTTGGGGCGTGATCCGGAGAATCCGGGCGTTCGGGCTCGCGCCCAGGGGACATGAATGTCGAACCTGAAGGATGGCGTCATCACCATCGCCTGCGCCGCCGCCGGCGCGGGCGCGGCGCTGGCCATGATGAGCATCGGCCAGACACCGGCGCTGGCGGGCGTGCTGGGCATCGCGGTGTTCGTGGTCGGCTCAAACCTGCAGGATGTCTATATCCGCGCTGCCGACCGCGCCGCGCTGCGCAAGGAATTGCTGGCGCTGAAGCGCGCCGACCTCATCCTCTCCGATCTGCTGGCGCAGGGCGCGGAGAAGCATCAAAGCGAGATCGAGCGCCTGGAGGCGCATGTCGGCGAGGGCGAGAACCGGATCGGCAGCGAAGTGAAGATGTTCGAGACGGTGATGCGCCAGTTCGCCGAATCGATGGTGAAGCGCGTGCAGGGCGTGGAGAGCGCGCAGGCGAACGCCGCCGCCGAGACCCAGCGTCTGGAGCAGCGCCTGTCGCAGATGCGCGCGCCGGTGGCGGTCGCCGCGCCGCGTGCCGCCGGTGCGGTCGCGGCCGCAGCCCCCAAGGCCGAAATGCTGGACATCATCCAGCGCGCGCTGGTGGACAACCGCGTCGATCTGCATGTCCAGCCCATCGTCGCGCTGCCGCAGCGCAAGCTGAAATATTACGAGGCGCTGACGCGCCTGCGCGCCGCAGACGGCCGCACGATCATGCCGGCGCAGTATCTGGCCGTCGCCGAAGAAGCGGGCCTGATGTCGACGGTGGACAATCTGCTGCTGTTCCGCTCGGTGCAGTTCATCCGCCGCCTGACCGCGCGCCAGCGCGATGTCGGCGTCTTCTGCAACGTCTCGCTCGCCTCGCTGAACGACGCGCAGTTCTTTCCCCAGTTCGTCGATTTCATGCGCGCGCATCGCGACCTCATCGACCAGATCGTCTTCGAACTGCCGCAGAGCGCCTATGACGCGATGGGGCCGGGCGAGGAGGCGAGCCTGGCCGAACTGGCGCGGCTGGGCTTCGCCTTCTCGATGGATCACGTCACCTCGCTGGAGTTCGATCTGGATGCGATGCGCCGCCGCGGCGTGCGCTTCGTGAAGGTGTCGCCGCAGATCCTGCTGAACCCGCATATGCGCGAGATCGGCGGCGGCATCGCCATCGAGGATCTCAAGCCCCTGCTGGCGCGGCACGGCATCGCGCTGATCGGCGAGAAGATCGAATCGGAGCGGCAGGTGGTGGACCTGCTGGATTTCGAGATCGACTACGGCCAGGGCTTCCTGTTCGGCGAGCCGCGCGCGCTGAAGGACGATGTCGCCGAAACGCCGGTTGCGCCGGCTGCGCCCGTCGCTTCAGCCCCGGCTCAGCCGCAGGGCATGACGGCGCTGTTTCAGCAGCGGGGCCAGCGCCGCGCGGCGGGATAAGCCCGCCTTCACCAAGCCTTCGCTTGACGGGGGGCGGGGTGGCGTGAGAACCGCTACCTAGCCATGACACATGCCATTGCTTCGCTCGGCGAAATCTCCGAGCGCTATGACGCCGTCCTCTCCGATGTCTGGGGCGTGATCCACGACGGCAAGGCCGCCTTTCCGGATGCCTGCGCCGCGCTGACGCGGTTCCGCGCCGAGCGCGGGCCCGTGCTGCTGCTCTCCAACGCGCCGCGCCCGGGCGACGATGTCGTGAAGCTGCTGGATCAGCTGGGCGTGCCGCGTGAGGCCTATGACGGCATCCTGACCTCGGGCGACGCCACGCGCGCCGAGATGACGCGCCGGGGCGCCAGCGCCTTTCACCATATCGGCCCGGAGCGCGACCGCACCGTGTGGGAAGGCCTGCCCGCGCGCGAGGTGCAGCTGACCTCGGCCGAGTTCATTCTCTGCACCGGCCTCTTCGACGACGAACGCGAGACGCCCGACGATTACGCCGAGACGCTGAAGACCGCCCACGAGGCGGGGCTGAGGATGATCTGCGCCAATCCCGACATCCAGGTGCATCGCGGGTCGAAGCTGATCTGGTGCGCGGGCGCGCTGGCCGCCGCTTATGAAAAGCTGGGCGGCGAGGTGCTCTATTTCGGCAAGCCGCATCCGCCGGTCTATGACGCGGCGCTGAAGCGGCTGGCGGAAATCAGGGGCGCGGCGCTGGACCCGACCCGCATCCTCGCCATCGGCGACGGCATGCGCACCGACATTCTGGGCGCGAACCGCACGGGTCTGGATGCGCTGTTCATCACCGCCGGCATCCACGGCGAGCTGTTTGCGGAAGACGACGCCGACGTCTCGGCGATCCTGTCGGAGAAGGAGCTGTTCGCGGCGGCCTGGCAGGCGAAGCTCAGCTGGTGAGCTGCGCTTCGGCGCGGCGCGCTCGCCAGCGCGCCACCGGCATGACCATCGGCATCGCGATGTGGACGATCATCAGCCACCACAGGCTGCCGGTCAGCGCATAGGCGATGCAGAAGACGAGCGCGGCGGCGATGCTGCCGGCGAGCTGGCCCTGCGACTTGTAGCCATGCGCGAGGCCGTAGGCGACGGCCGCGGCGACAATCGAGAACGGCAGGCCGACGGCGGGGCCAAGCGCCCAGAGAAGAAAGCCGCGATAGAGCAGCTCCCACCCGGCGCCGATGAGCAGCGTCATCAGCGCGAAGACGGCGCGCTCGGCGGGCGTATCGGGCAGGATCTCGGCGCCGAGCGTCAGCCATTCCTTGCGCGGCTTCATCAGCAAAGTCGGCACGAACAGGGCCGCGACGATCGCCGCCGCGATGGCGAGGCCGATCAGCCCGCCGGTAGACGGCGGGATATCGAGACCGAGACTTGCGAGGCTGCGCCCGCCGGCGATCCAGATCGCGGCGAGCATCGCCAGAAGCACGCTGATGATGGCCGACGTGCGTAGATAGCCGCGCAGTTTCGCCGGCCTGGGCCGCTCGCCGGTGCGCAGGCTGCGCCAGAGCTGCCAAGCCGGAAAGGCCAGTAGCAGAATGGCGGCGAGGACGAGATCGAGTGCCGTCAGATGCATGGCGTGTTCCCCCCGGTCTGCCGCTGCGTCAGGCTCAGATCGGCGCGGTCCGGGCGCGTTTCAAGGCGCGGGGCGGATTTTCCGGTTTCCACTTTGCCGGGCGGCGCACTAAGTTTCGCGCCGTTTTGATATTCAGCGGCATCGGAGCGGCGGCATGACCGTCTATGCGGAAGACATCGAGATCGGGCAGTCGGCGAGCTATACGCGCACCGTCGCGGAGCGCGACATCCAGCTCTTCGGCGAGGCGACGGGCGACATGAATCCGGTGCATTTCGACGAAGCCTATGCCGCGACCACGCCGTTCAAGACGCGCATCGCGCACGGCATGCTGACCGCCGGGTTCTTCTCCACCGTGCTGGGCACCAAGCTGCCGGGGGCGGGGTCGATCTATGTGAGCCAGACGCTGAGCTTCAAGGCGCCGGTGCGCATCGGCGATACGGTGGAGGCGGTCTGCACCGTGACGGCGAAAGAGAAGCGCCGCGTGACGCTGGCCTGCGTCGCCAAGGTGGGCGACACGGTGGTCGCCGAGGGCGAGGCGATGCTGCTCGCGCCCGGCCGGCCCAAGGCGTGATGCGGCCCGCGTCGTGAAAGTCTTTCGTCATTTCGAGCATGTGCCGGACGCGGCCAAGGGCGCGGTCGTCGCCATCGGCAATTTCGACGGCGTGCATCGCGGCCATCAGGCGCTGATCGCCGAAGGCCGCAGGCTGGCCGCCTCTATGGGCGCGCCGTTCGGCATCCTGGCGTTCGAGCCGCATCCGCAGGAGTTCTTCCGCAAGGACGGCGAGAAATTCCGCCTGACGCCCTTTCGCCCCAAGGCCGAGATGCTGTGCCGTCTGGGCGTCGATGCGCTGTTCGCGGTGCCGTTCAACGCAAGGCTGGCGGCGATGCCGGCGGAGCAGTTCATCGCCGACGTTCTGGTGAAGGGGCTCGGCCTCCGCCATGTCATCACCGGCGCGGACTTCCAGTTCGGCAAGGGCCGCGGCGGCGACGCCGCGCTGCTGGCGCGCGAGGGCGCAAGGCTGGGCTTCGGCGCGTCGGTCTTTTCGGTGGTGATGGCCGAGGGCGACCACAAGGTCTCGTCGACCGACATCCGCGCGGCCCTGAAAAAGGGCGATCCGCGCGCGGCGGCGCGTCTGCTGGGCCATGACTGGACGGTCTCGGGCCATGTGCGCGGCGGCGACAAGCGCGGCCGGACCATCGGTTTCCCGACCGCCAATATCTCGCTGAAGGGCTATCTGGAGCCGGCGCTCGGCGTCTATGCGGTGCGCGTCGCGGGCATCGGGCGCAGCTTTGAGGGCGTCGCCAATTTCGGCCGCCGCCCGACCTTCGACAAGAAGGACACGCTGCTGGAAGTGCATCTGTTCGATTTCGACGGCGACCTCTACGGCCGCCATCTGGATGTGTCGCTGGTGGACTACATCCGCGCCGAGCGGAAGTTCTCAGGGCTGGACGAGCTGAAGGCGCAGATCGCCGCCGACAGCCTGACGGCGCGGGACATTCTGGCGGCGGGCTGAGCCCTAGCGCACGCGTTTGGTCTGGTAGTTCTCGGCGCGGCTGAGCATCGTGTCGGCGTCGACGATCTCCAGCACGGTCGAGACCGGCTGCAGGCCCGGCAGATAGAAGGTGAGCGTGAAGGCCTTGTCGCCGGACGCGACCACCGTATAGGCGCCCTTCACGTCATAGCGGCGCGTGCTGCCGTTCGTGGTGACGTTCTGATAGCCCACAACCTCGCCGCTGGTGCGATAGTCCAGCATGGACTCCACCGTGGTGCCGTTCTGCGTGGCGCTGGCGGTCCAGCGGCCGATCAGGAAGTCGCGCAGCCGGGCATCGAGACTCTGCTGCGCGTCGGGCGACGCGGCGGCGGCGGGCGGCGAGCCTGCGCCGGGCGGATCGCGCTGCGGCGGCAGGGGCGTGGGCGCGGCCTCCTGCGTGCCGGCGACGCGCTGATAGATCGCGTCGCTGCCTTCGACCTTCATCTGGTCGGCCCCCGCCCGCATGCGCCGCGTCGCCTTGGGCGCGTCGGTATCGCTCCAGGCGGTGAGCGTGAAATTCGTGCCGTCGATCTCATCGACCCGGTAGTAATCGTGGGTTTCGGCGGTGCGGATGGGCGGGCGGTCGTTGACGGTCTCGTCCTGGGTGATCGTGCGCGTGCCGTCATAGCGCAGCGTGATGGTGATGACTGTGGAGACCGACTTGATGTCGCCCGTGCCGCCCTTGACCTCTTCACGGAAGGTGAGCTGCCAGACGCCGTTGACATAGCGCCGCAGGTCTTCGTTCGGGTCGCCCGTCTGGGCATGGGCCGCCGGCGCCGCAAAGAGGGCGAAAACCAGTGAAAACAGCAAGGCGCGCATGGCGATCCGGCCCCCCGGGCGTGAAACGATCGCCGTCAGACTGACGGGGGGCGGCCGGGGCCGGCAAGCTGGCTGTTTGGAGGGGGGCGGCGAAAGCGCTCGACTCGGCGGAATCGGCACTGCTAGAAGCCGCCCATGACCTCGGTTCGGCGGATTTCGCGAATTACCGGCCCGGCAGCGCCCTGACGCGCGCCGGGACAAGGCCCCACGCATCCGCCTCACATCAAGATTAGGGAAGGCCCCAGATCAGGGCCGCGACACCCATGACCGACACACCTGCCGCCAAACCCGAGAAGAAGCCGAACGTCTATAAGGACTCGGTCTTCCTGCCCAAGACCGCCTTCCCCATGAAGGCCGGCCTGCCCAAGGCCGAGCCCGAATGGCTGAAGCGCTGGAACGCCATCGACGTCTATGGTCGCCAGCGCAAGGCCGCCAAGGGCCGCCCGCAATTCGTCTTTCACGACGGCCCGCCCTACGCCAACGGCAACATCCATCTGGGCACCGCGTTCAACAAGATCCTGAAGGACTTTGTCGTCCGCTCGCAGAACATGCTGGGCCGCGACGCGCCCTATGTGCCGGGCTGGGACTGCCACGGCCTGCCGATCGAGTGGAAGGTCGAGGAGCAGTATCGCGCCAAGGGCAAGAACAAGGACGATATCCCGGTTTCGGAATTCCGCGCCGAATGCCGCGCCTTCGCCCAGCACTGGCTGAACGTGCAGCGCGACGAGTTCCGCCGCCTCGGCGGGATCGGCGACTGGGACCGCCCCTACACCACGATGGACTATCGCGCCGAGGCGCAGATCGTGCGCGAGCTGCTGACCTTCGCCGCCAACGGCCTGCTCTATCGGGGCTCCAAGCCGGTGATGTGGTCGCCGGTGGAGCGCACCGCGCTGGCGGAAGCCGAAATCGAATATCACGACAAGAACTCGCCGCAGATCTGGGTGAAGTTTCCGGT
>JAKOQZ010000173.1 GCA_029778105.1 Pseudomonadota bacterium | reverse complement strand
CGACGATGGATGGCGTCCCAGGACTTGTCCATGTGCTGCTGGTAGTCGTCACCCAGCTCCTCATAGATGTCATCGAGATAGAAGTAGCGCTCCTCGCCGTTGGGCAGCGCCTCCAGGTGAGTCCGCTGCTCCGCCGTGATGGCCGAATGCATCCCGCGACAGGCCATCTACCCTCCCTCAGCGCGCGACGCCGGCCGGCTTCGCCGTGAAGCCCGCCGCCTGCTCGACCGCGCGGCCGGCGCGCAGCACCGTCTCCTCGTCGAACGCCCGGCCGATCAGCTGCAGCCCGAGCGGCAGCCCCTCCGCCGTCAGTCCCGCCGGCACCGCTATGCCCGGGAGCCCGGCCATGTTCACCGTCACCGTGAAGATGTCGTTGAGGTACATCTCGATCGGCGAGGCGGTCGCCATGGCCGCCAGCCCGAAGGCCGCCGACGGCGTCGCCGGCGTCAGGATCGCATCGACCCCCGCCTCGAAGGCGAGGTCGAAGTCGCGCTTGATCAGCGCCCGCACTTTCTGCGCCCGGATGTAATAGGCGTCGTAGTAACCGGCCGACAGCACATAGGTGCCGATCAGGATGCGCCGCTGCACTTCGCGCCCGACACCTTCGGCGCGCGTCTTCTCGTACATCTCGGTCAGGTCGTCGGCGGGCGCGCGCAGGCCGTAGCGCACGCCGTCATAGCGCGCGAGGTTGGAAGAGGCCTCAGCCGGCGCGACGATATAATAGGCAGGCAGCGCGTATTTGGTGTGCGGCAGGCTCACTTCCACGATCTCGGCGCCTGCGTCCTTCAGCCAGGCGATCCCCTGCTCCCACAGCGCGTCGATCTCCGCCGGCACGCCGTCGATGCGATATTCCTTCGGCACGCCGATCCTCAGGCCCTTCACGCTCCGCGTGCAGGCCTTCTCGAAATCCGGCACTGCCATGTCGACGCTGGTGGAATCCTTCGGATCGAACCCCGACATCTCGCGCAGCATCGCCGCGCTGTCGGCGACCGTCTTGGTGATCGGCCCGGCCTGGTCCAGCGACGAGGCGAACGCCACCACGCCCCAGCGCGAACAGCGGCCATAGGTCGGCTTGATGCCCACAAGACCCGTCACCGAAGCCGGCTGGCGGATCGAGCCGCCGGTATCCGTCGCCGTTGCGCCGAACACCAGGTCCGCCGCCACCGCCGCCGCCGATCCGCCCGACGATCCGCCGGGCACCAGCTTCGCGTCGTCATTGCCGCGCCGCCACGGATTGACCGCCGGCCCGAAATGACTGGTCTCGTTGGACGAGCCCATGGCGAACTCGTCCATGTTCAGCTTGCCGGTCATCACCGCGCCGGCCTTCCACAGCTGCGCGGTGATGGTCGATTCGTAGACCGGCTTGAAGCCCTTCAGAATCTTGCTCGCGGCCGTCGTCTGCACGCCCTTCGTGCAGAACAGATCCTTGATGCCCAGCGGAATGCCTTCCAGCGCCCCGCCCTCGCCCTTGGCCAGCTTCGCGTCGGACGCCGCCGCCATCTCGGCCGCGATCTCCGGCGTTTCCAGCACATAGGCGTTCAGATCGCGCGCCTCCGCGATCGCCTTGACCGACGCATCGGTCAGCTCCTTCGACGAAAACGCCTTCGCCCTCAGGCCGTCGCGCGCTTCCGTCAGCGACAATTTCAGCAGATCGGTCATGATTTACTCCACGACCTTCGGCACGACGAAGAAATTGTCTTCGGTGCGCGGTGCGTTGGCGACGATATCCGCCGGATAACCGCCGTCCGTCACCACATCCTGACGCCGCGGCAACCGCATCGGGCGCACGCTCGTCATGGGCTCCACCGAGGACGTGTCGAGTTCCTGCAGCTGCTCCACCCAGGCGAGAATGGCGTTCAGCTCGCCGGCCATGGGGGCCAGCCGCTCCTCGGGAATCGCGAGTCGGGCGAGGCGCGCCACGCGGCGCACCGTCTTTTCGTCGACGGACATGTCGGTATCGTCTTTCGGCTATTCAGCGCTTCAGGCTCTGCTATCAACACCCCCGGGCGGATTCAAGATAATCGGGTTTGGGGGACCGCGTGGAAGGGTCAATCGGAGAGGGCGAGAAGCTGGTCGCCTGGGCGGCAGCGCCCCGGTTTATCCGGCCGCCGCATCCCGTTCCGGCCCGCCATATGCGCCTGATAGGCTTGGTGGGGATCGCCACCCTGCTCGGCGCCTACGATCTCAACGTCTTCGGCCTCGCCGCCAAACAGGTGCTCGCCGAGTTCGGAAAGCCCGAGACCGCCACCGGCACCACCATCGCCTTCATGCGGCTGGGCGTCTTCGGCGCACTCATTCTCTGCCTGATGGCCGATGTCGTCGGCCGGCGGAAGCTGCTGCTCTTCACCATTCTGGGCATGGCGCTTTCCACCCTCGCCACCGCCTTTGCGCCCACCTACGAAGCCTTCCTCGCGGCACAGATCATGGTCCGCGTGTTCGGCTACACCGAAGACATGCTCTGCATCGTCGTCATCGCGGAAGAATTCGAGGAACGCACGCGCGGATGGGCCATCAGCACGCTGGGCGCGCTCAGCGCCCTTGGCGGCGGCGTCGCCGTCATCGTCTTCACGGCGGTGTCGTATCTTCCTTATGAATGGCGCGCCATCTACTTCATCGGCGCCGTCCCGCTCCTTCTCCTCGCCTGGATGCGCCGCGGCCTGCCCGAAACCCAACGCTTTGCGCAGGCCAGGGCCAGCCAACCGCAGCGGCGCACCGTGCACGATACGTTGCGGCCGTTGGTCGGCCTCTTCACCCGCTTTCCCGGCCGCATCGCGCTCGTCATCGCCATGGTCGTGCCCTTCGCGCTCGGCTCAGCTTCCACGCTCGCCCTGATGCCGACCTTCCTCCAGAACTACCATGACTTCTCGCCGGAAATGGTCGGTGCCGCCATTCTCTGCACAGGCATCGTCGGCATGGTCATGGCGATGTGGGTCGGCCGGCACAGCGACCGCGTCGGCCGCCGCCCGATCGCGGCGCTCTGGCTGGCCGTCACGATCGGCGCCTTCGCCCTCATGTACACCACGGACAATAGCCCGCTTCTCGTCGTCGCGATCCTGTTCGGCGTTTTCGGCCTCGTGGCCGTCGGCATCCAGATCGAGGCGATCGGGGCCGAGCTCTTTCCCACCGAGAGCCGCGCCACCGCCGCCGCCATCCGCTTCATCTTCCAGATCCTCGCCGGGGGCCTCGGCCTTTATCTTCACGGCGCCGTTCTCGCCCCGGCCTACGGGTTCGCGAACGCCGTGCTGATCCTCATGATCCCGATCCCCCTCGCGCTCATTCCGCTTTTCTTCATCCCCGAAACGGCGGGCCGCTCTCTCGAAGACATCGCCGCACGATGAGCCTCGTCGCGCTGGACCGGCTCCCCGATCTGCTGCCGCCTCACGGCGCGCTGATCGGTCTCGACCTCGGCTCCAAGGTCATCGGCGTGGCGGTCTCCGACATTCTCCGCTCCATCGCGAGCCCGCATCTTGGCCACCCCCGGGCCAAGACCTTCGCCAAGACCGCCCAGCCGCTCGTCGATCTTGCGACCAGGGAACGCGCGGCCGGCTTCATCATCGGCCTCCCGCTCAACATGGACGGCTCGGACGGTCCGTCGGCCCAGTCCGCCCGGGCCTTCGCGCGCAACCTTGCTGCGCTCACCCCCCTTCCCATCGTGCTGTGGGATGAGCGACTTTCCACCGCTGCCGTCACCCGCACGCTTCTCGACGCCGACGCCTCGCGCCGCCGCCGTGACGAAGTCGTCGACAAGATGGCCGCAGCCTACATTCTCCAGGGGGCGCTCGATCGCCTCCGCATTCTGAAGCGGAGCTAGATTATGGCCGGCGCACATGGCGGCAATTTTTCCCTTATGCCGCCGGTCAGGATTCCCGCCGCCCAAACCAAGGTGCTCATCCTTGTCGGCTTCGCGTTTCTGATCGCCGGCTACGACATCGCTCTGATGGGATTCGTCCTCGCGCCGGTCGCCAAAGAGTTCAACGTGACCATGGGCAGCGAGGCCGAGATCGTGATGTGGGCGCGCCTCGGCGTGCTCCTCGCCTTCCCGCTCGCCATGCTGGCCGACAGGTTCGGCCGGCGGGCGATCCTGCTCGTCACCATCACCGGCTCCGCCGTCACCACACTCGCCACGGCGTTCGCCCAGTCCGAAGAACAGTTCATCGTCCTCCAGGCGGCCGTGCGCATGTTCGGCTACGCCCAGGACATGATCTCCATCGTCGTCATCGCCGAGGAGATCGACGACCGCGCCCGCGGCTGGGCGCTGGGGCTTCTCGCGGCCTCTGCCGCCGTCGGCGGCGGCCTCTCGGGCCTCATCTTCGCCGGCATCGACGTCCTGCCCTATGGCTGGCGTGCGCTGTATGTCATCGGCGCGGTCCCGATCTTCGTCATCGCCTGGGCGTGGCGCTCGATGCCCGAAACCCGAAGATTCCAGGAGCTGAGGGCCGAGGCTGCCAACCCCGGCTCCGGCCACGAGGTCCAATCGGCCTTGGCCCGCTTCCGCGCGCTCACCACCGTGCACGGCAAGCGCTTTTTCGCGCTTCTCGCCGTCACCGCCCCGCTCGCCTTCGGCATCACCGCCGCCAGCGTCCTCATCCAGACCTATCTCCAGGTCGATCTGGGCGTTTCGCCCGGAGTCGTGACCCTCATCTTCGTCAGCGGCGGGGTCGTCGGCCTCGTCGGCAATTTCGTCGCGGGACGCCTGTCCGACCGCGTCGGTCGCAAGCCCGTGTTTATCACAGCGTCCATCGGGTTCGCCGCCGCCATGGGCGGCCTCTATCTCGGGTCGCACAATCTCTATCTGATCGCCGTCCTCTGGGGGCTCGGCGTCTTCGCGTTCTTCGCGATGGAGGTCGTGATGGGCGCGTGGAGTGCCGAGCTCTTCCCCACAGAGCAACGCTCAACCGCCTCCGGCGCGCGTCTGGCGACCAACATCATCTTCGGCGGCGCCGCGCTCCTCACAGTTTCGCTGCTTTACGGCCCGATGGGCGGACATGCCCACGCGATCGCGGTGCTCCTCCCGTCAATTTTTATCGCCACGCTCGTCGCCTGGCTGACGATCCCGGAAACCGCCGGCAAGACCCTCGAGCAGATCGCGGCCGACGGAGAAAAGAAGCACTGACGTGCTCGACATATCGTTCAGCCTGCTTCCGGTCTTCCTGCTGATCGCGCTCGGCGCTGTGCTGAAACGCGCGGGCTTCCCGGGCGACGAGACCTGGCCGCCGCTCGAGCGGCTGGTCTACTTCGTCCTGTTTCCGCCATTGCTCTTTCACACCATCGTCACCGCCCGGCTCGAGCAGGGCGAGGCGCTCACCCTCGCGCTGGCGTTTATTCTGGCGCTGGCGGTGATGTCGGCGATCCTGCTGGCGCTGCGCCCCGTCCTCCCGATCACCGGCGCGGCGTTCTCCAGCATCTTCCAGGGATCGATCCGCTGGAATTCCTACGTCGCGCTCGGTGTCATCGCCGCGCTGCTGGGGCCGCACGGCGTCGCCCTCGCGGCCGTCGCCTTCGCGACCATCGTGCCGATGGTCAACGTGCTCAGCGTCCTCGTCATCGCCCGCTATGCCGGCGACACCCCTGCTGCCGGGCGCGCGATCGTCCGGGCGATCGTCCTCAACCCGCTCATCATCGCCTGCCTTTCCGCTCTCGCCTTCGCGATTCTCGAAGTGCCCCTGCCCGCCTTCTTCCTCGACATGCTCAAGTCGATGGGCTCGGCCACCATCCCGCTCGGGCTCCTCTGCGTCGGCGCCGCGCTCGATTTCGCCCATATGCGCGCCTCGACGCTGGCGACCTCCGTCACGGTCGGCCTCAAGCTGCTGCTCATGCCCGCGCTGATGTACGCCGCCTGCCTGATCTGCGGCGTCGGAGGGCCGGCCCGGCTGGTCGCCATCGTCTGCGCCGCCGTCCCGCCCGCCAGTTCGGCCTATATCCTCGCGCGCCAGCTCGGCGGCGACCACGTGCTGATGGCGACCCTCGTCACGGTGCTCACCCTCGTCTCGGTCGTCACCATTCCCTTTGCGATAACCCTGTTCGGCTGACCCTGCCGGTCATTCTTGGCAACGTCGCCAACCGCCCCTATAAGCGCCGCTTATGCCGACCGCCGGAACTCTGCTGCCGAGCCGACATCTCCTCGCCATCGAGGATCTATCGCCCGTCGAAATCACCGCCTTGCTCGATCTCGGCGAGCAGTATGTCGCCCTCAATCGCGAGGTTTCGAAGAAGCGCGACACGCTGCGCGGCCGCACGCTGATCAATCTCTTCTTCGAAAGCTCCACCCGCACCCAGTCCTCGTTCGAGCTGGCGGGCAAGCGCCTCGGCGCCGACGTCATGAACATGTCGGTCGGCACCTCATCGGTGAAGAAGGGAGAGACGCTCATCGACACGGCGATGACGCTCAACGCCATGCATCCCGACCTGCTGGTCGTCCGCCATCAGGACAGCGGCGCCGTCTCGCTCCTCGCCCGCAAGGTCGACTGCTCGGTCATCAATGCGGGCGACGGCAGCCACGAGCATCCCACCCAGGGCCTGCTCGACGCCCTCACCATCCGCCGCCGCCTCGGCCGCATCCAGGGCCTCACCGTCGCCATCTGCGGCGACATCCTGCACAGCCGCGTCGCCCGCTCGAACATCAATCTGCTGCAGAAGATGGGCGCGCGTGTCCGCCTTGTCGCGCCCAAGACCCTTCTGCCCAATTCCATCGCCCGCCTCGGACCGGACATCTTCCACCGTATGGAGGAAGGTCTCGACGGCGCCGACGTGGTGATGATGCTCCGCCTCCAGCAGGAGCGCATGGATGGCTCCTTCCTGCCCTCCACCCGCGAATTCTACCGCTTCTATGGTCTCGATGCCGATCGTCTCGCGCTGGCCAAACCCGGCGCCTTCGTCATGCATCCCGGCCCCATGAACCGCGGGGTCGAGATCGACAGCGCCGTCGCCGACGACGTGCAGCGCAGTCTCATCCAGGAACAGGTCGAGATGGGCGTCGCCATCCGCATGGCCGTGCTCGACGCGCTCAGCCGCAACATCAAGAACGTGTCGAAGGGGCTCATGGTATGAGCCGCATCGCCTTCACCAACGCCCGCCTCGTCGATCCCGAAACCGGGCTCGATCAACCCGGCGCCCTTCTCGTCGAAGATGGCCGCATCGCCGATCACGGCCCGCGTCTCTTCAATGACGCCGCCCCGGCCCATGCCGAGATCGTCGATTGCGGCGGCCGCGTCCTCGCGCCCGGCCTCATCGACCTCAAGGTCTCCACCGGAGAGCCCGGCGACGAACATCGCGAAACCATCGCCAGCGCCGGTCGCGCCGCAGCCTCCGGGGGCGTCACGACGATCTGCGTCCAGCCCGACACCGACCCGCCGCTCGACGATCCGGCGCTTATCGAATTCGTCGCCCGCGCGCCCTGCGCCGTCCGCGTCCTCCCCATGGGCGCGTTGACCCAGGGACTACGCGGCGAGGCCATGTCGGAAATGGGCCTCATGGCCGCCTCGGGCGCGGTCGCGTTCTCCGATGGCGATAAATCCATCGCCAACACGCGCGTCATGCGCCGCGCCCTCTCCTACGCCGCGACCTTCGACTTCCTGGTCGCCGTCCACGCCGAGGATCCGTTCCTCGCCGAAGGCGGCGCGATGAACGAGGGCGAGACCGCGACGCGGCTTGGCATTCCGGGCATTCCGGCGGCGGCCGAAGCCATCATCGTCGAGCGCGACCTCCGCCTCGCAGAAATCACCGGCGCGCGGCTCCACTTCGCGCAGATCTCCACCGCAGCCGCCCTCGCCGCCATCGAGGCGGCCCGCGCCCGGGGCGTCGCCGTCACCTGCGCCGTCTCGACCGCCCACATGGCGCTCAACGAGCTCGATGTCGGCACCTATCTCACCTTCCGCAAGCTCACGCCGCCCCTGCGCTCGGAAAGCGACCGCCTCGCCATGATCGACGGCGTCGTCTCGGGCGCCATCGATGCCGTCGTCTCCAGCCACGACCCTCAGGCCCCCGACACCAAGCGGCTGCCCTTCGCCCAGGCGGCGTTCGGCGGCGCCGGCCTTGAAACCCTGCTGCCCGTCGCGCTGCTGCCATTCCACAACGGCGACGCGTCCCTCGCAGCCGCGCTGAAGCCGGTCACCTCCGCCCCCGCCCGCATTCTTCGCCTCGCCGACGGCAGCGGCACGCTGGCCAAGGGCGCGCGCGCCGACCTCGTCCTCTTCGATCCGGGTATCCCGCGCACCATCCGGCGCGAAGATCTCCTGTCGCGCGCCAAGAACACCCCGTTCGACGGCCTGAATTTTCAGGGGGCGGTCTGGCGCACCTATGCGGCGGGCCTCCTCGCCCATAAAATCTGATCCATGATCATCGAAACCTTCGCGCCCGCCGACTGGTCAGCCGCGTGGCCTTACGTGCTTTCGGCCTTCGTTCTCGGCTATGCGCTGGGCGCGATCCCGTTCGGCAAGATCTTCACCCGCTGGGCGGGGCTGGGCGACATCCGCGATATCGGCTCCGGCAATATCGGCGCCACCAACGTCCTGCGCACCGGCAACAAGCGCATCGCGCTGCTGACCCTCATCTTCGACGCCGGCAAGGGCGCCTTTGCTGCGTTCATCGCCAGCGGCGTGCTCTTCAAATGGTTCGGTCTGCCGGTCTATTGGGGCGGCGAAGCGCTGATGGCCTCCGCCGCGCTCGGCGCTTTCGTGGGGCACATCTTCCCTGTCGGCCTCGGCTTCAGGGGCGGCAAGGGCATCGCCACCTTTTTTGGCACCGTCTTCGCGCTCCACTGGCAAACGGGGCTCGTCGCCGGCGCGCTCTGGCTGCTGATCGCCTTCACGACGCGCGACTCCTCGCTCGGCTCTATCGTCGCGGGATTCAGCGCCCCGGTCGCCGCCTTCCTGTTCGGCGACCGCATCGTCGCCTTCGTCTGCATCTTCTTCGCGCTGATGGTGCTCTACTCGCACTGGTACAACATGGCCCGCCTGCTCAACGGCACCGAGCCCAAGATCGGCCAGAAAAAGGCCGCCGCGCCGGTCGCCGATCTCGTCGGCCACAATGGCGGTCCGCTGCTGTGACAGGGCGCGGGCGTGAGTGACGCCGCCCGTCTCGCCTGGCTCCGCCTCGCACGCTCCGAAGGCGTCGGTCCTGTCACGTTCGCCCGCCTGATCGAAACCTACCGCGAGGCCGGCCGCGCCCTCGCCGCCCTGCCCGGCCTCGCCCGCAAGGGCGGCCGCCGCGCTCCGCTCCGCCTCTTCGACGCCGCCGATGCCGAACGCGAGCTGGAAAACGCCGCGAAGGCGGGCGCGCGCCTCCTCATCTGGGACGATCCCGCATTCCCCGCCCTGCTGCGCGCCGTCGATCCCGCGCCGCCGCTGATTTATGTCCTGGGCGATCCGGCCATCCTCGCACGACGCACGGTCGCCATCGTCGGCGCACGCAACGCCTCCGCCGGCGGCCGCAAGCTGGCCGAGGACATCGCCGCCGGTCTGGGCGCGGCTGGCGTCACCGTCGTCTCCGGCCTCGCCCGCGGCATCGACACCGCCGCGCATATTGGTGCGATCGCCACCGGCACCGCTGCCGTGCTGGCCGGCGGCGTCGACAACGTCTACCCGCCCGAAAACGCCAAGCTTCACGCCCGCATCGCGGCGGAAGGCGCGATCGTCTCCGAAATGCCGCCGGGCACGACGCCCCAGGCCGCCCATTTTCCCCGCCGCAATCGCATCATCTCGGGCCTCTCGCTCGGCACGGTCGTGGTCGAAGCCGCCATCGGCTCAGGCTCGCTCATCACCGCGCGTCAGGCGCTTGAGCAGAATCGCGAGATCTTCGCTGTGCCCGGCTCGCCCATCGATCCCCGCGCGCGCGGCTGCAACGATCTCATCCGGCAAGGCGCGATTCTCACCGAATCGGCCGACGACGTTCTGCAGGCCCTGCAGGCCGCCCGGCCATTCGCCCTTCGCGAACCCGAACCGGCGGCCTATCAACCGCCCGCCGAAGACGATGTCGACGCCGCGCGCCCGGCGGTTCTGGAGCTCCTCGGCCCTACGCCGGTCGGCCTCGACGAGCTCATCCGCCGCTCCGGTCTTGCCGCGCCGCTCGTGCTCTGCGTGCTGCTGGAGCTGGAATTGGCCGGGCGTCTGCATCGCAGCCCGGGCCAGCATGTCGCGCTGATCTGATCAGTCGCCGCCGCGCACCAGACGGGCCGCCTCAAGCCGCGCCATGCCGATCAGGTACGCCAGAAAATCGTGCTGTCCGGCCCGCGCGATTCCGGCCAGCTCGTTCAGCAGGTCATGCAGAAACACGACCCTCTCGGGATCGGCTTTCGGCGCAGGCGGCAAGGGTCGCGGCTTGAGATAAGGCATCGTCCTGGTGGCCGCCGGATGTGGCGCTGTGACAGCACACTCACTGAGAGATGGAACTATTTCAAACATCCCAAGGTTGTATTTTCGCCCGGATTTTCGCCGGTTTTCCGCCCGAGGTTGACACGTGCGGTTCGCGTCATCATGTTCCCGGCCATCCCGATAGGCCCGTTGTCCTAAGAAGTTCAAGCCCGCCCATGACCGTCGTCATCGTCGAGTCGCCCGCCAAGGCCAAGACGATCAACAAGTATCTCGGCCGCGATTTCAAAGTTTTCGCGAGCTTCGGCCACGTCCGCGACCTGCCCCCGAAAGACGGGTCGGTGAAGCCGGACGAGGATTTCGCCATGCTTTGGGAGACCGATCCCAAGGCGACCAAGCGCATTTCCGAGATCGCCAGCGCCATCAAGGGCACCGACAAGCTCATCCTCGCGACCGACCCCGACCGCGAGGGCGAGGCGATCTCCTGGCACCTGCTCGAGATTCTCCGCAAGAAAGGCGTGCTCAAGGGCGTCGACGTCGAGCGCGTCGTCTTCAACGCCATCACCAAATCCGGCGTCGCCGATGGCATGGCGCATCCGCGCCAGATCGACCAGGAGCTGGTCGACGCCTATCTCGCCCGCCGCGCGCTCGACTATCTCGTCGGCTTCAACCTCTCGCCCGTCCTCTGGCGCAAGCTGCCCGGCTCGCGCTCGGCCGGCCGCGTCCAGTCCGTCGCCCTCCGCCTCATCTGCGACCGCGAGATGGAGATCGAGGCGTTCAAGCCGGAAGAATACTGGACCGTCGACGCCGATCTCGGCGCCGCCGCCGGCAACTTCACCGCCCGCCTCGTGGGTCTCGACGGCCAGAAGCTCAATCAGATGTCGCTCCGCAATGGAGACGACGCCGCCAAAGCCAAGGCCGCCATCGAGAAAGGCCCCATCACGGTCGCCTCGGTTGATTCAAAGCCGGTCAAGCGAAACCCCTACCCGCCCTTCATCACCTCCTCGCTGCAGATGGAGGCCGCCCGCAAGCTCGGCTT
>JAKOQZ010000172.1 GCA_029778105.1 Pseudomonadota bacterium | reverse complement strand
CCATCTGCCGGGCATGACCGCGTCGATGACGCCGCTGCCGGTGCTGGGGGTGCCGGTCGCGGCGACGGGGCTGCAGGGCTTCGACAGCCTGCTCTCCATCGTGCAGATGCCGGGCGGCGTGCCGGTGGGCACGCTGGCGGTGGGCAGGCCGGGGGCGATCAATGCCGGGCTGCTGGCGGCCTCGATCCTAGGGCTCTCGGACGCCAGGCTGATGAAGCGGCTGGAAGAGCATCGCAGGCGCCAGACCGCCGCCGTGCCCATCGAGCCCAAGGACGAGCCCTAGGCCATGACGCCCGCCCCGCAGCCTCTGGCCCCCGGCGCGACCATCGGCATTCTGGGCGGCGGGCAGCTGGGGCGCATGCTGGCGCTGGCCGCCGTGCCGCTGGGGTTCCACATCCATATCTATGCGCCCGAGGCCGAAAGTCCGGCCGGCGAGGTGGCGGCGCGGATCACGCGCGGCGCGTATGACGACGCGGCGGCGCTGACGGCGTTCGCGGCCGAGGTCGACGCCGTCACCTATGAGTTCGAGAATGTGCCGGCGGCCTGCGCCGCGCTGCTGGCCGGGCTGAGGCAGGTGCGGCCGGGCGTGAAGGCGCTGGACGTGGCGCAGGACCGCGTGACCGAGAAAAGCGCGATGCGGGCGATGGGCCTTGGCACCGCGCCGTTCGCCAAGGCGGACGATGCCGGCGAGGCCCGCGCAGCGTTCGAGAGCCTCGGCGGCGGCGCGGCGATCGTGAAGACCCGGCGGATGGGCTATGACGGCAAGGGGCAGGCGAGGGTTGCCAGCGCCGATGACGCGGCCGCCGCCGTGGCGCGGTTCGCCGCGCCCTGCATTCTGGAAGGGCTGGTCAGCTTCGAGCGGGAGATCTCGGTGGTGGCGGCGCGCGGGATCGACGGGCGCATCGAAGCGTTCGAGCCAGCGGAGAACACCCACAAAGACGGCATCCTGCACCGTTCGGTCGTGCCGGCGCAGCTGAAGCCGCAGGTGGCGGCGGAGGCGTGGCGCATCGCCGGCACGATCCTGGAGGCGCTGGACTATGTCGGCGTGATGGGCGTGGAGCTGTTCCTCGACCGCGACGGTGCGCTGCTGGTCAACGAGATCGCGCCGCGCGTGCATAATTCCGGCCACTGGACGATGGACGCCTGCGCGGTCAGCCAGTTCGAGCAGCATATCCGCGCCGTTGCGGGATGGCCGCTGAAGCCGGCGGTGCGGTTCGCGGA
The DNA here is from genome assembly GCA_029778105.1 of Pseudomonadota bacterium. Lineage (GTDB taxonomy): Bacteria > Pseudomonadota > Alphaproteobacteria > Micropepsales > Micropepsaceae > JADZAI01. The sequence continues at coordinate 9,235 of JAKOQZ010000172.1, read as the reverse complement.
CTGCGAGATGGAGAACCTGATCGGCGACGACGTGCTGCGCTGGGCAGGGATCGCGGCGGAGCCGAACGCCTGTCTGCATCTCTATGGCAAGGCGGAGGCGCGGCCGGGGCGCAAGATGGGGCACGTGAACCGTCTGTTCCCGCCATCGGGCCGGCGCTGAGGCATGTATACACCCGTCCACTTCCAGCCCGGAGACGAGGCGGCGGCGCTTGAGGCGATCCAGCGCTGGCCGCTGGCGATGCTGGCGAGCGACGGGCCGGCGGTGACGCATTTGCCGATGCTGCGCGACGGCGATACGCTGATCGGGCATGTGGCGATCGGCAACGATCACTGGAAACGGGCGGCGGACGGCGCGGCGGCGGTGGCGGCGTTCACCGGGCCGAACGCCTATATCTCGCCGGGGTTCTACGCGACGAAGGCCGAGCATGGCCGCGTGGTGCCGACCTGGAACTATGTCGCGGTGCATGTGCATGGCGCGGTCAGCTGGGTGCACGAGGCGGACGCGAAGCTGGCGATCGTGCGGGCGCTGACCGATCACTTCGAACGGCGCGAGATGAAGCCGTGGTCGGTGGATGACGCCCCGGCGGATTATATCCAGGCGATGCTGCGCGGGATCGTGGGTGTGCGGCTGTCGATCGAACGGATCGAGGCGCAGTTCAAGCTGAGCCAGAACCGCACCGAGGACGACCGCTCAGGGATCGAGCTGGGCCTGACCGAGCGCGGGGCGGAGGGCGAGGATGTCGCCCACCTGATGCGCGTTCACTTGCCGCGCGAGGGATAGCGCAGGCTTCCCAGCAGGCTGAACGGGTTGGGCAGTTTGGAGACGACGCCCTGAAGCCCGGCCTTGGCCTTTTCGATGGACATGACGTTCTCGATGCGGCGGTCGAGGAAGTCCCATGTCGGCTGACCGTCCTCGCTCTCGTCGGAGAACCAGTAGAGCATGGTGGACGTGACCACGCCGGCGAGCAGCAGGCGCTTGGTGTAGTAGTTGAAGTCGGACGAGGTGTCGCCGATGCCGCGCCAGATGGCGTCGGCGGTGCGGAAGGACAGCTCGGCCCCCATCGGCGCGTTCTGCGGCAGGGCGAGAAAGGCGGCGGCGCGGCGGGCGGAGATTTTCCGTGCGGCCATTTTCTCAAGCCGCAGGCGCACGCCTCTGGCGACCCTGGCGCGGATTTTCAGATCTTTCAGATCGGCGGCTTCCAGTTCGGCGCGCACTTCGTCGTCGAGCTTTTCGCTCCACGCGCTCAGCAGGTCTTTCGGCCCGCCGGGAAAGGCGAGGGCGGCGAGATCGGGCGCGATCTTGAGGCTGCGCGCCGCTTCGTCGATGGCGCGCGGCGTGAAGCCATCGAAGGCCGCGTTCTCGATCGCGACGTCCAGCAGCGCTTCGCGGGCCTTTGCGAGTTTCGCCTCGTCCTTGCTGGCCATGGTTCAGTCCTGCGGCTGGAGGTGATGGCGCACTTCGCTCTCGAAGATGAGCCGGGTGAGATCGCCCATGCGCTGAGGATACAGCACACCGTCGAGATGGTCGCATTCGTGCTGAACGACGCGGGCATGGAAGCCCTTGGCGATGCGGGTGACGGCGTTGCCGTCGAGATCGGTGCCCGAATAGCGGATATGGGCCGGACGCTCGACCAGGCCGCGAAGGCCCGGCACGGAGAGGCAACCTTCCCAGCCGGCCTCGCGGATCTCGTCCAGGATCTCGATGACCGGATTGGCGAGAATGGTGAGGGGGGCGGTGTGGTCGAAGCGCTCGGCTTCGGAAAGACCGGGGTCGGTGCGCTCGCCGGGCGCCTGAAAGACCACCAGGCGCAGCGGCACGTGGACCTGCGGCGCGGCGAGGCCCGCGCCGTTGGCGTCGATCATGGTCTCGATCATGTCGCGGGCGAGGGCGCGGATTTCCGGCGCGGTCGGGTCCGGCACGGGATCGGCCCGGCGAGCGAGGACCGGGTGGCCCATGCGGGCGATTTTCAGGATCGTCATCGACGGTGTTCCAGAACGCGGCGGGCCGACTTTATACCAAGCCACATACCGGGTGCGCGCCGGTCGCGCGATATGAAATCGCCCCCTGCCGCGCAGCCGCAGCGATGAACGCTATTTGACGGGCGTGACGACCAGCCGGTCCGAAGAGGCGGGGACAAGCGGCACTTTCAGCTTTTCCTCGACCGTCTTGACGTCGCCGGAGGCCTGATCGATCCAGGAACGGCTGACCTCAAGGATGACGTGATCCTTGGTCTGCTCGGCGATCTTCCAGGAGTTGAAATTCCCGATCTCGAAGACGCGCCAGCCCATATCGGGCGCTTCGCCGGCGACGGCGAGGAAGGTGTAGAGGCCGTTGATGGCCGGATCGCCGCCGGCGGTCGAGTAGATCTTGGCGCCGGTTTCCGAGCTTTCGATCCATTTGACGTCGGTGACGTAGGCCTCGGGCGGCTCTTCGCCGAGCGCCATGACGGTTTCGGGCGCCGTCGTCGGGCCATCGGTGGCCGCGAGAGCAATGGCGGCGAGAGCGGGCAGCGCGGCGAGCGCGGTGAACAGGCGTAGGCGCATAGCAGTCAGTCCCCAAGTGCGGCCTTGCGGCGCGATGCGCGAGCCTATGCCGCGCGGTTCCATGAGGGAACCTTTTGATTGCGGCGTACGTGAGGCGGGCTTGCTTGAATGGCCTAGGGCATCGACCCCCGGATCGCCCTGCGGGCGTCCTGGGATGTGGATGCCGCAGGCTAGCCGGCCGGCGTGACTTTCAGGACCTTGCCGTCTTCGGTGTCGGTGAGGAGCCACACGGCGCCGTCGGGGCCGACGCGGACATCGCGGATGCGCTCGTGCAGCTCGCTGAAGAGCGTGTAGCGGGCGACCACCTTGCCCGATGCATCAAGATCGATGCGGTCGACGCGCTGTTCGGCGAGACTGCCGGCGAGCAGGTCGCCGTCCCAATCTGAAAAGAGCGCGCCGCGATAGACGGCGAGGCCCGAGGGGGCGAAGCGTTCCGGCTTCCAGACCGCGAGCGGGGCCTCCATGCCGGGGCGGTCGGTGTAGGGCGAAATCACCGAGCCGGAATAGTCGACGGAGTAGGTGGCGACCGGCCAGCCATAGTTCAGGCCGGGCTTGATGACGTTCACCTCATCGCCCGAGAGCGCGCCATGTTCGGTCTGGTAGATCGTGTCCGTGGCCGGATCGCGCGCGAGGCCCTGCTGATTGCGGTGGCCGTAGCTCCAGACCAGCGGGTTGGCGCCGGCTTCGCCGATGAAGGGATTACCGGGCGCGGGGCGGCCGTCGGTGTCGAAGTGCAGGATCTTGCCGAGGCCGCCCGAGATGTCCTGCGCCTTCTCGCGATACTGGAAGCCGTCGCCGGTGGTGAGCAGCAGCGTGCCATCGGGGAGCACAACCATGCGCCCGCCGAAATGGGCGCCCGTATCCTTGTCCGGCGCGTTGCGCAGGATGACGGTGACGTCGCTGAGTTTCGCGCCGTCGAATTTCGCGCGGGCGACGGCGGTGTGGTTCGCCTCGGACGTGCCCTCGGCGTAGGAGACGTAGATCAGCCCGTTGGCGGCGTAGTTCGCGTCGAGCACGACATCGAAATAGCCGCCCTGGCTTTCCTTGAAGGCCTCGGGCAGGCCGTCCAGCCGTTCGCCGATCAGCTTGCCGTCGCGGATGAGGCGCAGGCCGTTATTGCGCTCGGTGACCAGCATGCCGCCATCGGGCAGGAAGGCGAGGCCCCAGGGATGATCGAGGCCCGAGACGACGGTCTCGACCTTGTAGCTGGCCGGGTCGGTGGCGATGGGGGCATCCAGGATGGGCGGCGCCGCCTCCGCCGAAAGAGACAGGAGGGCGGCGAAGGCGGCGGTTGAGAAGCGGGCGGCTGGCGTCATGAGGCGGTCGTCTCCCGGGCGCGCTTTGCGCTTTTCGATCAACAGGGAATAACATCGCGGACAAGAACGCAAAGGGGCGGGGCATGGTTCGGGTCTTGGCGGCGTGGTTCATCGCGGTGGTCGTCTGTGTCGTCGTGGGCGGCGCGGCGCTGGCCTGGTTCGACCAGCAGGGGTTCCTGGCAGCGGCAGGCGGCAGCGCGACGCTGTCGTTCGCCGATCGGCTGGCGTGGCTGGGCCAGACGCTCTACGGCCTCGTCATCATCAACGGAACCGGCCTTGGCTTCGGCATCTATCCGGTGCTGGTGGCGATCGCGCTGCTGGCCGGGCTTGCGGCCGCGGCGGTCTGCGTGCGGTTCGCGCCGGGCCTGCGCGTCTGGTGGTATGCGGGGGCAGGCGCGGTCGCCATGGTCGTGATGCTGATCGCGCTGCACAAGGCGCAGGGCATGATGGTGGTGCCAGGCGCGCGCACGATGGCGGGCCTTCTGGCGCAGGGCGCGGCCGGGCTGATCGCGGGCGTGGTGTTCGCCGCCATCAGCCGGCGGCGCGCGGCCTGACGTCCGGTTCCGGCAGGTCTTGCGCTAGATCCCGATCGGCTTGGCCTGATCGCGCAGCTTGAACTTCTGGACCTTGCCGGTTGAGGTTTTCGGAAGATCGCCGAAGACGATCGTCTTGGGCGCCTTGTATTTCGCGATCTGGCTGCGGACGTAGTCGATCAGCTCCTGCTCGGTGGCCGACGCGCCGGGCTTGAGGTTGACGAAGGCGATGGCGATCTCGCCCCATTGTTCGTCGGGGCGGCCGACGACCGCCGCCTCGAACACCGCCGGATGGCGATAGAGGACATCCTCCACCTCGCTGGAGGAGATGTTCTCGCCGCCCGAGATGATGATGTCCTTGGAGCGGTCTTTCAGGCGGATATAGCCGTCTTCATCCCAGACGCCGAGATCGCCGGAATGGAACCAGCCGCCGGCGAAGGCCTCGCCGGTGGCTTTCGGGTTCTTGAGGTAACCCTTCATCACGACATTGCCGCGAAAGAAGACCTCGCCCATCGTCTCGCCGTCTTTCGGGACGGGCTGCATGGTTTCGGGGTCCATGACCGCGAGCTCTTCCAGCACGACATAGCGCACGCCCTGGCGGGCCTTGAGCCGCGCGCGTTCGGCGGCTTCGAGTTTGTCCCAGTCTTCGTTCCAGGCGTTGATGGTGGACGGACCATAGGTTTCGGTCAGGCCGTAAAGATGCGTCACGCGGAAACCCGCTGCGTCCATTTTCTGGAGCACGGCGGCGGGCGGCGGGGCGGCGGCGGTGTAGAATTCGATGGTGCGGCCGGTCTGCGTCTTCATCTCGTCGGGCGCGTTGACGATCATGTTCATGACGACGGGGGCGCCGCACATATGGGTGACGCCGGCATCGCGGATCGCGGCGTAGATGCGCGCCGCCTCGGTCTTCCTGAGGCAGACATGCGTGCCGGCGACTGCCGAGATGGTCCAGGTGAAGCACCAGCCGTTGCAGTGGAACATCGGCAGCGTCCACAGATAGACCGGGTGCTGGCCCATCGCGGCGGTGATGGCGTTGCCGAGGCTGAGCAGATAGGCGCCGCGGTGGTGGAAGACGACGCCCTTGGGGTTGCCGGTCGTGCCGGAGGTGTAGTTGAGAGCGATGGCGTCCCACTCGTCGCCGATGGTCTCGCCGGCATAGGCGGGGTCGCCGCCGGCGATGAAGTCTTCATAGCTTTGCGTGCCGACCGCCTCGCCGGGGCCGTCATGTTCCGGGTCGTCGATGCCGAGAACCAGGGGCTTCGATTTGCAGAGCTTGAGCGCGGCATTGGCGAGGGCGCCGAATTCGCGGTCGGCGATGAAGATCTTCGCCTCGCCATGATCGAGGATGAAGGCGATCTCCTGCGCCGAGAGGCGGTAATTGATGGCGTTGACCACCGCGCCGGTCATCGGCACGCCATAATGGCATTCGAGCTGGGCCGGGGTGTTGGGCAGCAGCGTCGCGACCGTGTCGCCCCGCACGATGCCGTGCGCCTTGAGCGCCGAGCCGAGCCGGGCGCAGCGCCCGGCGAATTCGCGGTAGGTGAAGCGGGTGCGGCCATGAATGACGGCTGGACGGTCCGGGAACACCGAGGCTGCGCGCTTGAGGAAGCTGAGGGGGGTCAGCGCCTGATGGTTGGCGGCGGTCTTGGGCAGGTCGATGTCGTAGGGCGTCAACGTCATGGTGCTCAACTGCAGGTTCCGGAACCGGGGGCGGAGAGTGACGCGTGGATGAACGGGCCTCAAGCCCTTGTCACACACCCGCGAGCGGTCACAGATTCGGCCCAATTCGGGGTCACAGACGGCCCCCTGCTCTTGGCGCACACGCCCGCCTTCGCTACGAGAGGACCATGCAGACGTTTCTCCGCCCCCGCGCCGCGCTGTTTGCGCTGGCGTTTTCGACGATGGCCCTGAGCGGGCCGGCGCTCGGCCAGTCTTATGACCCCTACAACCTGGAAGAGCGCCTGCAGCGCATCGAAGACCAGCTGCGCGATTTGCAGGACCAGATGTATCAGGGCGGCGCGCGGGCCGGCGGCGGTGGGGGCGGCGACGTCTCCTCCCAGCGCCTGAGCGACATGGAGCAGTCGCTGCGCAACCTGACCGGCCAGGTCGAGCAGTTCGGCTATGACATCAAGACCATCAAGGACAAGCTGACCCAGCTGGAGACCGAGACGAATTTTCGTCTGAACCAGCTGGAAGGCAATCCGGGCGGTTCGACGCCGCCGGCGAGCGGCAGCGATGCGGGCAGCGATACCGGCGGCGGCGCGCCTGCGACGCCCTCCTCGGAGCCGGGCGGCGGGCCGAAGCAGCCGGGCACGATCGGCGACGTGCCGGCCCCGGCGGCCGGCGGCGATGTCGAGGCGACCTATAATCAGGCCATGGATCACCTGACGCGCGCCGAGTACGACGACGCGCTGAAGCTGTTCAAGCAGGTGGTCGCGCAATACCCGCAGAGCGACGAGGCGGCGCAGGCGCAGTACTGGATCGCCGACATCCACTATGTCCGCAAGGACTATGAGAACGCGGCGGTGGCGTTCGCCGAGGTGCTGAAGAAATATCCCAATGCCGGACGCGGGCCGGAGGCGATGCTGAAGCTGGGTCTGTCGCTGATCGCGCTGGACCGCAAGAAGGACGGCTGCACCACGCTGGCGGCGATCAAGGGAAAATACCCCAAGGCGAGCGACGCCATTCTGGGCCGCGCGGAGCGCGAGGCCAAGAAGGCCGGGTGCAAGTAGAGGCCGCCTTCGCCGCCGCTCTGGCGGTTTTCAGGCCCGCCACGCCCTTTGCCGTGGCCGTGTCGGGCGGGCCGGACTCGACAGCTCTCATGCGGCTGGCCGCGCCGTTGCGGCCGCTGGTGCTGACCGTCGATCACGGCCTGCGGCCGGACTCGGCCGACGAAGCGGCGCGCGTCGCCGGCTGGGCTGCGGAACTGGGCCTGCAGCACCGGACGCTGCCCTGGCGCGAGGCGAAGCCGGCGCGGGGCATCCAGGCGGCGGCGCGCGCGGCGCGCTATCGCCTGCTGGCCGAGGCCTGCGCGGCGGCTGGGCTGGCCGGCCTCATGACCGGGCACACGCTGGACGATCAGATCGAGACCGTGGCCATGCGCCGGTCCAAAGGCAGCGGCGATGCGGGCGCGGCCGGAATCCCCGCTCAGGCGGAGCTGCCCGACGCCCCCGTGCGGTTGATGCGGCCGCTGATCGCCGTATCCAAGGCGGCGCTGGTGACCTGGCTGGAGGCGGGAGGACACCCGTTCCTGGTCGATCCGTCCAATGCCGATCCGCGCTTTGAGCGGGCGAGGCTGCGGGCGGCCGGAGCGGCGGCCGACTGCGCGGAGGTGGCGGCCTGGCAGCGGGCGCGGGTCGCCGTGGAGCGGGACGCCGTGGCGGCGCTGGAGGGCGCGGCGGTATCGGAGGGTGCGGTGCTGGCAGAGCGCGCGCGTCTGACGGCGCTGACCGCGCCGGCGCTGGATGCGGCGCTGGGCGCGCTGTTGCGGCGGGCCGGCGGGCGCGACCATCCCGGCACACGGGCCGAGCGGAACCGGCTGGCCGCCGCGATCACCGCGCCGGGCACGTTTCCCGGCCGCACGCTGGCGGGAGCGCTGATCCGCCCCGGGCGGCGGGCGGAGGGCGGGCCGGAGCGCATCGCCTTTCTGCCCGAAGCGGGCGGACGGCTGCGCCGCGACCGCTTCTGGCTGCCGTTCGGCCATTTTCCGCAGATTGCGGCCGACGGTTCGGTGTTGTGAGGCGGCAGGGCCCGGTTCACCCTATCGGGCAGAAATCCGCAGGATTGCCGGGCGATCACTGGCGGAGGGGGGCGATCGGCCCTATCTTTCCGGGTGGACGAGTCCGCAGGGCAGGGCGCGCGCCCCTTAAGCCGGTCATTAATCGGCGGGTGCGATGCTGGCCCGATGCGCTTGTGAGTTGGTTGAGGAGTCCGGCAGTCCCGCAGGGGTGTGGCCGGACGGACCAGGTGGGTCAAAGCCGTGAATAATGTGAAGAATCTGGGACTGTGGATCGTGATCGCGCTGCTTCTGGTGGTGCTGTTCAACGTGTTCCAGAGCACCGCGCAGCGCGGCGTCGGACCCGAGATCGCCTATTCCGATTTCCGCCGCGAGGTGGATGCGGGCAATGTGAAGGACGTGACGATCCAGATGGATCGCATCAGCGGCCACCGCACCAATGGCGACCCCTTCACGACGACCGCCCCCTATGACCCCGATCTGGTGAAGTCGCTGCTGGCCAAGGGCGTGCAGACCAACGCCAAGCCGATCGACGACGGCAGCCCGACCCTGATCAGCATCCTGATCTCGTGGTTCCCGATGCTGCTGCTGGTGGGCGTGTGGGTGTTCTTCATGCGTCAGATGCAGGGCGCGGGCGGCAAGGCGATGGGCTTTGGCAAGTCGAAGGCCAAGCTGCTGACCGAAAAGCACGGCCGCGTGACGTTCGAGGACGTTGCGGGCGTGGACGAGGCCAAGGAAGAGCTGCAGGAGATCGTGGAATTCCTGCGCGACCCGCAGAAATTCCAGCGCCTCGGCGGCAAGATCCCCAAGGGCGCGCTGCTGGTCGGCCCGCCGGGCACCGGCAAGACGTTGATCGCGCGCGCCGTCGCGGGTGAGGCGAATGTGCCGTTCTTCACGATCTCGGGCTCGGACTTCGTTGAAATGTTCGTCGGCGTCGGCGCCAGCCGCGTGCGCGACATGTTCGAGCAGTCCAAGAAGAACGCGCCGTGCATCGTGTTCATCGATGAAATCGACGCGGTCGGCCGCCATCGCGGCGCGGGCCTGGGCAACGGCAATGACGAGCGCGAGCAGACGCTGAACCAGCTGTTGGTCGAGATGGACGGCTT
>JAKOQZ010000171.1 GCA_029778105.1 Pseudomonadota bacterium | reverse complement strand
GCGTTGGCCGCCGCCGCCAGTTTGGGCGCATGCGGGTTGTCGGCGTTGATCACCGCGATGCCGCCCGGCTGCAGGCCTTCGAAAATCTCGGCCTTCGCGGCGGCGATCGCCTCGACGCTGGCGAAATGCTCAAGGTGCACCGCCTCCACCGTCGTCACGATGGCGACGTCCGGCTTCACCTGCTTCACCAGAGGACGGATCTCGTTCTCGTGGTTCATGCCGATTTCGAAAACGCCATAGCGCGTCGGCGCGGGCATGCGCGCCAGCGTCAGCGGCACGCCCCACAGATTGTTGTAGCTCGCCTCCGAGGCATGCGTCGCGCCCTGCTGCCCCAGCACCAGGCGCAGCGCTTCCTTGGTGCTGGTCTTGCCGGCGCTGCCGGTGACGGCGGCGATCCTGGCGCCCGTGCGCGCCCGCGCGGCCGCGCCCAACGCCTCCAGCCCGTGCAGCGTATCGTCCACGATCAGCAGACGGGCGGGATCGATGCCCTCAAGCGCGCGCGACACCATGGCGACCGAGGCGCCCTTGTCGAGCGCATCCGCCACAAAGGCATGGCCGTCGCGGTTCTCGCCGGTCAGCGCCACGAAGATGTCGTCGCGCTGGATCGAGCGCGTATCGATGGAGACGCCATTGGCGATCCAGTCGCCGGCCGCCTTGCCGCCGGTCGCCGCCGCCGCATCCCTGGCCGTCCACAGCGCGCTCATAGGGCTCTGCCCCCCAGCGCCACAGCGGCGCGGCGCGCTTCCTCGCCGTCGTCGAAAGGCAGCACCGTCGCGCCGACGATCTGCCCGGCCTCATGGCCCTTGCCCGCGATCACCAGAATGTCGCCGTCCTTCAGGCTCGCCACCGCCGCCTCGATCGCGTCGGCGCGGTCGCCGATCTCGCGCGCCCCGGGGGCGGCCGCCAAGATCGCGGCGCGGATCGCCGCCGGCTCTTCCGAGCGCGGGTTGTCGTCGGTGACGATCACATCGTCGGCGTTGGCCGCGGCCGCCGCGCCCATCAGCGGGCGCTTGCCCGCATCGCGGTCGCCGCCGCAGCCGAACACCACGCGCAGCTTCGCCTGCACATGCGGGCGCAGCGTTTTCAGCACCGTCTCCAGCGCGTCGGGCGTATGGGCATAGTCCACGAAGATCGGCGCGCCCGCGCGCGACGTCGCGACATGCTCCAGCCGCCCCTTGGCGCCCTTCAGATGCGACAGCGCCTCGAAAACCTTGAACGGATTTTCCCCAAGCCCGATGCAGATGCCCGCCGCCACCAGGGCGTTCGACGCCTGGAAGGCGCCGGCCAGCGGCAGCCGCACGATATGGGCGATCTTCTTGTCGGCGACCGTCAGCACCTGGCTGTCGAGATGCGCCTCGCGATTGGTCAGCTTCAGCGCCTCGCCCTTGCGCCCGACGGTCAGCGTCCGCAGTCCCCGCGCCTCTGCCGCGGCGATGAAGTCTTCGGCGCCCTCGCCGTCCGCGTCGATCACCGCGATCCCGTCCGCCGACACGAGTTCGCGGAACAGGCGCAGCTTGGCGTCGCGATAGGCCGCCAGCGTCTCGTGATAGTCGAGATGATCGCGCGTCAGGTTGGTGAAGGCGGCGGCGGCGATCGTCACGCCGTCCAGCCGGTATTGATCCAACCCATGGCTCGACGCCTCAAGCGAGAGATGCGTCACGCCTTCGCCCGCCAGCCGCGCCAGCTCCTGATGCACGATCACCGGATCGGGCGTCGTGTGGCTCAGCGCCCGCTCGCCCGAGGGCGAGACGATGCCGACCGTCCCCATGCTCGCCGCGGAACGGCCGCAGAAGGCGAAGATCTGCCGCACGAAAGCGGCGATCGACGTCTTGCCGTTGGTGCCGGTGATGGCGGCCACCGTTTCGGGCTGGCGGCCATAGAATTTCGCAGCGGCCAAAGCGAAGCTCTTGCGCGGGTTCTCGCTGGCGGCCACCGGCACGCCGGCCTCGGTGCCCGGCGGCGCGATCACCGCGACCGCGCCGGCTTCGACGGCCTTGGGAATGAAGCTGCGCCCGTCCGCCTTCACGCCGGGCAGCGCCGCGAACAGAAAGCCCGGTTTCACCGCGCGGCTGTCGGCGGTCAGCCCCGCGATCTCGGGATCGCGAGCCTCGCTCCAGCCTTCGATGAGCCCCGAGAGTTTCATGCGGATTCAGTGGTCCTGCGCCATCTGGATGGCTTCGCCTTCGCGGTCGGCGATGCCGGGTTCGTTGTTGGGGCCAAGCCTGGGTTCGACGCCCAGCATGGGCGCGATCCGGGCGACAATACGGCTGGTGGCGGGGGCTGCCGTCCAGCCGCCGGTCGCATAGCCGGCGGTTTCCTTGGTGCCCTTGGGCTCGTCAATGATGACGAGGATCGCATATTGCGGCGCGTCGGCCGGGAAAACGCCGATGAACGACGACAGCAGCGCCTTGCGCGCATAGCCGCCCGCCTTCGACTTTTCGGCCGTGCCGGTCTTGCCGCCGACCGGATAACCCGGAACGTCGGCCTTGCGCGCCGTGCCGCGCTCGACGACGAGACGGAACAGGCGGTTCATCTCGGTCGAGGTTTCCGGCTTCAGCACGCGGTGCGCATGCAGATCGGCGCCGGCGTCGCGCTTGAGGATCGTCGGCGGAATATACATGCCGCCATTGGCCATCGCCGTGACGCCGGCGACGACATGCATCGGGCTCACCGCGATGCCGTGGCCGAACGAGATGGTCATCAGCTCCACCTCGCCCCAGTTCTTCGGGCTCAGCGGCGCGCCGCGCTCCGGCAATTCCATGACGACCGGCTCAAGCTGGCCGAGCGAGGCGAGGAAGGCGCGCTGCTTCTCGATGCCCATCTTCTGCGCCATGTGCGCCGAGCCGACATTCGACGAGTGCTCGAAGATTTCCTCCACCGTCAGCGCGCGGCCCATCGGGTGATAGTCGCGGATCGAGAAGCGGCCGATGCGGATCGGGGCGCGCGCGTCGAAATAGTCCTTCGACGAGATGCCGGCATCCAGCGCCATCGCCGTGTTGAACGACTTGAACGTGGAGCCCATTTCGTAGACGCCCAGCGTGGCGCGGTTGAAGCGGTTCTCCGCCGGGTCGGCGTTCACGTGATTGGGGTCGAAGTCCGGCGCCGAGACCATGGCGATCACCTCGCCGGTCTTCACGTCGATCACGACGCCCGTGCCGCCGATCGCGCTGAAGGTCTGGATGGTCTGCGCCAGTTCGTCCTCGACGACATGCTGCACGCGCAGATCGATCGACAGCCGCACCGGCTCGCCATGCGCCACCTTGTCGGCCAGCGTCGTGTCGATGGCGCGCTCGATGCCCGCCAGGCCCTTGTTGTCGACATCGACGAAGCCGACGACATGCGCCGCAGCGCGGCCGTTGGGATAGACGCGCTTCAGCTCCTGGCGAAAGCCGATGCCGGGCAGGCCCAGATCGTGCACCGCCGCATGCTGGCGGGGCGTAATGTCGCGCTTGATCCAGACAAAGCCCGTCTTGGCCTTCAGCTTGGCCAGAACCGCTTCCTCGTCCAGCTCGGGGAACACCGAAACCAGCGCGCTCGCCGTCTCTTCCGGGTCCCACACGTCGCGGGGATCGGCATAGACCGAGGCGACCTGCAGATCTGTCGCCAGCAGCACGCCGTTGCGGTCAACGATATCGGGCCGGCCGACCGGCCCCGTTTCGACGAAGGCGACGCCGCCGCCGCTGTCGGGGCTGAACAGCGCGATCTGCGCCATGCGCAGCGCCAGCACGCCGAAGATCATGGCGAAGGCGGCGGCGCAGAATATCACCCGGCCGCGGACCGGGTCGCTCTGTTCGGCTTTGCGGCGGGCGCGGGCGTCGTCCGTCATGTTCAGCGGCCCAGACGCGCGGGCTTGGCCTGCGGCACAGGCGCGCTTTCGTCATAGACCGGCTCGCCGCCCTGCTTGGAGAACGGGATCGCGGCGATGTCGTCCATCGTCGCCGCGCCTTCGGGGCGCATCGGGATTTCGTTGAGATAGGCGATCTGCGTCGCCTTCATCGGCTGCAGGTTGAGATAGCGCGTCGCCATCGCCTGCACCTTGCCGGGCTGGCTGAGATGGGTCCATTCCGCCTTCAGCACGTCGATCGCGCGCTGCTGCTCGGTGATCTGCGCCTCCACGCGCTTCAGATCGCCCTCGCGCTCCTGCGCTGCGTGGGTCACGCGATAAAGCCCGAAACAGATCATGATCGTCAGGGCCAACATGCCGAGATTGAGCGCGCGGATCATCGGCTCCACTCCTCTGCAGAAATCTCCGGACCGGAGAAGGCGTTCGTGTCGGGTTTATGCGCGGGCGCGCTCGTGCGCCGTGCGGCGCGCAGCTTGGCGGACCGTGCGCGCGGGTTGCGCGCCGTCTCGGCCTCGCCCGCCGCTTCCGCGCCCTTGGTGATGGGTGTAAAGCTCGGCGCGGCGGATTTCACATCCGGCATATGGCGCGACGGGCCGGCCTGCCGGCCGCAGCGCGAGGCCAGAAAACGCTTCACGATGCGGTCTTCCAGCGAATGGAACGTCACGACCGCCAGGCGGCCTTCCGGCGCCAGCAGCCGTTCGGCCGCCACCAGTCCGCGCGACAACTCGCCCAGTTCGTCGTTCACGAAAATACGCAGCGCCTGAAAGCTGCGCGTGGCCGGGTGGATCATGTCCGGCCGCCCGCGCCCCAGCACGCTTTCGATCACGCTCACCAGATCCAGCGTGCGCTCGAAACGCTTGTCCTTGCGCGCCGCCACGATGGCGCGGGCGATGGCGCGCGCCCGGCGCTCCTCGCCATAGTGAAACAGGATATCCGCGATCAGCGCCTCGCCGCCGCGGTTGACGACATCGGCCGCGCTCGGCCCGCTCGCCGACATGCGCATGTCCAGCGGCCCGTCCTTCTGGAAGGAAAAGCCGCGCGCCGCATCGTCGATCTGCATCGACGACACGCCGATATCCAGCACGATGCCGTCGGCCGGCGCGAAACCCGCCGCTTCCGCGATCGCTTCCATGTCGCCGAACACACCGGCGCGCAGCGTCAGACCGCCGATGGCCAGAGCCTCTCCGGCGGCCAGCGCCGCCGGATCGCGGTCGATGCCCAGGACGCGCGAGGCGCCCGCCGCCAGGATCGCGCGGGAATAGCCGCCGGCGCCGAACGTGCCGTCGATCATGCTCTCGCCGTCTTTCGGCGCCAGCGCGACCAGCACCTCGTCCAGCATCACGGGGATGTGGCGCTCGCCCATCACGCGCTCTCCGTCTTCAGCGGATTGCGCCCGGTCAGCAGCAGGTGGCGGAACTGCGCCGCCTTGGCCATCGCCTCGGCTTCGGTCTTGGCGAAGGCTTCCGGCGACCACAGCTGGAAACGATCGCCGCGGCCCGCGAACGTCACGGCCTTCTCGATGCCGACGGATTTCAGGATGCGCTCGGGGAACGACACGCGCCCCTCCCCG
>JAKOQZ010000170.1 GCA_029778105.1 Pseudomonadota bacterium | reverse complement strand
GATCGCACCGGACCGGCGCAGCTTCACGCAACGATCCTGAACGTGCCTGTACCCGCGGTCGGACTTCTCGACGGGTTCCGGCAGACGCGGGTCGGTCATGCGGTAGAACACATGGCGCACCGACTGCGGATGATCTTCGCTCAGCACGGCGATGATCTGCGCGTCGAGTGTCTCGACCCGCTCGCGGGTTCGGCGTTCGCGCTTTATCGGGCTGGCACGATTAATCATCGCGTGCCTCCCGCAAATACCGGCTCGCGACCCGAAACGCCGAGTACCAGCGATGCCAGGCGGCACACGTCGGGCACGTCGCATCATTGGCCGGGCGGATCGGCGCGCCACAGGACACACAGTTGCCCCATGCGCCGCGCGGCGGGATAATCGCGGTGCGTTGACCTTCCTCTGCGGTCCCCCGGTCGGCCCCCACAGCCGACCGGCCCGCGCCTTCCTCAGTCGGTCGCATGGCCGGCGCCTCCCGAAAGCTCCCGCTGCAGCCGCGCGCAAACGCCGCGCAGCAGACTGGTCGGCGCGATTACGAACCCGGCATCTGCGACGACCCGCAACAGGGTCCGCATCAGCACGTCGGGGTCGGACGCGCCCGCGCGAATGGCGCCGATCGCGTGGTCTGCGATCGTCTCGCCCGCGTGGTACTGGCGGTCGGCGTTCATGCCGGCACCTTCGCGCCGCGCTCGGCGGCCTCGCGTTCACGGCGATTCGCGTCGGACGTGTGCTCGGCTGACAGCCGCTTCATCCTGCCGGCGGCGAGCTGCTCGGGCTCGGGGATCGTGTCGGCGACCTGCAGCCGCTCGACGAACGTGACGAGATCGGATCGGCGATAGCGGACCGTTCGCTCGCCGAGGCGGACCGGCGACGGCAGCAGGCCTTGTGCCCGCAGCTGGTAGAACTTGCGAACCGAGATGCCGAGGAAGGCGGCGCCTTCGTTGGCGTCGAGAAGTGCAGCAGACATGCCAGGCTCCCCCAGGGGTTGGACCTGTGCTCGCGCCTGCCGAAAACAGAAAGGGCGGCCACAAGCACTCGCTTGCGCCGCCCTCTGGGCTACTTGGTGACTTCTCTCGCGGAGGGCGCTGCCCTGCCTCTGGCACTTGCCGCGATGCCGCCGTCACCGGCTACATGGTGCCGATTCTTGCATAGTCGTGTGACATCGCGCAAGCATCATCGCGCCTGCTTGAACTCGACCACGTTGGACGCAGCCTCGCGGCCCTCGAGATAGTCGGCCCAGGCGGCGAGCAGCGCCGCCCGCTCGGCCATAAACTGCGCGCGGTTGTAGGCGGCCTTCACTCGGTCGGTTTCGCGGTGCGCCAGACACGCCTCGATCACGTCGGGGCGGGCCGCGCCGGTCTCGTAGGCCCAGGTCGAAAACGTCGCGCGGGCCAGCCCGTGGACCGTCGTCTGCTTGTCGGCGTCCATGCGCCGCAACAGGGTCAGCATCGCCATGTTCGACATGGGTTCGCCGTCGAGCGCGGCCGACGGAAAGACCCAGGGTTGCTCGAGCTCCGCCATGCCCTTGACGATCTCGACGGCGCGCGGCGACAGGTAGACGACGTGCTCTTGACCGCCCTTCATCCGGTTGCCCGGCACGCGCCAGGTGCCCGCTTCAAGGTCGAATTCTTCCCAGCGGGCGCCGACCACTTCGCCGGTGCGCGCCGCGGTCAGGACGGCGAACTCCAGGGCCCGCGCGGAGATACCCTCGCGGCTGCGCAGCTTCGCCAGGAACGCGGGCGCCTGTGCGTAGGGCAGCGCCGAGAATGATCCGCCGCGCCGCCCGTTCGTGGTCTCCCTGAGCTTGCGCCGGATGGCCCGCGCCGGGTTGCCGGTGCAGATTTCGCGGAACTCGGCGTCATCGAAGATCGCTTCGAGCCGCTGGCGCACCCGGGCGGCGGTCTCCGGCACCTTCGCCTGCAGCTCGATCATGAAGTCGAGCAGCTCGGGGCCGCTCACGTCGGCGATCGGTTTGTGCCAAAGCCGATCGGGTACGTGGTTCTCGAGGCTCGCAAGCCACTGGGCGCCGTGCTTGGCCGTGCGGCTCGGCTCGATCACCCGCTCGTGGTAGTCGCGCGCCACCCGCGCCAGCGTCGCCCGCTCCCGTGCGGCGTCGGCCTTCGCCGCGGCCTGCGCCTGGCGGGCCTTGTCGCGCTGGGCCTGGCGATGCTCGATCGGGTCGATACCGCGGCGCAACAGCCGGCGTGCGTCCTCTGCCGCCTCGCGGGCTTCCTTGAGCGCCCTGCCGGCGGCTGCCTGACTGCTGCGGATCAGCTTGCCCAGGCCGATCTCGCGCCGCTTGCCGGCCGGCGACGTGTACCGGAAGGACCAGGAGCCGGCGCCGCCCACCATGCGCAGGACCAGCCCGCCGCCGTCGTTGTGGTCGCCGTCAGGGGCCTTGTGGACCTCCATCGGGGTCAACAGGTGTATGGCGGACGATTTCATCTTCGAACCCCCCTATTCGGGCTCTACCCCCACTGAACCCCCGATTTTTGCTGCATTCGTGGGCACCGCAGGGTATCGCCGTTGCACTATACCGCAAGACTTCACCGGGGGAAATTGCCGATAAATCATGGACTTATCGCGCCTTACGGCTACTGTCTTGCACTATAGGGGGCAGCATACCTGGCGGAGGGAGGGGGATTCGAACCCCCGAGGGGCTGTTAACCCCTACACGCTTTCCAGGCGTGCGACTTAAACCACTCATCCATCCCTCCGAGGGCGCGGAGTATACCGCACTCGCCTCGCGGGCCGGACCCCCAAGGTCCTGATAACAAAAGAAAAAGGGGCGGCCTTTCGGCCGCCCCCTCTGCCTTCCGGAGGCCG
>JAKOQZ010000169.1 GCA_029778105.1 Pseudomonadota bacterium | reverse complement strand
CGACGCGGGCCGCGAGGGCGAACTGATCTTCAACTACATCGCGCAGGCCGCGAAATCCGGCAAGCCGGTGCAGCGCCTGTGGCTGCAGTCGATGACCCAGGGCGCCATCCGCGACGGCTTCGCCCGCCTGCGCGGCGGCCACGAAATGCGCGGTCTGGGCGACGCCGCGGTCTGCCGCTCCGAGTCCGACTGGCTGGTCGGCATCAACGGCACGCGGGCGATGACCGCCTTCAACTCCAAGACCGGCGGCTTCCACCTGACCACCGTCGGCCGCGTGCAGACGCCGACGCTGGCCATCGTCGTCGAGCGCGAAAGGAAGATCCGCGAATTCCAGGCCCGCCCCTACTGGGAGGTCGAGGCCACCTTCGCCGCCCGCGCCGGCGAATACGCCGGCAAGTGGTTCGACGAGGGCCTCAAGGGCAAGTCCGACGACGAGCACGCGCGCGCCGACCGCCTCTGGGAGGAGACGCGCGCCGAAGTAATCCGCGCCGCCACCCTCGGCAAGCCGGGCATCGTCAGCGAGGAATCCAAACCCGAGACGCGCCTGTCACCGCTGCTCTTCGACCTCACCAGCCTACAGCGCGAAGCCAACGCCCGTTTCGGTTTCTCGGCCAAGACCACGCTCGGCCTCGCCCAGGCGCTCTACGAGAAGCACAAGGTCCTCACCTACCCGCGTACCGACTCGCGCTGCCTGCCCGAGGACTACATCGGCACGGTCAAGGCCACGCTCGCCATGCTCACCGGCGAAGGCGCCGGCAAGGGCCACGACGAAGTCCTCCTCGCCCGCTACGCCCCCTTCGCGCACCAGATCATCGCCCGCAACTGGGCGCACCCGAACAAGCGTATCTTCAACAACGCGAAGGTGAGCGATCACTTCGCCATCATCCCCACCACGCAGGCGCCCAGGCACCTCAACGAGGCTGAGCAGAAGCTCTACGACTTCGTCGTCCGCCGCTTCCTTTCCGTCTTCTTCCCGGCCGCCGAATACCTGGTCACCACCCGCAT
>JAKOQZ010000168.1 GCA_029778105.1 Pseudomonadota bacterium | reverse complement strand
GCCGCAGAGGCCGATCCCGGCGCCCGTCCAGACCGCGCCGCGTATGCCGACGGCCTCGGCCAGCGGCGCGGCGACAAGCGCGCCGGCCAGAAGCACGAGGCCGTGCATCGCAAGAAGCGCGGCGTTGACCCTGCCCAGCACCGAGGGCGCGGCCACCATCTGACGCAGCGTAGTGGACTGGATAAAATAGGCGACCGCTGCTGCGTCGCCGACGAGCTGCGCCGCGACGAGACAGCCGATGCTGAAGAGATCGTCGCCTGTGGCGAGCGGGACCAGGAGGCTGGCGGCCGCCGCCAGAGCGAAGAGCACCGTCACGCTGGGGCCGACGCCGAACCGGCGCGCCAAAGGCGGTCCGACCAGGGCGCCGGCGAGCGCACCGATGCCGCCGACCGAGATGATGAGGCCGGCCGCGCCGATCTCGAGGTCGAGCACGCGCAGCGCGAACAGCATGTAAAGCGCCGCCAGAAAGCCGAAGCCGAACATGAGCACCGCCTCTGCGGCGAAAAGGGCGCGCAGGGTCGGCGATCGCGCGACGGCGCGCAGCCCGCGCAGCGCCGCGCCAGGCCCCGCATCCGCGTCTTCCCTGTGCGGCGTCTCCGTCACACGAACCTGCGAGAGCATGAATGCCGACCAGATCAGGGCTGCAGCATGCACGACGATGGCGAACGGCGCCGTGACGGCCTGGATCAGCCCGCCCGCAACCGATGGCCCTGCGATCTCGGCGACGGAGTCCGTCGCAGAGAGCTTGGCGTTGCCCTCTTCAAGATGGTCGCGGCCGACCAGGTCGGGCAGCAAGGTCTGATCGGCCAGAGCGAAGAGTGCGCTGGCTCCGTTGGCGAGCAACGCCACGGCAAAGACCTGGGCCATCGAAAGAACGCCGGCCCACGCGGCGAGCGGAATCGAGATCACGGCGAGCGCGCCGAGAAGGTCGCAGGCGATCATCAACGGCCGGCGGCGGACGCGGTCGATGAACGTGCTGGCGAGGAGGCCGACGACGACCGAAGGGACGAGCGCCAGTGCGCCCAGCAGCGCGACCGCGCCGTCCGACGCGCCCAGCGTGAGGATCGCCACCGCCGGCAGCGCAGTGCGGGTGATGCGGCTGCCGAAGGCGCTGACGATCTGCGCCGCCCAGAGGCGGAGGAAACCGGGGTGCCGCCAAAGGCCGCCTGCGGGCCAGAGACGCATGGGCGAGACGTTTTCGCGTTCCGAATGTCGGGAGTGCGCCTTATAGATAAAGCCTGATTCATCCGCCATGCCCGACGCACCGCGCCGCACCACACACAGAACAGGACGCAACGGGCTGCTGCTGACGCTGCCCCTGCTGGCGTTTATCCTTGTCTTTTTCGCCGCCCCGATCGGGGCGATGCTGTGGCGCAGCGTCTCCAACCCGCTGCCGGCCGCGATGCTGCCGAAAACGGCGGAGGCGCTCGCGGGGTGGGACGCGCAGGCCCTGCCGGGCGAGGCCGCCTATGCCGCCATCGTCGAAGACCTGAAGGCGCTGAAGCGCGAGGAGGCCGCCAAGCTGGGCGCGCAGCTGAATTTCGATTTCGGCGGGCTCAACTCGCTGATCCGAAAGACGGCGCGGGAGGCCGCCAAGCTGGCGCCGCCTTACGCCGACAGCCTGCCGAAGCTGGACAAGCAATGGGCCAACCAAGCGGTGTGGGCGGCGATCGCGGTTGGCACGCAAAGCCTGAGCGCCAAGAATTATCTGGCGGCGGTGGATCTGCGCTATGGCGCCGATCTTTCGGTGGAGCGCGTGGCCGACAAGGACGCGATCTACCTGATGCTGTTCGGTCGCACCGCATGGGTGGCCGCGCTGGTGACCGTGCTTTGCCTGATCCTCGGCTATCCGCTCGCCTGGCTGCTGGCCAATGCCGGCCCCAGGACGGCGGGGCTGCTGATGATCCTGCTGCTGCTGCCGTTCTGGACCTCGCTGCTGGTACGCACCACCGCCTGGATCGCGCTGCTGCAGAGCCAGGGCGTCGTCAACGATATGCTCGTCTGGCTGGGGCTGGTGGATGACAAGAACCGGGTGCAGCTGGTCTACAACATGACCGGCACACTGGTCGCGATGACGCAGGTGCTGCTGCCCTTCATGGTGCTGCCGCTCTATTCGGTGATGAAGACCATCCCGCCGGTTTATCTGCGCGCCGCGTCGTCGATGGGCGCGCGCCCGTTCACCGGCTTTATCCGCGTGTATCTGCCGCTCACCATGCCCGGCGTGGCCGCAGGCGCGCTGCTCGTCTTCATTCTGGCCGTCGGCTACTACATCACGCCGGCGCTGGTGGGCGGGCCGAGCGGTCAGCTGATCTCGAACCTGATCGCCTATCACATCCAGCAATCGCTCAACTGGGGCCTTGGCGCCGCGCTTTCCGCGGTGCTGCTGGGCGCCGTGATCGTGCTTTATCTGGTCTTCAACAGGGTCGCCGGCGCAGACCGGCTGCGCTTCGGATGAGCGGTTGGGGACTCATCGCGCGGGTGATGGCGGGGCTGACGCTCGTCTTCCTGATCGCGCCCTTGCTGGTGATCGTGCCGTTGTCGTTCAACGCCGAGCCGTTCTTCACCTTCACCGACAGGATGCTCGCCCTCGACCCGGACGGCTATTCGACCCGCTGGTACCAGGCGATCCTGAACGACACGGTGTGGCGCGACGCGCTGGTGAACAGCCTGATCATCGGCGGGGCCTCGACCGCCATCGCGACCGTTCTGGGCACGCTGGCCGCCATGGGGTTGGCGCGCGGCGATGTGCCGCTGAAAGGCGCGATCATGGGGCTGCTTATCTCGCCGATGATCACGCCCGTCATCATCGCCGCGACGGGCATGTATTTCTTCTACTCGGATCTCGGCCTGACGCAGACGCATCTGGGCCTGATCCTGGCGCATGCGGCGCTGGGCGCGCCTTTTGTCGTGATCACCGTGACGGCCTCCCTGACCGGCTATGACTGGAACCTGTCGCGCGCGGGCGCGAGCCTGGGCGCCAGCCCGGCGACGACGTTTTTCCGCGTGACGCTGCCGCTGATCCTGCCCGGCGTCATTTCGGGCGCGCTCTTCGCGTTCGCCACCTCGTTCGATGAGGTGGTGACGGTGCTGTTCCTCGGCGGACCGGAGCAGGTGACCATTCCGCGCAAAATGTGGTCGGGCATCCGCGAGCAGATCAGCCCGGCGATCCTGGCGGCCGCGACGCTGCTGATCGGCGTCGCCGTGGTCCTGCTGCTGGTGGTGGAGTGGCTGCGCAGGCGCAGTGAGCGGATGCAGATCGTCCAGCGCTGAACGGACCGCTTCTTCCGACCCCCGCCATTTGGCAGAATGCCGCCCCGACCTGGAGGCTCCTGCTGTGACCACCCCCACGCCCCGCTTCGATCGTGTCGTCAGTCTCGGCTGCTCGTGCCAGCCCGCCTATCAGATCCGACGGCTGCTGAACGTGGAAGAGGCGCAGATCTTCGACTGGGTCATCACGGAAGATCGCGGGGTCGTTCACCTCATCGAGAACGGAACGCGCGATTTCCTGGTACGCGACGACCTGCGCTGGATCGATGGCGCGATGCGGAGCCTGCGCTACGGGACGCGATTTCTGCATGAGTTTCCCGATGAGGGATCGCTCGAGGCGCGGTTCGACGCCCACAGCGAGCGCTTCGCAGCGCTAGGCGAGCGCTGGCGCGCGCTTATGGAGGCAGACGAACGCGTTCTGTTCGTTCGAAAGCACGCCTGGGACGACGATCCGCAGGCGACGGCGGAGACCCTGCGCGACGCGTTGAGGGCGGCTGGGCCGCGCCTCGACTTCACGCTTCTCTATCTGACGCCGCCCGATCAGTTCGACCCGTCCTGGCGAACCGAAGGGATCGAGCACCGCGCCGTGCGGCAGCCCGAACCCTATACCTGGAAGGGCGACGATACGGTCTGGGAGACGCTGCTGCGCGACGCCGGTGCGCTGAGCTGACCTATTCGGCCGCCGCCAGCGCCGGGTTCGCGCCGAAGACCGCCGCACGCGCCGCGTCGTACTGGGCCTTCAGCTCGCCGACCAGTTCGGCGACGCTGGGTGAGGTCTTCACCTGACCGACGCCCTGGCCGGCGCCCCAGATGTCTTTCCAGGCCTTCTTGTCCATGTTGCCGCCGGAGCCGAAGTTCATCTTCGACTTGTCGGACTGGGGCAGGTTGGCCGGATCGAGACCCGCCGCGCTGATCGACGGCGCGAGATAATTGCCGTGAACGCCGGTGAAGAGGTTGGAGTAGACGATGTCGTCAGCCGCGCTGTCGATAATCGCCTGCTTGTAGCCGTCAACGGCGTTCGCTTCCTCGGTCGCGATGAAGCGGGTGCCGATATAGGCGAGATCTGCGCCCAGCGCCTCGGCCGCGAAGATCGAGCGGCCGTCGGCGATGGAGCCTGACAGCAGGATCGTGCCCTTGAACCAGGCGCGGACTTCGGGGACCAGCGCGAAGGGCGACAGCGTGCCGGCGTGGCCACCGGCGCCCGCGCAGACCAAAATAAGGCCGTCGACGCCCTCTTCCGCCGCCTTCTTCGCGTGACGGACATTGATGACGTCGTGCCAGATGACGCCGCCCGCCGCATGCATCTTGTCGACGACGAACTTCGGCGCGCGGAGCGAGGTGATGGTGATCGGCACCGCGTGCTCGGCGCAGACATCAACATCGTGCTCAAGCCGGTCGTTCGACGAGTGGGCGATCTGATTGACGGCGAAGGGCGCGGCCTTCCTGCCGGTCTTGGCCTCCCAGTCGGCGAGTTCGCCCTTGATGCGCTTCAGCCATTCGCCGAGCACCGGCGCGGGGCGCGCATTCAGCGCCGGGAACGAGCCGATGACGCCGGCCTTGCACTGGGCGATCACCAGTTCGGGGCCGGACACGATGAAGAGCGGCGAGCCGACGACAGGAACCGAAAGGCGGCCTTTGAGAAAATCGGGGATGGGCATGGGTCGTTTCCTTGTCGCCTCAGGCGGCGGTTTTCGTGAAATCGGGTGTGCGTTTTTCCAGGAAGGCCGAGAAGGCCTCGCGCGCTTCGGCGGAGCCCATCTGCGCGGCGAAGATGCGGCCCTCTTCCTCCATACGGGCCAGCCGTTCGGCCGGATCGCCGCGCAGCAGCGCCTTGGTGAGACGGATCGCCTCCGGCGGTTTGGCGGCGACGATTTCGGCGGCGGCGATGGCGGCGGCTTCCGCGCCGCCCAGGGGCGTCACCCGATTGACGAAGCCGGCGGCCTTGGCCTCGTGCGGGCCGAACCGTTCGGCGAACATCATCATCTCGGCAGCGATCTGGTGGCCGGTGATGCGCGGCATCAGCAGCGAGGAGGCAGCCTCTGGCACCAGGCCGAGATTGACGAATGGGCATTGCAGCTTTGCACCCTCGGCCGCCACGACGAAGTCGCAGTGGAAGAGCATGGTGACGCCGACACCGATGGCGACGCCCTCAACCGCCGCGAGAAGCGGCTTGGGGTGGACGCAGAGCGCCTTGAGGAAACGGCTGACGGGAGCTTCCTCGTCGGTCGATTTGCCCGCGCCGGCCGCGAAATCGGCAATGTCGTTGCCGGCGGTGAAGCAGCCGCCTGCGCCGGAGATGACCGTCGCCCGGATGCCGGCGTCGGTGACCGCAGCGGTCAGCGCGTCAGCGAGCGCCGCGTACATGGCCGGCGACAAGGCGTTCTTCTTGTCGGGGCGGTTGAGGCGCAGGATCTGGATAGGACCGCGGCGTTCGATCTGGACGTGGTCAGTCATGCGGCTTTCTCGGTTGGGGCAGCAAAGATCATGCAGGTGGATGTGGCCGTCGCATAGAGGCGGCCGCGCGCATCCTGCAACACGGCCTCGGTGGTCGCGACCGTACGGCCCCGGCTCACGACCTTGCCGGTGCAGCGCAGCTCGCCCGTCTCCGCGGTCGCGGCGCGCAGGAATTTGATCTCCAGCGTCAGGCTCGTGAAGCCCTGCCCCTTGGCCAGCGTCGTGTGGAGCGCGCACCCGCACGCGGAATCGAGGATCGTGGCGAAGATGCCGCCATGCATCGTTCCGAGCGGGTTATAGTGAAATTCCTGGGGCGTGATCGCGAACGTCACCTCGCCTTCCTTCACGCCGGCGGTCCGCATGTCGATGGTCGCGCCGATCGGCGCAGGCGAGCCCCCGGCGCTGAGCGACCGAGAGATAAACTCCAGCCCGGTCGAAGTCATCGCCGCCTGCCGCAGGTCGGCAGGGTCAGCCCAGGAATAACTGCGGGTTCGCTTGGGCGCATCGGTCACGGCGCGGCCTCGTCAATAAGTTCAATGACGAGACTATTGGGATTGGTTCAATAACGCAACCATGCTACCGTAACGTCATGAAGCGCCTTCCGATGAACAAGCAGCCCTGCCCGATCGCCCGTTCGCTCGATATTTTCGGCGAGTGGTGGAGCCTTATCATCCTGCGCGAGTGCTTTTCCGGGGTGACCCGGTTCGACGATTTCCAGAAGACTCTGGGCATCTCGAAAAACACGCTGACCGCGCGGCTGAACAAGATGGTGGAGCGCGGCATCCTGAAGCGCGTGCCCATCGCGCCGGGCGCCTTGCGTGAACACTACAAGCTGACCGAAATGGGCAAAGAGCTGCACACGGTGTTCATCGCGCTGCGGCAGTGGGGTGACAAATGGACGTTCGAGGGCGAGACGCCGCCGAACGCCGTGGTCGAGCGCAAGAGCGGCCGTGTCGTCGCGCCCGTCGTGGTGCGGTCGCTATCGGGCCGCGTGCTGAAGCCGCGCGACACGATGCTGGTCAAGCTCTAGAAGCCCGGACACCAGCTGCCGTGGAAGCCCTGCGGCACGCGGCGCGGCAGCGCAATGCGCGCCGCGCTCTCGAGCGTCGCGGCGTCGAGAATGTGGAAATCGCTTGCCCCGCGCGCTTCATCGAAAACGAAGCCCATCAACCACCCGTCATCTTCCGCCGAGCCGGCCGATTTGGGTGCGAACACGAATTCCGACATGACCGTGCTGTCGCCAAAGCGGCGGACGGCGCGCGCGCCTGTTTGAGCGTCATAGCGGGCGAGCGCGGTGAAGTTTTCTTCGGTCGCATGATCGAAGGCGACGCCGACCGGCGCGTAGGTGAAGCGATGCGGCAGACCGTTCAGCCGCTCATCGATGCGCGGGAATTCCAGCGTCAGGTCGTCCAGCGCCGTCTCGTCGGCTGACGCGGCGCCGGGTCGCACTCTCCAGCGCCACAGGCGCGACGCATCGAAGTTGCGCCGCGCGCCGCGACGCCAGAGCTCGTCATAGCGCGAGACATCGACGGTGATCGTT
This sequence comes from Pseudomonadota bacterium, assembly GCA_029778105.1. Classification (GTDB taxonomy): domain Bacteria; phylum Pseudomonadota; class Alphaproteobacteria; order Micropepsales; family Micropepsaceae; genus JADZAI01. Next base: position 17,764 of record JAKOQZ010000168.1, on the reverse strand, counting down.
CCGTCTGCAGCTTCGGACGCATTGGCAACGTGGAAGACGTAGCAGGGCTTCACGCTGACCCAGCGTGTTTCGGCCGCCGGGGCGCCGCGTCTGAGAATGCCGAGCCGGGCCGGATAGTTGTCGCTGAACGCATAGGGCATGCCGCCCTTCAGCGCGATCTCCAGATCGAACACGACAGGCAGGTCCATGAAGATGACGTGGTTCCGCGTGATCGCGAAATCGTGGATCATCGTGGGCCCGGTGACGGCGATCTCCTCGCGCTGCAGATACGCGCCGTCGGGGCCGATGCGGTGGTAGACGAGGTAAGGTGGCGCGTAGCCATAGCCGAAGGCGTGCATTTCGCCCGTGACGGGGCAGACCTTGGGATGGGCGGTGAAGGCGAAATTCAGCACGCCGCCGAAGTTTTCGGTGCCAAGCGTTTCCAGCTCCGGCGACACACGCATCGGCAGGCTGGATTCGACCAGCGCATAGATATTGCGGCTATGGGGCACGACGTGGGTGTTCGAGACGCCGACCGTGTAGTCGCGCGAGAAGTCGTCGCGCATGATCTTCCCGCCAGCCAGCGCCTTGGTTCTGATCCAGCGATTGCGATACCAGTGCGCCCTGCCTCCGCCGAGCCTGAGGCCGTGCAGCATGCCGTCGCCCATGAACCAGTGGCCCGGGACTTTGCCGGGCGGCGGATTGGGGCCATTGCGCAGATAGACGCCGTCGAGGCCGTCGGGAATAAGGCCCACAACGTCGAGTGCCGTCAGCGTCGCCTCATCGGCGACCGGCGCATAATTCCCGCGCATAAAAAAGGGCAGCTTCGCGGCGGGCGCCGCCTCGGCTTCCAGGGTCATGCCATGTCCTCCCGGGGGACGGTCTTATTTTATGCCGGCGACGTTAGGCCTGCGCCGGCCGGGAGTCGAGTTGGGCTCAGGCGGCGACGCCGTCTTTCCTGAGGGCCGCGATGGCATCGGGCGCCAGGCCGAGCTCCGCCAGAATTTCGTCGGTCTGCTCACCCAATAGCGGGGTGTGCAGCCGCTCGTCGGCCGCCGTGTCGCCGAAGCGGGCGGCCGGGCGCGGCAGGCGCAATCTGCCGGCGGCCGGATGCGCCGTGACGGCGATCTGGCCGTTGTGCACGACCTGAGGATCGGTCTCGACCTGATCGCGCCTGAGCACGACGGCATGGGGCACGTCTTCCGCCTCAAGACGCGCGCGGATCTCTTCGGTGGTGAAGGTCGCGACCGCTTCGGCGAAATCGGCCTTCAGCGCCGCGGCGTTCGCCATGCGGGAAAAGACATCCTTGAAGCGCGGATCGTTCTTTATGTCGTCGCGCCCGACCGCGCGGCAGAAATCGCCGAACTCGTCGTCGCTGAGGGTGATGGTGGTGATCCAGCCGTCCTGCGTGGGCATGATGCCGTAAAAGTCGGCGAAATCCGGCGATGGCGGAGCGGGATTGTCGAGCAGCGTGTGATTGTAAAAGGCGTCGGGCCAGAGGAACGCGATCGTGGCGTCGAGCATGTTGAGCGTGAGATGCTGGCCCTTGCCGCTTGTGACCCTGCCCAGCAGCGCCGCCGTCATCGCCTGGGCCGCGGTGAGCGCCGTCACCTTGTCGCACGCGATCGACTGGATCAGCTGGGGGGCACCGGTTTTCTTGTCCTTTTGGCTGTCGGCGAAGCCCGACATGGCCTGTACGACTGGGTCATAGACGCGCCGGGCGGCATAGGGCCCATCCTGTCCGAAGCCGGACATGGAGACATAGATCAGGCGCGGATTGAGCGCGTGGAGCGTGTCATAGCCAAGGCCCATGCGTTGAATCGCGCCGGGACGGAAATTCTGAACGAAGAGATCCGCATCCTTCACCAGATCCAGCAGGATCTGCTTGCCCCTGGCGTCCTTGAGGTTGAGGGCGATGGACCGCTTGTTGCGGTTCACGGCGGCGAACATCGCGCCCAGCCCCTTGTGGTTGGGACCGAGCCAGCGGCACATGTCGCCAATGCCGACAGGCTCGACCTTCACGACCTCGGCGCCCTGATCGGCCAGCAGGCCGGTCGCCATCGGCCCGGCGATGACGGCCGACATATCGACGATCTTCACGCCCGCCAGCGGTCCGGTCATGGGCGGCTCCTTCAGGTGGCGGCGGGGACCGCATTGGGGTTCGGCCAGCCGATCAGGCCGAACGTGATGGCGATGATCACGGCAAGGAAGAAGACCCCGGCGCAGAGTATGAAGAGGCGGCGGGCCGGCTCGGCCGCCGGATCGAAATTGCGGCCTGTGAAGAAGGCATAGCCATTCCGCATATACCACGCGCCCGGCACGTCGGGCTTTTTGTGACTGAACATCGCGATAGCCGCGAAAACCGCCAGCATCACGGCGGTGAACGCAACGCCGCCCGCAATCGCGAAGATGATCTTGACCATGAGTCCCCTGTTCCAGACCCTTGGTTAGCAAGCCGCGCGATGCATCCGCAAGACGCCCACGCTGTCAGCCCTTTTTGGGCGTCAGGCGGATGGTGAGCAGGGCCTCGGCCTTGGGCGTCACCCGGACGATCTGGCTGGTCGCGTCATACACCGCCTTGCCGGGGCCTTCGATCTCGATGGCCGGCCCGCCGGGATAGAGCCTTTCCGGGGCATAGATCTCGATGTCGCCGATGCCCGTTTCGAGCGTCAATTCGGCCCGGAAGCGGCCTGTGACGCTGTCGAACTTCTGCGAAATCGGCCGTCCTGCCCAGACGCGGACAAAGGGCCGCGCAAAGCCCGCCACGGCGCGGCCGCCGCTGTCGGGATCGTTGTCGCCGGTCGACTGGTCAGCCGACCAGATCGAGAGGTCCTCCTGATTCCAGCCATCGCCGATCGCCAGATCGTTACGGTTGGAGGCGGTGTAATTCCACTGCGTCGAGTGGAGCAGCAATTCGTCCAGCGCGTCATACATCAGCGTCAGCGCCTGAATGTGGCTGGCCCAGGGTTTGGCCGAGCGATCGCCCTGGCCCCACGCCTCGTAGGCCGCGCCGCCATCGAGATCAAACGGGATACCGAACTCGCCGATCAAGGCCGGCGCGCCTCCGCCCGGCATCGCCTCGCTCATTGCCTTGTAGCGGCCGAGCTGGTTCACATAGGAATTGCGGATCGCATCCGCGCCTTCCAGCGTCCGGCCGCTGAAGGGGTTGAAGGCGACGGGAAACATGAACGTCTTGGTCGTCAGCGTCACAACGTCGTACCAGTGCGAGGCGTTGACCGTGTCGGCCGGCATGCCGGGCGGGAAAGTGGCGCCCGAGAAAGTCTTGAACGGGTCCATCTCGGCGAACACCAGCCAATCGGGCCGGCAGGCGCGAATGGTGTCTGCGACCGCGTTGAAGAACGGCACCATAAAGTCTGCTTCGGGATCGATCGCCCGCACCCCGTCATGGGTGAAATAGTCCTCCCGCAGCCCCCTATCGTAAGCCGATGCAAAGGGATCGCGGGCGCCCTCGCGCCAGATGCGCACCCGGTCTGCATTCACCGTCTGGTGGTGCGTGACCTTCATCGACATGGTTGCGGCGTCGAACCCGACGACTGGCACGGTGCGCGTTTCGCCCTGCGCGACCATGAGACCATCGAGTGGCGACCAGGCCGGGCCGGGCGCGACATGCTCGGGATGAGCGGGCGAGCGTTCGACATGCTGATATGACAGCTCCTTGCCGATCCATCCAAGGCTGGGTTCGTTGAGCGTGTCGAAGCCGAGGACGTGATCCATCGCGGCGACGCGTTCCGCCACGGCGCGCATCGCGCCGAGATATTTGCCCTGCAACCAATCCTGGGCGCTGGAGCCCTCGATGCGGAAATCGGGTGCGAAAGCGTTCCCGGCGAAAAAGAGCGTCCACATGATCGCGTTTCCGGGCATGCGATAGTTCTGCGCCCAGGTCATCTGGGGATAGGCGTCCTGCCTTCCGCCTTTCGCCGCATCGTATTTGTGCTGCATGACATGGGCGGCGTCGGCGGCATGAAAGGTCGTGAAGTCGAGACCGACCGCTTCGAAAGTCCAGCCGGGGGCGCCGTCGCCGCCCGACATCCGGCTCCAGGCATCCTGATGGAAATCGATAAAGACATAGAAGCCGTGGACGCCGGCCAAACGCGTGATCTCGGCGAGATAGTCGAGATAGGCCGTATCGTAGACGCCCGGTCCTTCGTGTTCGACCGCCTCCCACGTGGTCAGCAGACGCAGGCAATTGAAGCCCCAATGGGCCAGACGCCTGAAGTGCAAGTCCGCCTCGGTCAGAGGAAAGGGACGACCGACGAAGCTGACGGTGCGGTGGTCGCTGAAGTCGGTCGCCAAATGCGTGCGCTGGTCGGGGCCGGCGGGGACTTTCGTGTCTCCTCCCAGATTGACGCCGCGGAGCAGGACGCGGCGCCCGGAAGGTTCGCGGAACCAGAGACCATCAATGGCGAGGCGCGGGAGCGTCATGGCGTTTCCTCCATCTGTCGTTTCCGGCGAGGCGTCTGGCGCGCCTTTCGCGCGAAAGCCTATAGCCCCAAGCGCCGATGCGAAACCCGCGACGTGATGGCCGAAGCCGAGCGCAGGCCCTTCTCTTGGCGGAATGTCGTGACAGAATCTCCTCCGCACCGATTGTCCACGCCCGCCTCGCCCGCCTATGGTCGCAAAGCGACCAGGGCGCGCAGAGCAGAGGATCGATGGCGAGCGAAGACATGCGGCTGGATGCTTCGCGGATCATCGAGACGCTCGCGCGTCTCGGCGAGCGGATCACGGCGCGTTTTCCCGATGCAAGTCTGGGCCGTCTCTGCGTGCGGTTGACCGGCACAGCGCGTACGACCGCACGAAACGCGGCGGCGCTGGCGCGACCGATGTTGTGGCTGCGCAGCCTCGCGGCGCTTGTCGCCGGACTTTGGGCGGCAGCGACGATCTGGGTGGTCTCGCAGATCGATTGGCCCGCCGTCGCCGCGCGCGCCGACGCGACCTCGCTTGCGCAGGGACTGGATTCGGCGGTGAATCTGCTGCTGCTCGCGGGCGCAGCAATTTGGTTCGTGCTGACGCTTGAGGAGCGCATCAAGCGCTCGCGCACGCTGACGGCCCTGCACGAGCTGCGGTCCTATGCGCATGTCATCGACATGCACCAGCTGACCAAAGACCCGACCATGATCCTTTCGGGCGCGACCGTCAGCGCCGCTTCGCCCGTCAGGCAGATGAGCGAGTTCGAGCTGGCCCGGTATCTCGATTTCTGCGCCGAGATGCTGGCCCTGACGGCGAAGCTGGCGGCGCTCTATGCCGGCGCCAGCGCCGACCGCGCAATCCTGCAGGCCGCCACCGAGGTGGAAGACCTGGCCTCGGATCTGGGCCGCAAGATCTGGCAGAAAATCATGATCCTCTCACAGCTCGACGAACGGCGGGCCGCCGGCCGAAAGGGCTAAAAGCCCTTCAGCGCGTCGCCGCTGGCCGCGTCGAGCGCGCCGCCGATTTTCTTTTTCACCGCCTCGCCTGCCCTTGCGAACGGGTTGGAATACGACGCGGCCGCACACTCGGCATAGCTCTGCCCGCCCTGGCGGCCGCCGGACCTTTCGCAACGCAGCTTGATCGCGCCGCCGAAAACGACCACCCAGATACTGGCGGCGACCACATACTCGGCGGCTTCGGAGCCGCCCGCCGCCGTCATGCCCACCGTCTCGCCTGTCGCAGGATCGATGCGCCACCAGGTGGCGTCCGCCAGCGTGGCCCCCGGGCGCGCCACGACCACCGCGCCCCTGGCGAGATCGGACCGGATCAGCGCCGCCGCGTCGGGCGCCAGGCCGAGCGTGTCTAACGCCGCCGGATCGTCCGGCGTGACGACGCCCCATGGCTTTCCGGCATCGAGATCTGCGGCGAAGGCGATGGCGGTGTTGACCGAACCATCGGGCGCGCCCATCAGCTGATGTTCGAGCACCGTATCGCCGACACCGGCGGCGAGGCGCGCGGCGCCGTTGGGCCCCGCGACGGGATTGGCGACGATGTCGAAGACTTGGATCATCGACAGCCCGTCATCGCCGATAAGCGCCGTATCACGCAGCAGCGCGATATTCGTGCCTGCCAGCGCAACGTCGCCATCGCGCCCCATCGCCCATGCCGTCAGCTCAAGATTGGGCAGACGGAATTCGTCGGGATAAAGAGGGCCGGTCTCGCTTGCGCCGCCGCGTAGCCAATTCGCCACGAACCTGCGCGCCATCGCGACGCTGGCGGCGAAGCGTGACGCCGCGCGGGCGGGCGAGATGGCGCCGCCCTGAATGACGATCGCGTATGTATCGCGCAGCGCCTGCCCCCGCGCCGCCAGGGCCGCGTCGGTCAGTTCTTCCGGAACGGCGCCGTTTGCACGGGCTTCGGCTCCGATCGCATCGAAAATGACGCGTCGCTCGGTGTGTGCCGGCGCGCCCGGCGCGGTGATCTCAAATTCAATCCAGGCTGACGTGAACTGACCTGCACTGGCCGCTTCTGCGGGCTCTTCCTCACCTGAGCCGATCTGGTCGAGGCCGGACGTGTTGCCGCCGAACGCGGCTGCAACGCCGGTCTGCTGTTGGATATTGGCATCGGTCGCTTCGAGTATCGCGCCATCGTCCCGGATGAGATTCTGGATTTCGGGTCCGTCCGCCACCAGCACGGGCAGCCACGCCGTGCCCGCACGATAGTCGGCGGCGATATCGCCCTTGGTCGCCGCGAGCGCATCAAGACCTGGCGCATTCAGCGGCTGAGTAGCGAGGGATAGAATGCGGCCATTGACGTCGGCCGTGTCGTAGGTGCGCTCAAGAAGCGTCGTGGTGGTGAGCGCCCCGCCCCGGGGCGCTGTTTCGGCCACGACGCGCAGCGTGACGCGGTGCTTTTCAGACTGGGGCACTGCGTCAGCGTCCATCGTCTCGGTGGCGCTCAACGCGCCAACGGTCGTGGCGTCAGGATCGAGATCGACCCAGACGCCGCCCTGTTCCACTTGCACCCACCAGTGATCCGCCAGCATGACAGCGGTCGCGGTTTCGCCGGGCAAACGCGAGCCGACCAGACCGACAAGGCCAGCCGTCACCTTGCTGCGCAGGGCATCGCCTGCGGCCGAGGCCGCCGCCGCTTCGCCTTCAGCCTTTTCCCGGGCCGCTTTCAGCGCCGCACCGTTGATCCGCGTATCGGATTCAAGAGCGGCGAGGATCGGGTCGATCCGGGTGGCATCAAGCGCGGCGGCAGGCGTATGGCTTTCTGCAGCAATCGTTTCAGCCAGCTTGAGGGCCGTCGCCGACTCCAGCGTCGTGCGCGCGAGCCGGGCGGTGCCGCCCTTCGCCTTCACCAGCGCGGCCAGAAGCAGCGCGCGGTCGAGGCTGTTGCCGCGACGGTCTTCAAGCGCGCCCTCTGCGCCTTTCAACTCTCCGCGATAGGCATCGGGCGCGATGTGCGCTTGCACCCACGCGGACAACGCGCCGGAGTCGCCGTCAATGCTGGCGGCCAGCGCCGGCACCTCGAAATCGGCGCGCGGCGCCGCGGCTGCGATGGCCTCCAGCGCCTCCGCCGTCGCATCCATCGCCGACGCCAGACGATCCGGATCTGCGGCCTCGGCGAGCGCGGACTGTATGGGAGCCGAAGCCAGAAGACACGAGCAGACGATTGCGGTGACACGACTGAATCGGCTGCGCATACGAAACTCCCGGACCCAAAGGATGGAAGTCTAGGCGTTCGGGGGTGGGTTCGCGTTGCGACCGAATGCCGCCTAAGGCGTGCGCGGCGCGGCGCCTTCCGATCCAGGTGCGCCGCTGCGCCACAATATGCCGATAAACAGCGCTTTTGCCGGGCGCAGCACAATGAGCACCAGCACGAGCGCGAGGCCGAGCCACACCACGCTCGACACCCATTGCGGCCAATCGACATAGGGTTCGACGGCCAGAATCGCAGCAACCACGATGTGGCCGACAATCAGGATGGTCAGCCAGGCGGGGCCGTCATCCGCGCGGATGTGGCCCAGAGGTTCGCCGCAGACCGCGCAGGCGCTGACCGGCGTGACATATCCGGTGAAAAGCCTGCCTCTTCCGCAATTGGGGCAGCGGCAGGCGAGCGCCCGCCGCGCCAGTTGCCAGACGTCCGGCCGGTTGCCCGCAGCGCCCGCCGGTCTGCCGCGTTCGTCATACGTGTCCATGCCGGCAAACTAGCCGTTCCGGACGGCGATTGCGCCCCCAAAGTGGGCGGCTCAATGCGAGACGATCAGGCGAGCCCGTGCGTTCCGTCGCGCGTGCTCGCATCACCGAGTTGGGAGCCGCCATCGACGTCGAGGATCGTGCCGGTGACATAGCGCGCGGCATCCGAGGAGAGGAACACGGCGGCGTCGCCGATTTCGTCCTTCGTGCCGTAGCGACGCAGCGGGATGCGGCTGGTGAGCGCAGCTTCGGCCTCCGGTGTGGGGGCAAGACGGGCCATGCCTTCGGTGTCGGCGATGGGGCCGGGCGAAATGCCGTTCACGCGCACGCCGCTCGGCCCCCACTCCATCGCCAGCACGCGGCAGAGATGATTGATGCCAGCCTTGGCTGCGCAGACATGAGCCTGCAGCATGCGGGGATTCACCGCCTGCCCCGCCGTGATCGCGATGAGCGAAGCGCCGGGGCGGTTGAGGTGCGCGTAGCAGGCGCGGAAGACGTTGAACGTGCCGTTGAGGTCGATATCGACCACCGTGCGAAAACCGTTGGCCGACATGCCGAGCGCCGGGGCGACGAAATTGCCCGCTGCACCGGAGATGACGATATCCAGCTTGCCGAAACGCGCGACGGCCTGGTCGAGCGCGTCCTCGACCGACTGATAGATGCGCACATCGGCGGAAAGGCCAAGGGCGACCTCAGGCCCGCCGATTTCGGCCGCAGCCGCCGTCGCCTTTTCGGGATTGCGCCCGGCGACAGCAACCTTCGCGCCCAGCCCCGCGAGACGCTTGGCGATGCCAAGATTGATGCCCGACGTGCCGCCGGCGATGAAAGCGGTCTTGCCAGCGAACAGATTTTCGCGGAACGGGTCCATGGATGTGTCCTCCAACGATTATTGGCCCGCTGATAGCAGCAAGGTGTGGGGCTTGGAAACGGAGCCCCCCCGCCACGATAGCTCGATCATCGAATTCGTCGTGGCCGATGCCCCCTTGCTCGAGCGCCACCTGCGCCAGACCGCAGCCTCGGGGTGGCGTCCAGCGAGTCCGGCGTATCTTTCCCCTATCGCCAAACCACAGCCAGCCGGCGCGGAGGCCATGACCGCCACATACGGACATACCGTCCTATACCGTCTCGTCAGCCGATTTCATGCCGCCCTGCAGCCACACAACCGACTTGCAGAAGTGGATTGAGCCATCAGAGCGCGCACGTTTTATATAAGCATCATGTGGGCGTCTGGACGGGCCAGCCTCGAGCCGCCAGTGACGGGGGAAGATGCCGGGCATGGCGAAGCTGCAGAAAAAGCTGACCGAGAAGCGCCCTTATCACAGGGGTAACGTTGCGGAGGATCTGACGGCGGCCGCGCTCCGGCTTCTGAAGACAGAAAGATATGAGGATCTTTCCGTTCGCCGTCTGACCCGCGAAATCGGCGTCACGCCCGCCAATTTCTATAATCACTTCGATAATCTGGATGACTTGCTGCTGAACATCGCGGCGTCGGCACATCAGCGACGCGCTGACTACCTGCCCAAAATCATCGCACGGTCGAAGAACCGCGTGGAGGCGGCGAAAGCGGCTGCGCTCGACTTTGTCGAATTCGCGATCGCGAACCCCGAGATCTTCCGCATGATGTTCGGGCTTCCTTCGCGAACCAAACACGCCAGATTCACGGCCGCGGCAGACCGGTCTTTCGGCGCCCTGGTCGCTCTCGTCTACGGCGAGAACCTCTACGACCCGACCGACCTGACCACCACCCACATACGCTGCCAGACGGCCTATGGGTTCTTCGCGTTGACCTACGGCCTTGCCCGTATCGTTCTGGAGCAGAACATCGAGATGTCCAACAGGGCTGAGATCCGGACCTTTGTGGAGCAAGTCGTCGAAAAGTTCATAAACGGGTCGGTCGGCGCCGACTTCAAACGAAACCCCTTGCCTGCAGCGCGCTGAGCCGCGTCGCGGCGACCTGGCTCGACACTGCCGCCCAGCGCACTGCCGCAAGCCTCGGTCATTCGCGGAAATAGGCGATCGTCTGCGCGAGGCCGGCGTCGAGGTCGACATGCGGCGACCAAGACAACACTGCGCGTGCGCGCGAAATATCGGGCAGCCTCTGGCGCGGATCGTCAACGGGCGCCGGCGACAGGGTGAGGTTTGAGTCCGAGCCGACCAGACCGATGATGCGGCGCGCCAGCGCTTCGATCGTATGCTCGACCGGATTGCCCAGATTAATCGGCCCCGTCACCTCATCGGGCGTCGCCATAAGCCGCACGAGCCCGTCGACCATGTCGCTGACGAAGCAGAAGGCGCGCGTCTGCCGGCCGTCGCCGAAAATCGTGATGTCTTCACCGGCCAGCGCCTGCAGGATGAAAGCCGGAACGACGCGCCCGTCATTTGGCCGCATCATCGGGCCGTAAGTGTTGAAAATGCGCGCGACCTTGATGCGCACGCCAAACTGCCGGCGGTAATCGAAACACAATGTCTCCGCGCTGCGCTTGCCTTCATCATAGCAGGCGCGCGGACCGATCGGATTGACGTTCCCCCAATAGTCTTCCGTCTGGGGATGCACCAGGGGATCGCCATACACCTCGCTGGTGGAAGCCTGCAGAATCTTCGCGCCGCAGCGATGGGCCAGATCGAGCATGTTGATCATGCCCAGCACATTGGTGCGGATCGTCTGCACCGGCTCCTTCTGATACTGCACCGGCGAGGCCGGGCAGGCGAGATTGTAGATTTCGTCGACGTCCAGCGTCAGCGGCGTGCAGACATCGTGCTCGATGAAATCGAAATCATCGCGTTCCAGCAGAGGTTCGATGTGCCGCCGCGCGCCGGACGAGAAATTGTCGACGCAGATCACGTGACGGCCATCTCCGAGCAGCCGGCGGCAGAGATGCGCGCCGATAAAGCCGGCACCGCCCGTCACCAGCGTGCGCAAACGCCGCGTCATTTCGCCGGCCCCGGCGTCCCGACGAGATCGAGATAAGGCTTGCAGGCCGTTTCCACGCCGAACAGCCGCTCCAGTTCCGGCCCGGACGCATAATGCGGCGGACCCTGCAGCAGCGTGTCCGCAATGGCGTCCGCCAGCGCGTTGCTGTCGCCGGGCGGCGTCAGGCGGCCCATGCCGCTGGCCTCGACCGGATAGCGCATGCCGGGCATGTCGCTGGCGACGCAAGGCACGCCGCGCCACATAGCCTCGACCTGAACCAGGCCGAAAGACTCCAGCCGGTCGGTCGAAGGCAGAACCATAACGTCCAGATCGCGATAGGCGGCGGCGAGCGCCGCGCCGTGCAGCGTGCCCAGATGGCGGACGCGCCCGCCCGAGCGTTCGGCCTCGGCGAGGATGCCGCGCCAATCATTCTCGCCGATCACCGCATCCGCCGGGCCGATGAGGTCGATGGTGAAATGCGGCCCCACCCGCTCGGCGAGGCGCGGGATAGCCGCCAGAAGCACGTTGAGGCTCTTCTGCCGCGCGATCCGGCCGACATAGCCGATGCGAAAAGGCGCAGCTTCGCTCGCGGCGCGAGGGCCGGGCTCGCGCGGTGTCTCATCGGGCAGAAGGTTCAGCCAGATCGGCAGCGGCGCCGGCACGACTTTTCTTCGGAATATGCGGCAGAAGGTCGATTGCGCGGCATAGTCTGCGGACGTCACCACGATGCGTTCGGCGAGCGCGCCGGCGACGAGATGGCTCATCGCCGCCACGGCGCGCATCACGCGGGCGCCCAGCCCCGCTTTGCTCATCGAGCTGATATAGGAAACGATCAGGCGCCGGCCCCTGAGGCGGGTGGTCAGCGCGATGATGGCGGCATCCATGTTGGGCAAGTGCACATTGACGAAGGTGCGCCCGCGCATCGCGCGCCAGAGCGCCGCCGCATAGCCCGGCATGATCAGCGCCTTGCCCAGACGGCCCCAGGCGCGCACGCGCGTCACCTCCATGCCGTCAACGATCTCGCGTGCCGGCAGATCCGGCGGCGACCGGCCGGCCACGACGGCGACATCATGGCCGCGCGCCTGCACCGCCCGCGCCACCTGATGGGCCGACATGGTCAGGCCCGAGACATTGGGAAGGTGATAGGTCAGGCACAGAACGAAGCCGCCCCGGATCGTTTCGGCCATCGACAGAAATCGTTTCCCTTCAAGATGTTGTGCATGTTGCACGGGCTGGTGCGATTGGGCAAGCTGCGGCCATGAACGCCCCGTCGCCGCTGCGCGAAACCGGACCGGCGGCGCGTGGGCAGGCGCTGGCCGCTGCGCGCTATGCCAACGAAGCCGACACGGCCTTTCGCCGCCGCGCGCGCATTCTGGGGGGCTGGATCGCCGAAGCCCTTTGCGTGAACCCCGATCTGCGGCTGGCCGACATCGGCTGCGGACGCGGCTTTTATCTGCCGCTATATCGCGATCTCGGCGTTCGGCATGTCGTGGCGGTCGAGGGCGTCGAGGCCAACATCCGGGCGGCGCGGCCCCGCGCGTCGGAGGCGACGCTGGTCTGCGGTAACGCCGAGAGCCTGCCCTTGCCCGACGGGTCGCTCGACATTGTGGTGATGTCCGAGGTGATCGAACATTTTCCGCAGGAAGCGCCCCCTCTGGCCGAGGCGCTCCGCGTTCTGAAGCCGGGCGGACGGCTGCTCACCAGCGTGCCGAACGCGAACTATCCCGCACTTTGGGACCCCATCAACTGGAGCCGCGAACGGCTCGGCTTGAAGCCGGTGCGCGACGGTTTCTTCGGCGGCATCTGGGCTGGACATGAGCGGCTCTATACGCCCGGCCAGCTGGAGGCCCTGATCGCGGGCGCAGGATTTCGCGTCGACGAGGTCTCCACCCACACGCGGCGTTGCATGCCGTTCATCCACAATGTCGTCTACGGCCTGGGCAAGACGATGCTGGACAAGGGCGCCCTGCCCGCCAGCTGGGCCGACAGCGCCGCGCGCGGCGAGGCCGGGGCGACCGGGCGGCGCAGCTGGTTCGATCCCGTGCGATTCGGCATTCGCGTGGCGCACTGGTTCGACCGGAACAACTCCGATGCCGAGCCGAAGGGGAAGCCCACGGTCAACGTGATGCTGCGCGCCACTCGGGCATGACAACGCTGGCCAGTCTCGTTCGGGGAATGCGGCCCGCGCATTGGTCGAAAAACCTGCTGGCTTTCGCGGGCCTGTTTCTGGGCGGCCGTATGTCGGACGCCGCCGCCTGGCAGAACGCTGTTCTGGCCTTCGCCGCACTGTCGCTCGCCGCGTCAGCGGGCTATCTCGGCAACGATCTTCGCGATGCAGAGGCGGACCGGCGGCATCCGCTGAAGCGCGCGCGCCCCATCGCTTCAGGCTTGTTGAGCCCACGCGTGGCGCTGGCCAGCGCTTCGGGCCTTGCGCTTGCCAGCGTGGTTCTCGCCGCCTGCGCCAATCGGGGGGTTCTACTGGCGACGTGCACCTATCTGGCGCTGACAGTCGCCTACACGCTTATCCTCAAGCGCCTGCGGTGGGCGGATGTGGCCACGCTGGCGACGCTGTTCGCGCTGCGTGTACTGGCGGGCACGGCGGCGGCGGGGGTCGTGGCCAGCCCCTGGCTCATCGCCTTCTCGGTCGCATTCTTCCTGTCGCTGGCCCTTTCCAAGCGCGCCGACGATCTGGCCTCGCGCCCGGAGGACAGGATGCAGGGGCGGGCCTATCGACCGGTCGATGCGCCCGCCGTGGCGGCCATGGGCATCGCCCTGCTCGCGGCGGCGACGGGCCTTCTGGCGATCTATGTAATCGAGCCTGGATACGATCCTGTGCACTATCCCAATAGCGGCTGGCTGTGGGGCTTCCCTCTCTTTATCGCCGCCTTTCTGTCGCGCATCTGGGTTCTGGCGCTCAAGGGCCGGCTGAAGGGCGATGCCGCGATCGCCGCATGGCGCGATCCTGTCACGCTCGCCGCAGGCGCCGGGCTTGCCTTCAGCTTCGCGCGCGCGACCGGCCTGATCTAGCCGCCGGGCTTGGTGCAGGCCCAGCGGTACCTGTCCATCGCTGCAGCCAACTGGTCGGCGGTCAGCGCACGATTCTTGCGGAAAATGCGCACGGTGGGATGATCGAAGACCTCGAAAGTTTCCTCTGCGCCCGTTGTCGGGATGACGACGCCCAACAGGCGCGGCATGTTCTCGAACCGCTTCGCTTCGCCATAGCCAAGTTCGCCGGCGAACAAAGCCGCGTAATAGGCGCATGCCGCCGGAAAGCGCTGGCGCAGCCGCGGCAGAACCATCCAGTTGCGGCGCGAGGCCATAACGACCCAGTCGCCCTGTTCCAGAATTTCGGCGAAGCGGCGCGTGATCTCGGGCCGGTCGCCTTCCTCGCGCAAATCCAGTTGAAGACGTTCATAGGGCGGCGGGTCGAGCATGCCCGTCGGCATGGGGCTGTCGCTGGGTTCGAAGATGAGAACGTCGGTCGGCTTGGCGGCGCTGACCAGCCACCGCGAGGCGACGATGCGCGAATCCTCGGTCCGGTAGATCGTCGAGAAGGCGAGCGCCCACAGCGTAGACACCAGAATCAGGGCCCACGTCGCCGGCCCCCGCCACCGCCCGGCCAGTTCCAGGATGAGCCAAACCGCGCCGATCGCCAGCGGCAGCGACAAGGGCAGAAGGTAGCGGATGAAAGCCGCATGGACGGTCGCGAGGTAGATGAACCAGGCGATCGCAAAGACGACGAGCGGCAAGAGTGAGCGCGCGACCGTATTCTTTCGCCAGGCGGCCAGCGGCATCGCCAGAACGCCGGCCAGCCCAAGGCCTGGCAGCAGCGGACCGCTCATCCACGGCATCTGCGCGACGAGAAAGAACGGCGGCTGACCGATGAACTGAAGCGTCCAGAAGACGTCGTTGCGGCCGCTGACGACGCCGGCCTCGAAATCCATGATCGACGTGAAGTCGTTCCAGAAGATGAAGGCATGCGGGTTGAACGCCGCGAACACAGCCGCCGCCACGACCGGGCCGGTCAGCGCAGCCACAAGGGTCGTGCGCAGGCCGAGGCGCCGCGCCTGCATCAACCCGGCCGTAACCGGCACCAGCGCCATGGGTGCCGCCGACACCTTGAGCGCCACCCCTGCGCCCAATACAGCGCCCGAGAGCAGAACCCACGCCGCCGTGCCGAGCCCGCCGCCTGTGAAGCGGATCGCAAGATAGACGAGCGCGGCGAGCACGAACACGAGAGGCGCATCGGTGGTTCCGAAATGGGCCGCCTGGATCAACCCCACGTCCATCGCCAGCAGCCACGCCACGGCGGCGCCCGCCATCGGCCCCGCACCGGCCCGCCGCACGATGAGCGGCCCCAGCGCCACGACGCCGAGCGAACACCACGCCGAGATCCACCGCGCCGCCAACGCCAGCATGTGCGGCGCCAGCACGTCGAGAGACGGGTCGAATGCCGACCACAGCGCCGTTACCGCACGCGGCGCAAAAAGACTGAGCCCGCCATAGGCGTAGAAATGGGGATCGGCGCCCCATTGCAGGTTCAGATAGGTCGCGCCCCGGACGAGGTTGGCCTCGTCGGGATGCAGCATCTGACCCTGATCCCAGTAGAGTCCGGTCATCCGCAGCACGGCGCCCGCCGCAATCGCCGCGAGCGTGAGCCACAGCGCCAGCCGGCTTTCAGCGTCGGCGGCGGCGGTCATGGCGGTTTCGCTTTGACGTTCGCGCAACCTCGGACGGTTGCGGCGCGACTGCCGGCGCGGCCGGCGCGCGTGCCGACAGCGCGGCGATAATCGCTGGCAGGACGAACAGATTGAAGTGCACGAGCGCGATGCGGAAGGCATCCAGCACCGACAGCAGATCGGGGCTCGGCGGTGACCAGGGCGAAATACTGGGTTCGAGCGGCGTCCCGCCCTGCAGCGCCACCGCCCCTGCGCGAACGCCCAGCCGGGGGATCGCCACGCCGGCCTGCAGCAACACGGCGGCCATGCAAAAACCAAGAACGATCAGCGTACCGAGCGAAAGCCAGCGCGCCCAGGCGCGTGGCGGCGCGAGCGCAACGACGGCGGCCCAGACAAGCGGCACGGCGAGGGTGAAGTGCGCCGGTTCGATGCGCCCGAGCAGCAGCGAGGCGCCGTCGGGCGTGAGGAGACGCGTCTGAATCACGACGATCTCGCCGGCCCCCGACGCCCTGTCGAAGGCCGGTCCGCCGAATGCACCGAGCAGAAGATCGAGAACGACGGCGAAGGCGCTCGCAACCGGCGCCCGCAGCCAAAGCCATACCGCCCCTCCCAGCGCCAGAACAACGACGAAGCGTCCGACGGCGGAGACCGCCGGGCCGGGCGTCATCGCGCCCTCGCCCAGACCCGCCAGACGATGAGCCATCCGATCAGCGCCGTTGTCCAGGGCATGATGAAAAGATGCGAAACGTCATAGACGTCCTGCGCCGCGCTGCGCAGATGGAATAATGCGATCACGCGGATCAGGTTGAAAACCTGCATCGCGACGAACAGCGTCGCGATCGCCGCAAGACTCGTCTTCACGCTTCGGCAGAGCCCCACGATCATCGCCGCGAAGACGGCGAAGACGCCCAGGCCGTCGCAGGCCTGCGTCACGTGAACCGTCGCTCCAGTGGCGGTGTCTGTCAGGACATTTCCATCGCGGGCGATCGTACCGCCGAAAAAATCGATGAGGCCGGTCGCTGCGAAAGCGATGGCGCCGACGAGCGGCCTGGCGAGAACGTCCTGAACGGCCGGCAAAGCCGAGACCGACAGGAAAATCGCAGCGACGATGAATACGAACAGTCCGTAGAACGCCGCCCGCGACGCTGTCGGCATCAAGGCCGACGGGTTCATGGATTACGGGCCCGAACCATCCAGGTCAGCAGGCCAGCAAGGCCGATCAGCGACACCAGCAGGAAGGCAGGCAGCGTAAGCGGGCTGCCGCCGCCGGGAATGTTGTCGATCTCCGAAGGCGTCGGCGATGCCGTCGCCGTCGGCGTTGCCGTGGGAGGTGACGTCGGCGTGTTTGCCGGAGTCGCCGTAATCGGCGGCGTGACCGTCGGCGTCACAGGGATCGTCGGGGTCGGCGTATCCGTTGGTGTCGGCGTGATGGTCGGCGTCGGGGTGTCGGTCGGCGTCGGTGTGATGGTCGGCGTTGGCGTGTCAGTCGGCGTCGGTGTGATCGTCGGCGTCGGCGTGTCGGTCGGTGTCGGCGTGGCCGTCGGCGTGTTGGTCGGTGTCGGCGTGATCGTGGGCGTCGGCGTATTGGTCGGCGTCGGCGTGATCGTGGGCGTCGGCGTGTTGGTCGGCGTCGGCGTGGCCGTCGGGGTCGGGGTATTAGTCGGCGTCGGCGTGGGTGTTGCCGTCTGCGCATAAACAGGAGACGCCACGACCACGGCCATCGCCGCCATCATGAACAGCTTCGCCGGACGGCTAACCGCTATCGTCACCGCGCTCGCCACTGACTTTTGCTGAAGCCCCTGTCACCAAAGACATTGTGAGTTTCAGCCGTTGCGACGTGTCAATGGCGCTGAGGTCCGGGCCCATCCAGAATTGCGCGAACGCGCGCCGGGTCGAAGCAGGCCTGCCGGCGATAGAGCCGGACGTCCGGGCGGTCATAGACCCGCCACGTCTCCTGCGAGGCGGAATCGTCGAGCGGAAACAAGCCGAAAACCGTGAACGGCTTGTCGAAGCGCTTGACCTCCGCGTAGCACACCCGGCCATCGAACAGCGCCTCGTAGTAGCGG
>JAKOQZ010000167.1 GCA_029778105.1 Pseudomonadota bacterium | reverse complement strand
GTGGGCGAGGTCTGGAAGTCGAACGCGCCGATGCGGTCGGACCCGCTCTCCAGCAGGAAGGTCAGCTCGTCGAAATGCGCCGGATCGACATTGCGCGCCGCAGCGCCGAGACGGCGATTGATGATGACCCGCCGCCCCCACGCATCGGGCGCCGCGTCGCGGATCGCGCCCGGCATGGCGAGCCCGTTGAGCAGAGGCAGCGGCCCCGCCTGAAGCGGCAGCTCGGGCAGATAGAGCGCGATCGCCTCGGGGCGCGCCAGATAGGAGCGGCCATAGGTGAAGATCAGCCGCCCCTCGATGGAATCGAGACGGCCCGCGACCACGGGCTGCGTCGCGCCGGGCAGCCAGACCCAGACGAAGGCCTCGCGGTAGGGGGCCTCGCGATAAGGGGCCTCGCGATGGCGGGTGTCGTCAGAAGTCATCGTCGGTCTCGATCTTTGCGGGGCGCACGGCGCGGGGCAGCAGGGTGAGCGCCTGCTTCACCTCATCGCTCATCTGGCTGAGCGCGGCGGGGCTGGAATCGAACAGGCGGATGCCCACGATCGCCGCCGCCTCGAAGACCGGCCCGATGCCGCAGCCCGGATCGCCGCGCTCGATCCGCTGGACGAGGCCGCGCGAGACGCCGGCGCGCTCGGCGAGATCGCCCGCCGTGAGCTTTTTCTCGATACGGGCGCGGCGGATCTGCTGACCCAGCAGGGCGACGGCATCGCGGCTGTAGCGGGAATAGGGGCGGAGGGCAGGCTTGGGCATGATGGTCTATGATTGGATCGCGAGCGGCCTTGGTGGGCTGTTTATGGATCAATTCCTGCCGGGTGTCAAGAATTGGTCCATAAACAGTGCATATTCAACGCATATGGGCCGTTTATGATCCATCGCCGGAGGCGCCTCTGGTCCGGGGCAGTCGCGAAACCGCCGGAAACCGCCCATTGCGCGTGACGCCGCTGCGGGGCATGTGAGGCGCATGACTTTGCGCCTTTCCACCACCGACGCGGATTTCGAAGCGCGCTTTCAGGCGCTGCTGACGGCCAAGCGCGCGGAGGAGGAAGATGTCGATGCCCAGGCGGCCGCGATCATCGCCGATGTGCGGGCGCGCGGCGACGCCGCCGTGCTGGACTATACCGCGCGCTGGGACCGCCTGACGCTGAGCGCGGCGGAGCTGCGCCTGAGCGATGCCGAAATTTCGGGTGTCGCGGACAAGGCCGACCCCAGGGCGCTGGCGGCGCTGGAGATCGCGGCGGCGCGCATCCGCGCCTTCCACGAACGCCAGATGCCCGGCGTCATCGACTATGTCGACGATCAGGGCATTGGCCTGGGCGCGCGCTGGACGCCGGTGCAGGCGGCGGGGCTGTATGTGCCCGGCGGCACGGCGGCTTATCCCAGCTCGGTGCTGATGAACGCCATTCCGGCCGCCGTCGCGGGCGTGAAGCGGCTCGCCATGGTGGTGCCGACGCCGGACGGGGTGATGAACCCGCTGGTCTTCGCCGCCGCGCGGCTTTCCGGCGTGACCGAGATCTATCGCATCGGCGGGGCGCAGGCGGTGGCCGCGCTGGCCTATGGGACCAAGAGCATCGCCCCGGTCGACAAGATCACAGGCCCCGGCAACGCCTATGTCGCCGCCGCCAAGCGCCGCGTCTTCGGCCAGGTCGGCATCGACATGATCGCCGGGCCTTCGGAGATTCTGGTGGTGGCCGACGGCGCCAACGATCCGCACTGGATCGCCGCCGATCTGCTGAGCCAGGCCGAGCACGACCCTTCGGCGCAGGCGATCCTCATCACCGACGACGCCGCCTTCGCCGACGCCGCCGCGCGCGCGGTGGAGGCCGAGCTTGCCGGCGCGCTGCGCGAGGGCACCTCGCGCGCCAGCTGGACGGCGAACGGCGCGATCATCGTGGTGCGCCATCTGGACGAGGCCGTGCCGCTGGTCGACGCGATCGCGCCGGAGCATCTGGAGCTGGCGGTGGCCGACCCCGACGCGCTGGCGGCGAAAGTGTCGAATGCCGGAGCGATCTTCCTCGGCCGTCACACGCCCGAAGCGATCGGCGATTACGTGGCGGGGCCGAACCATGTGCTGCCCACCTCGCGCACGGCGCGCTTTGCGAGCGGTCTTGGCGTGCTGGACTTCATGAAGCGCACGACGCTGGTGCGCTGCGACGCCGCCGGCCTCGCCGCCATCGGCCCCGCCGCGCTGACGCTGGCCGAAGCCGAGGGCCTGCCGGCCCATGCGCGCTCGGTCGCCATCCGGTTGAACGTGCGATGAGCGGCGATTTCCGCCTTGTCGATGTGGAGCTGGACGAGACCAGCATCCAGGCGCGCGGCGCCGATGTGGAGCACGAACGCCGCGTCGCGATCTTCGATCTGCTGGAGGCCAATTCGTTCCGCCCCGTGCAGTCGCCGGGCGGGCCCTATGTGCTGCGCCTGGCGCTGGAGGAAGGCCGGCTGGTCTTCGACGTGCTGACCGAGGCGCGCGCCCCGCATGGCCGGGTGATCCTGTCGCTGACGCCGTTCCGCAAGATCATCAAGGACTATTTCCTCGTCTGCGACAGCTATTACGAGGCGATCCGTTCCGCCCCGCCGGCGCAGATCGAGGCCATCGATATGGGGCGGCGCGGCCTGCACAACGAAGGCTCGGAGGTGTTGCGCGAGCGGCTGAAGGACAAGATCGAGCTGGACCACGACACGGCGCGGCGGCTCTTCACGTTGATCTGCGCCCTCCACGCCCGCGACGATCCCGGGCGCGCATGAAAGGGCCGAACGGCGAAGACCTGCCCGATGCCGTGCTCTTCGCCTGCACCTTCAACGCCGTCAGATCGCCGATGGCGGCGGCGATCATGCGCCATCTCTATGGCCGCCACGCCTATGTGGAATCGGCCGGCGTGAAGGCGGGCGAGCTGGACCCGCTGGCCGTGGAGGCGCTGGCCGAGATCGGCATCGATATCCACGCCCACAAGCCCAAGACCTTCGCCGAGCTGGAAGACTCGTCGTTCGATCTCATCGTCTCGCTGTCGCCCGAGGCGCACCACAAGGCGCTGGAGTTCACCCGCGTGATGGCCGTCGACGCCGAATACTGGCCGACCATGGACCCGACCGCGCATGAAGGCAGCCGCGAGCAGCGGCTGGACGTCTATCGCGGCGTGCGCGACGAATTGCTGCGCCGGATCAAGGCGCGCTTCGCGGCCGCGTGAAGGAGCGCCTTCAATGACCGATCCCGACTGGCTGACCTGGACGCGCGAGATGCAGGCGATCGCCCAGACCGGGCTCGCCTTCACGCGCGATCCCTATGACCGCGAGCGCTATGAGATGCTGCGCGAGCTGGGCGCGCGCATCATGGCGGCTCATACCGATGCGCCGGCCCAACGCATCGAAGCCCTGTTCGCGGGCGAGCAGGGCTATGCGACGCCCAAGCTGGACGTGCGCGCCGCCGTCTTCAACGCGGCGGGCGAGATACTCCTCGTGCGCGAGGCGGCCGATGCGGGCCGCTGGACGCTGCCCGGCGGCTGGGCCGACGTGAACCTGACCCCGGCGGAGAACTGCGCCAAGGAGGTGCGCGAGGAGAGCGGCTATGAGGTGCGGGTGGAGCGCCTGGCGGCGCTGTGGGACCGCACGCGGCAGGGCCACGGACCGCTGGCCTTTTCCGTCGCCAAGGCGGTGTTCCTGTGCACGGTGACGGGCGGGGCGCCGGCGACGAGCCTGGAGACGACCGGCGTCGGGTGGTTCGCGCGCGCCGACGTGCCGGACGATGTCTCGGTCGGGCGCACGCTGAAAGCCCAGATTCTGCGCCTCTTCGACTATGCCGCCGATCCGCTTCTGCCGGCGGCCTTCGACTGAGCCGGACCCCGGCAACCCTTGATCTTGGGCCGGATTCCTGTCATTCCGCCCCGCCTCGCGCCGCTATTGAGCGCGGGGCATCCCCGGTGAGGAATGGCTAAAGAAGAACTGCTCGAGTTTCCGGGCACCGTCCTGGAATTGCTGCCGAACGCGACCTTCCGCGTTCAGCTTGAGAACGACCACATCCTGATCGCCCACACGGCGGGCAAGATGCGCAAGAACCGCATCCGCGTGCTGGCCGGCGACAAGGTGCTGGTCGCCATGACGCCCTACGATCTCACCAAGGGCCGCATCGTCTTCCGCTTCAAGTGAGCGCGCCGCCGCTGCGCCTCATTCTGGCGAGCGCCAGTCCGCGCCGCCTCAGCCTGCTCGGCTCTGTGGGCATCGTGCCCGACGCCGTTCTTCCCGCCGACATCGACGAGACGCCGCTCAGAGACGAATTGCCGCGCCCCTATGCGGCGCGCGTCGCGCTGGCCAAGGCGGCCGTGGCCGCCGCAGCCGCAGGCCCGGACGATCTGGTGCTGGCCGCCGACACGGTGGTCGCCTGCGGCCGGCGCATCCTGCCCAAGGCCGACAATCCGACCGAGGTGAAGGCCTGTCTCGGCCTGCTCTCGGGCCGCCGCCATCTGGTCCATACCGCGGTCGTGGCCCAGCGTGCAGGCCAGAAAGCGCGGCTCAAGGTCGTCACCAGCCGCGTCACCTTCAAGCGCCTGACGCGCGAGGAGATCGACGCCTATGCCGCCTCGGGCGAGGGCGTCGGCAAGGCGGGCGGCTATGCCATTCAGGGCCGCGCGGCGGCCTTCATCCCGGCGATTAACGGCTCCTATGGCGCGATCGTCGGTCTGCCTCTGACGGAAACCCTTGCGCTCATTACGGGCTTGGGTTTCCGCGTCACACGTGTAGGCTGTGACGTAAGGGAAACACCATAAATTCGAGTCTGGCCTGTATGGCGAATGAGGTTTTGATCAATGTCGGCGCGGGCGAAACCCGCGTCGCGGTCGTCGGCGATGGCCGCCTGGAAGAGATCTATATCGAGCGCACCGCCGGGATGGGCGAAGGCGAGGGCGGCGGCCGCGCCGGCCACAGCGTGCTCAGCAATATCGTGCTCGGCCGGGTTCAGCGCGTGCTGCCGGCCATGCAGGCGGCCTTCGTCGATATCGGGCTGGAGCGCGCCGGGTTCCTGGGCGCCAAGGAGGCCCGGTGTCTCGCCGACCTGCCGGGCTTCGGCGAGGGCCTGCCGCCGATCACCGATTGCGTGCGCGAGGGCGAGGCGATCCTCACCCAGGTCATCAAGGACCCCATCGGCGACAAGGGCGCGCGCCTGTCGGCCAATGTCACCATCGCGGGCCGGTTGCTGATCCTCGTGCCGAACCAGCGCGGCGTCGCGCTGTCCCGCCGCATCGAGGACGAAGCCGAACGCGAGCGGTTGAGCCGCATCGTCTCGGGCTTCGCCGAGGCGGAGGGCACGCTGAAGACCGCCGGCTACATCGTGCGCACCGTCGCCATCGGGGCGGGCGAGGCCGAACTGCGCGAGGATGCGGAACGTCTCGCCGTCTCGTGGGCCGAACTGGAAGAGAAAAGGCGCACCGCCCGCGTGCCCTCCACCATCTTCTGCGATCTCGATCCGGTGGCGCGCGCGCTGCGCGACTGTGTGGGGCTGGAGACCGATGCGGTCATCATCGACGACGCGGCGGCGCTTGAGGAAGCGCGCGCCTATTGCGCCGAGGCGATGCCCGAGGTGCTGCCCAGGCTGCACCTCCACGAAGGCGGCGACCTGTTTGAGGCCAAGGGCGTGGAAGCCGAACTGGAGGCGTTGCTGCATCCCCGCGTGGCGCTCGCCTGCGGCGGCTGGATCACCATCGAAGGCACCGAGGCGCTGGTCGCCATCGACGTGAACTCGGGCAGCTTCACCGCGTCGTCCGGGCTTGAGGAAACCAGTTTCCGCATCAACCAGGATGCCGCCGCCGAAATCGGCCGCCAGCTGCGCCTGCGCGCCATCGGCGGGCTGGTGGTGATCGACTTCATCCATCAGGGCGATCCGGAGAATGTCGCCCGCGTTCTGCAGACGCTGGCCCTCAGCCTCGGCAAGGACCGCGTCCCGACGCAGATTTCGCCCATGTCGGAATTCGGCCTCGTCGAACTCACGCGCAAGCGCGTGCGCGACCCGATCTCGAAATTCCTCACCGAGCCGGTGCGCGGCCTGCTGTCGGGCGGGCGGATCAAGACGGTCGCCACCGTCGCCAACGAGTTCCTGCGCCGCATCGAGGCGGAAGCGCGCGCCAATCCCGGCCGCACCATGAACTGCACCGCCCATCCCGCCGTCGCCTCGTGGATCAGCGACGAGCCGGTGCTGCTGAAACGCCTGCGCGAACGCATCGGCGCCCGCTTCCGCATCCAGGCGCGCGAAGGCTGGCCGCGCGACCGTTTCGAGGTGTCGGTCGAGGCCCCCCGCACCGCCAGCGTCCCGGCCGCGCAATGAGCAATGCTCCTGCGTGCGCCGTCTGCGGTAAGCCGCAGACGGAGAAGTTCAGGCCGTTCTGCTCCAAACGCTGCGCCGATATCGATCTCAATCGCTGGCTGAAAGGCGGCTATGTCATCCCCGGCAAACCGCCGGAGGATGAGGACGCGGAGGAACCGTGATCCGGCGGCTCGTCATTTCGGGTTACCGCAGCCTCCGCAATGTCGATCTGTCGCTCGGCCAGCTCACCATCGTCACCGGCCCGAACGGCAGCGGCAAATCCAGCCTCTATCGCGCGCTCCGGCTTCTTGTGGACGCCGCGCAAGGACGGATCGTCCAGTCCCTGGCGCAGGAAGGGGGGCTGGGGTCCACCTTATGGGCCGGCCCGGAGGTGATCTCGCGCGCCATGCAGCGCGGCGACGTCCCCGTCCAGGGCACCGTGCGCCGCGATCCCATCAGCCTGAAGCTCGGCTTTGGCGGCGACGATTACGGCTATGCGATCGATCTTGGCTTGCCGATGCCGGGGCGTTCGATGTTTACGAGCGATCCGCAGATCAAGGCCGAGGCGCTGTGGACGGGCGCGTGCATGAGCCGGTCTGGCGTCTTCGCCACCCGAAAAGGCCCGGCGGCGCGCCTGCGCGACGCCGATGGCGCCTGGCGCGACGTGCAGCGGTTGATCGCGCCCTCCGACACGATGCTGATCGAGTGCAGCGACCCCCGCGAGGCGCCCGAACTGCTGATCCTGCGCGAACGCATGCGCAGCTGGCGCTTCTATGACCTGTTCCGCACCGACCGCGGTGCGCCGGTGCGACGGCCCCAGGTCGGCACATCGACGCCCGTCCTCGGCAGCGACGGCGTCGATCTCGCAGCGGCCATCCAGACGATCCGCGAGATCGGCGACTGGGATGCCTTCGCCGGCACCGTGGACGACGCATTCCCCGGCGGTTCGATCGAGATAGAGGCGTCGCCCGACGGATTCAGCGTCGAGATGAAGCAGTATGGCCTGCTTCGCCCGCTGCGCACCGCCGAGCTGTCAGAGGGAACTCTGCGCTATCTGTTGCTTGCCGCCGCGCTCCTGACGCCGCGTCCCCCGCCGCTGATGGTGCTGAACGAGCCCGAGGCCAATCTTCACCCCGATCTTCTCAAACCGCTCGCCCGCCTCATCGCGCGCGCCGCGCGGGATTCCCAGATTCTCGTCGTTTCTCACGCCGAACAATTGATCTCGGAGCTTGAAATCGAGGCCGACTGCACGCGCATCCGTCTGCAGAAGAGGCTGGGGGAAACGCTGGCCGAACAGGACGATGCCGACGGTCCGTCCTGGACGTGGCCCTCGCGCTGATATGGGATGCCCCCTTGGGGGCCGTTTTCCGGAAGATTGGCCGTCCCGCTGGACAGGATTTGCTGTGGCCCCTATAAGCCCGCCCTCCAACGATGCGCCTCCGGGCGCGACCGGGCGCCTGGGTAGCTCAGTTGGTAGAGCAACGGATTGAAAATCCGTGTGTCGCTGGTTCGATTCCGGCCCCAGGCACCACCTTCCGCCTCACTGACGCCATATCCGCAGCGCCCGATGCGCAGCGACGCACATGCACGAGGCCCCGCTTGACGCCGCTGCTCGCCCTGATCTCCCTCGCCGCCCTTTCGGCGGGCGCCGAGGCCCCCACCTATGA
Source organism: Pseudomonadota bacterium (assembly GCA_029778105.1). Classification (GTDB taxonomy): domain Bacteria; phylum Pseudomonadota; class Alphaproteobacteria; order Micropepsales; family Micropepsaceae; genus JADZAI01. The sequence continues at coordinate 14,190 of JAKOQZ010000167.1, read as the reverse complement.
GGGCCGGTTCACGGTCAGCTATCAGCCCGTCTATTGCGTCCGCGCCCCGTGCCCGCCGGGCAATTTCACCGTCGTCGCCGGCAATGTGCGCATCGCCACGGCGAAATCCGTCGAGATCGACGGCAGCGCCCTTGCCGGCAAGCCGGCGGCGGGCGGCCCCGGCGAGCCCGTTTCCTATGAGGGCGCCTACTGGCTGAGGGACGGCAAGCTGACCATCCGTCCGACGCGCGTCCTCCCCGGCACCTGGAAGGACGAACCCGCACCCGACGGCGACGCCGCCTCGGAAACCCCGATCAAGCTCACGCTGGTCAACAAGACGGGCGACGTCATCCGCGGCGTCTATGCAGCGCCCGCCGGCGCCGACCATTGGGGCGCCGAGCGGCTGACCGACAATCTGCCCATCAAGGGCCGCATCGACATCTCCCTGCCGGCCGGGCCGTGCCTCTATGACATCCGCATCGTGCTGGGCGACCGCCCCGCGGAGGAAATCCGCCGCGAGGATCTGTGCCGCCGGAGCGTCGTCACCGCCGACAGGACCGGCCGGCTGATCGAGCGCGTCGAGTAGGCGCGCTACCAGACGCCGGTGTTGGGCATCGACGCCCAGGGTTCGGCCGGGCGCAAAGCAGGGCCGTTCTGCAGCAGCTCGATGGAGATGCTGTCGGGCGAGCGCACGAAGGCCATGCGCCCGTCGCGCGGCGGGCGGTTGATGGTGACGCCGCCGTCCATCAGTCGTTGGCAGGCGGCGTAGATGTCGTCGACGCCGAAGGCGAGGTGCCCGAAATTGCGCCCGCCGCCATAGGCCTCCGGGTCCCAGTTATAGGTCAGCTCGACCTCGGCCTCCGGCGTTTCGGGGGCGGAGAGAAAGATCAGCGTGAAGCGGCCCGCTTCGTTGTCGAAGCGGCGGCGCTCCACGAGGCCGAGCTTGTTGACGAAGAAATCGAGCGAGGCGTCCACATCGCTGATGCGGATCATGGTGTGGAGATATTTCATGCGTTGGTGTCCTCGAAGGCGGAATAGACGAGCGTTCTGAGTTCGCGCCGCACCGGATAGGTGTCGGACGGCAGCAGCTGGGTGAGGAAGATGCAGATCAGCTCTTCCTTGGGGTCGATCCAGAAATAGGTCGAGGCCGCGCCGCCCCAGGCGTAATCGCCGTTCGAGCCCGGCAGCATCGAGGCCGCCACATCGGTGGTGACCGAGAAGCCGAGCCCGAAGCCGACGCCGGCATAGCCGACCTCCGAGAACATCGAGGTCGAGAGCTCGGCCAGCGTCCTGCCGCCGGGCAGGTGGTTGGCGGTCATCAGCTGGACGGTCTTGGGGCTGAGGAAGCGCACGCCGTTCGCCGTGCCGCCGTTCAGCAGCATCGCCGCGAAGGCGAGATAATCGCGGGCCGTGGACACAAGCCCGCCGCCGCCCGAGATGAAGCCGGGCGGCTTGAGATAGGAGCTGGTCTCGGGGTCGTCGAACAGCTTCATGCCGCCTTTGACGGGCTGGTAGTTCGCGGCGAGGCGGTCGTGCTTTTCGGGCGGAACGTGGAAATCGGTGTCCACCATGCCCAGCGGTTGGAAGAGCCGCTCGTGCAGGAAGGTCTCGAACGGCATGCCCGACAATTTGCCGACGATATAGCCCAGCACGTCGGTGGAGACCGAATAGTTGAAGGCGTCGCCCGGCGAGAATTCCAGCGGCAGCTTCGCCAGATCGGCGATCATGCTGTCCAGGGTGCCGGCCTTTTCGATCTCGCCGAGCTTCAGCTTGCGATACCCGGCATCGACATTGGTGCGCTGCTGGAAGCCGTAGGTGAGGCCCGAGGTGTGGCGCAGCAGGTCGATCATCATCATCGGCCGCTTCGTGCGCGTGGTGCGGTAGGTCTCCATGAACCCGCCGGCATAGACGCCGAGATCCTTCCATTCCGGGATCACCCGGTGGACCGGCGTATCCAGCGCGACCTTGCCTTCCTCCACCAGCATCATGAAGGCGACCGAGGTGATCGGCTTGGTCATGGAATAGATGCGGAAGATCGTGTCGTCCCTGAGCGCCTTGCCGCGCGCTACGTCGGCCTGCCCGATGACGCCGAAATGCGCCGTCTTGCCGCGCCGGTGGACCAGCGTGATCGCGCCGGGCAGGCGGCCTGCGGCGACGTAACGCTGATCGAGAAAGCGATCGATATAGGCGAGACGATCCGCGTTCAGGCCGGGGCCGGTCATGGGGGCGATTCCTTAATTTTGCTGTCGTTATCGACGCCTATAGCACAGCCCCGGCGCGCCGCAGTCCAGCAAAGCCGGGCCCGGCGTGGTTAACGAATTGTTGTGGGTAACGCGGGATGAGTTAGGGAATCGCTGGACGAATCCGGAAGCGGGGTGCGACCCTCGCGTCCGATTCCGGCCTGCCCGGGGATGCAGACAAGAAAATGAGTTCGGCCCGCATGTTCCTGAAACCCCTCGCCTCCGCCTGCGCCCTGCTGTTGCTGGCCGGGTGCGGGGCGCTGCCCTCGTCGGGCCCCTCGGTCAGCGAAGTGCGCAGCGCCGCCTATGACGACGACGCGTCGAACTATCTGCTGGTCGATATCGATCTGAGGGCGCTCGATCAGCTCGCGACGCTGCGGCCGACGGGCATGTATGACAGTTTCGGCGACCAGGGCCCGGCCGGGGGCGCGGCGCCCGACGTGCGCATCGGCGTGGGCGACGCGGTTGCGGTCTCGATCTGGGAGGTCGGCGGCGCCGGTCTCTTCGCCGGTCCCGCCGCCTCGCTGCGCGGCACCGCCGCCGATGTCGGGGCCGGCGACGTCGGCTCGTCGACCGCCACCATTCCCTCGCAGATCGTCTCCGCCGACGGCGATATCACCGTGCCCTTCGCCGGCCGCGTGCATGTCGCGGGGCTGACGCCCGCCCAGGCCGAGGCCGCGATCCGCGGGCGTCTGGAAGGCAAGGCGATGGAGCCGCAGGTGCTGGTCACCGTGCTCTCCTCGATCAGCGGCTCGGTCTCGGTGATGGGCGAAGTGACGGGCGGTGCGCGCATTCCGCTGTCGGTGCGCGGCGACCGTCTGCTCGACGTCATCGCCACGGCCGGCGGCATCAAGACCGCCGTGCATGAAACGACGATCCAGCTCACCCGCGACAACCGCACGGCGTCGGCGCCGCTGCAGGCGCTGCTCGACGATCCGCGCGAGAATGTCTATGCGCGTCCCGGCGACGTGATCACCGTCAGCCGCGAGACCCGCACCTTCACCGTGCTGGGCGCGGCGGGCCAGAACGCCGAACTGCCCTTCACCTCGGCGGTGATGACGCTGGCCCAGGCCATGGGCCGCAGCGGCGGCCTGCTCGACGGCCGCTCGGACGCCCAGGGCGTCTTCGTCTTCCGTTTCGAACAGCCCCAGATCGCGCGCGGTCTCGATCCGCGCTCGCCGCTCGCCGAGAGCGGCCAGATGGTGCCGGTGGTCTATCGCCTCGATCTGAAGGACCCGCGCGGCTATTTCTACGCCCAGCGTTTCGCGCTGCGCAGCGGCGATGTGATCTACATCTCCAACGCGCCGTTCAGCGAGCTGCAGAAGGTGTTCAACCTGTTCGGCAGCCTGACCTCGCCGATCCTCACCGGCGCCGGCGCCTATAACGCGGTGAAGGACTAGGATCGCCTAAAGCGAGCCGGCCAGGGCCTGCAGCGCCGACACATAGGTCGGCCAGTCGGTGCGCGTGGACGGCGCGGGGCGGTGCGGAGGCCGGCGCACCGCATCCACCCACGCATCGGCGTTGGCCGGGTCGACAAGCTGCGCCCTGCCGCCCCATCGCGCGCGATAGATGGCCGTATCGGCGGCGATGACCGGCGTGCCGGCGCTCAGCGCTTCGGCGACGGTGAGGCCATAGCCTTCGTCGAGACTGGGCGAGAGCAGGGCGGCGGCGCCTTTCACCAGCCGCGCCAGCGCCGCGCTGGAAAGGCCCGGCAGCTCCAGCACGTTTGCGGGCCTGGCGTCCAGCATCGCGAAGACGGCATCGTTCGCCCAGCCGCGCCGGCCCGCGACGATCAGCTTCGGCGCGTCCGGCCCCAGCCGCCGCCAGACCTCCAGCAGCAGCGCGTGGTTCTTGCGCGGCTCGATCGTGCCGCTGACCAGCATATAGGCCGCATCGCCGCGGAAGGGCGCGGCGGCCGCGAAGCGCGGCGCAGCCGGAAGGTCGACGATCTCCGTGCGCGGCATCTTCAGGCCGTTCGACGCGGCGAAGCGCGCGATGTCGTCGCGCACGGGCGCGGCCGGCACGGCAAGCGCGTCGGCGAGGCGCAGCGCGCTCGTCAGGCGGCGGGCATGAAGCGCGTCCTCGCCGGGGCGGAACCATTCCGGGCGCTTCAGCGGCAGCGTGTCGTGGAAGGCGACGATGGTGCTGATGTCGGGCCGCCGGGCCTTGAAGGCGAACAGGTGAGGCCGCTCCAGCCGGAAGAACCCGGTGTGCAGCGTCACGGCGTCGGCGGGCAGACAGCCTGGGCCGTGCAGGAGCGCGGGCAGGAACCGCGCCGCCGCCAGCAGCGAGCGTTCCGGCGGCGCGGGGGGCGCATGCGCCGCGCGGCCGCCGAGGAAGGCGGCGGCCGGCGCGAGCTCATCCGGCGTCGCCTCTTCGTCCTCGCGCCAGCGCCGCGCGGCCGCCGCCGCGATGCGCGCCCGCGTTGCAGGCGTCACGCTCCGCGCGCCCCATGGCGTCAACGCCAGGCCGGATTGCGGCGGCAGGTGCCGCGCCAGACCCAGTTCCAGCGTTTCCACGCCTGTCGGCGCGGCGAATCTGAGGCCCGTCAGCAGGCGTGATACGTCGAGAACCAGCGGGCGCATGCCGCGAGATGACGTGCGGGAGGGGGCGGGGTCAACACTCGCCCCTGAGCCAAAGAGTCCCATGCCCGGGGCCTTGCCTGCGGTTTGCCAAAGGGGGGGCATGGATTAGTCTGCCCCTTGAATCTGCTAAGGTCTTTGGGGCGAACGGACACAGCATGACGTCTTCGCGGCGAGTCGCGTGGTCCGAGGGGATGTTCCTGCGGCCCCAGCATTTCCAGCAGCAGGAGCGATTCCTCGAAACTCTGATCGAGCGGCGCACCATGCCGCTGCGTCCGCATGCCCGGGGGATCACCGAACTGGTGCTGAACGAGGATCTGCTGGCCGTCGGCAAGTTCGGCCTGCGCAAGATCTCGGCCGTCATGCCCGACGGCACGGTTGTCAACGCACCCGCCGATTGCGACCTGCCGGCGCCGATCGACGTGCCGAACGACGCGCGCAGCGCCATCGTCTATCTCACGCTGCCGCCCCGCCAGCCGGGCGCGTCGGAGTTCGCCCGCGGCGGCGAGTCCGGCGCGGTGCGCTTTCTGGTGGGCGAGGAAGAGGCGGTCGACAATTTCGCGCAGGCGCGCAACGCCGAGGGCATCGAAACCGCGCAGCCCAACCTGAAGCTCGGGCTCACGCGCGAGCAGATCGACGGCCGCATTCTGGCGGGCGTGGCGCGCATCGCCGAACGCCGCGACAAGCTGGTGGTGCTGGACCGTTCGTATATCCCCTCAAGCCTGACGCTGGAGGCGCATCCCGACCTTGCCGGCATCGTCGACGATATCGGGGGCCGCGCCGAGGCCCGCGCCGAGGAGATGTCGAAGCGCGCGGTCGCCAAGATCGAAGCCGGCACCGAGAGCCTCACCAGCTTTCTGCTGCTGCAGGCGCTGAACCGCTGGACGCCGCTGTTCGCGCATCTCAAATCGTGCCCCGGCCATCACCCCGAGCAGCTGTTCGCCTTTCTGCTGGAAGTGGCGGGCGAGATGGCGACCTTCACCACCGACAAGCGCCGCCCGCCGCAATTCCCGGCCTATGACCATCTGGATCTGCGCCGCTGTTTCCAGCCGGTGATCGATTTCCTGGTCGGCGCTTTCGCGACCGAGTTTGCGCGCCTCGCGATCCAGCTGGATCTGGAGAGCAAGCGCGCCGGGGCCTATATCGCCCCGATCCGCGATCGCAATCTCTTCCGCACCGCGACGCTGTTCCTGGCGGTTTCGGCGCGCGTCAATCCGGCCGACCTCGCCCGCAGCTTCCCCAACCAGATGAAGATCGGCGATGTCACCAAGATGCCCGAGCTGGTGCGCTCGGCGACGGCGGGCGTGCCGATCCGCCATGTCACGAGCCTGCCGCCGCAGCTGCGCACCTATCACGAGCTGACCTATTTCCAGCTCGATCAGTCCGTGCCCGAGTGGCGCGATATCGCCGGCCTCGCGCCCGGCATCGGCTTTGCGGTTTCCGGCGAATGGCCCGAGCTCAAGATGGAGCTGTGGGCGGTGAAGAAAGCGGGGACATGAGCGGCCCGGGCGGCCCCGGCGACAAGGATCGCGAGCGCACCGTCGTGGTGCGCGCCTCGCCGCTGTCGCAGATCCGCCGTGCGCAGGGCCAGCCGCCCGCGACCCCGCTGCAGGGCGGCGCCCCGCCCGACGACGCCGTCGCCGCGCCCCAGGACGCCGCAGCCGCCTATGCCGCCGCGCCGCGCGAACTCCAGCCCGAGATCGAGGCCGAGACCGCGCTGCCGCCGCTGGAAGTGCGCAACCCGCTGGTCTGGCTCGCCTCGCGCATCCTGGTGCGGCTGGCCGGCATGCGCACCGGGCAGATGCCGGTCACCGCGCCGCAGTTCCACGCCGAGATGGTCGAGGCGATCTCGGCCTACAAGGATACCCTCGCCGATATCGGCTATGACCGCGAGACGGTCGATAACGCCACCTACGCCGTCGCCGCCACCGTCGACGACGTGATGCAGAACATCCCGCAGACGCAGGGCTTCGAATGGGCCCGCCGGTCGATGGTGGTGCAGTCGTTCGGCGAGAATATCGGCGGCGACCGCTTCTGGGCGACGGTCGACGATCTGCTGCGCCGGCCCTCGGGCAAGGACGAGTTGCTGGAGCTGTTCCACGCCTGCGTCGCCGCCGGCTTCCTGGGGAAGTATCGGCTGTCCGGCCGCCAGGACCGCGGCCTTTCGGATCGCATGGCGGCGATGCATGCCGAGCTTGCCCGCTCGATTCCCAAAACCGGCGATCCGCTGGCGCCGCACTGGAAGGGCGTCGAGGCCCCGATGCGCAAGCTGCCCATCGCCGGGCCGCTGATCGGCATGGCGGCGCTGTGCGGGCTCATCCTGCTGGGCGCCTTCGCCTTCTTCCTCTTCCGCCTCTCCGACCGCACCGACGATGTCGGTGCGCGCCTTGCGGGGCTGCACGACATCACCACGCCGGTCGTGATCGAGCGCAACACGCCGCCGCCGGTCACCAAGCCGCCCGAGATCACCTCAACGCGCCTGGAGCGCATCCGCACGCGCCTGCAGAAGGAGATCGCGGCGGGCGATGTGGTGGTTGAAGGCAAGGACGCCCGCATCCGCATCACCACGCGAATCGGCGGGCTGTTCCGATCCGGCTCGGACGTGCTCGATCCCGATCACCTGCCCTTCATCGCCGCCATCGCCGCCGCGCTGGAGGCCGAGGTCTGCAAGATCACCGTGGTCGGCCACACCGACAGCGACAAGCTGACCAAGTCGCTCAAATTCCCCGACAACCAGGCGCTCTCCGAAGCGCGGGCGAAATCGGCGGCCGCCGAACTCGCCAAGGGTCTCAGCGATCCCACGCGCATCGTCACCGAAGGGCGCGGCGACCGCGAGCCGGTCTCCAACAAGCCGGACGACAAGGCGCTCAACCGGCGCATCGAAATTTTCGTGCCGCTGCGCGAAGGCGAGTAGGGCGCATCATGGAACGCCTGCTTCAACACGTCTTCGGCCGCGTCGCGTTCTTCGCCGCCGTCATCGTCATGGTGGCGGCGCTGATCTACTGGGTCGGCCCGCTCATTTCGTTCGCCGGCTACGAGCCCTTCCAGGAGGAATGGGTCCGCCTCGCCGTCATCGGCGGCGTGGTGCTTGCCTATGGCCTGTTCGAGATCTGGCGCGCCTGGCGCCGCCGTCAGAAGGCCGACGCGATCCAGAAGGGGCTGTCCTCGGCCGAGGAGGGCGCAAAGGAAGGCCAGGTCCTCGCCAAGCGCCTCGCCGAAGCGCTCGCCACCATCCGCCGCATGGGCGGCCGTTCGGGCAAGCGCGATTATCTCTACTCGCGCCCCTGGTACATGATCATCGGCCCGCCGGGCACGGGCAAGACGACGGCGCTGGAGAATTCCGGCCTCAAGTTTCTCGTCGCCGACAACGGCAAGCCGAGCGTCAAGGGCGCCGGCGGCACGCGCAACTGCGACTGGTTCTTCACCGACGACGCGATCCTGGTCGACACCGCCGGCCGCTATACCACCCAGGACAGCGACGCCGAGCGCGACAGCAAGGCGTGGCTCTCGTTCCTGTCGCTGCTGCGCCGCAACCGCCCGCAGCAGCCGCTGAACGGCGTCATCGTCGCCTTCGGCTTCGACATGCTGATGAACGCCAGCGCCGACGAGCTGCACGCCAATGCCGACGCCGTACGCCGCCGCCTGAACGAACTGCACAAAGAGCTGGGCGTGCAGCTGCCCGTCTATGTCTGGCTCACCAAGGCCGACGTGCTGCCGGGCTTCGTCGAGTTCTTCGACGATCTGTCCGCCGACGGCCGCCGCGAGGTGCTGGGCGCGACATGGCCCTGGGACGGGGCGAAGCCGCTCGCGCTCGATGAGCTGATGGCCGAGTTCGATCTGTCGGTGAAATCGTTGAGCGAGCGCACGCCCGCCCGTCTTCAGGGCGAAGCCGATGCGCAGCGCCGTTCCAAAGTGCTGGGCTTTCCGGTCCAGCTCGCCGAAGCGCGCGTGCGTATGGCGACCTTTTTCGGCCGCATGTTCGACAGCCGCCCGCTGGAGCCGACGCCGACCTTCCGCGGCTTCTATCTGACATCGGGCACGCAGACCGGCGCCGCCATCGACCGCCTGCTCGGCGTCATGTCGCTGGCCCGCGTGACGCCCTCTGCGGCGCGCGGCAAGAGCGCCGGGCGCGCTTATTTCCTGCAGCGCGTGCTGTCGGACGTGATGTTCAGGGAGGCGGGCCTCGTCACGGCCGATCCGCGGGTGCGCCGCCGCCGCCGCTTCGTGCTGTTCGCCGGCGTCACCGCGCTCGCGCTCGTCACGGCCGCGCTCGCGGCGTTCTGGTTCGTCGCCTATCAGCGCAATACCGGCGTGCAGGACGGGCTTGCCGCCGCCGTCGATCCGGTGGTCGCCGAACGCGGCAAGGCGAATGTCGACCCCAATGTCGTCAAGACCGACCAGCGCGGCCTGGAGGCGATCGTCAAGCCGCTCGACCTGCTACGCGCGCTGCCCGGCGGCTATGGCCAGAGCCAGAGCGGCGCGATCCTCGGCGATCTGGGACTTGCGCAGGACAAGCCGCTGAGCGCGGCCGCCGTGGCGGCCTACAGGCAGGGGCTCTATCGCCTGCTGCTGCCGCGTCTGATCCTGCGCGCCGAAGAGGCGATCACGGCGGAGCAGGACGGCGACTGGCGCAAGCTCTACGAGGCGCTGCGCATCTATCTCCAGATCGGCGGCACGCCCGACGGCGTCACCGCCTCGGGCCTGCGCGACGCGGCCGGCGTGCGCGCCTGGTTCGTGCGCCAGTGGCAGACGGCCGACTTCCCCGGCGATGAGAACAAGGCATTGCGCGAAAGCCTGACCGCCCATCTCGACGCGCTGCTGGAAGACCCGGCGGGCCTGCTGGACGCCGTCGGCCGCATCCAGTCGCGTACCATCGGGTCCGACGAAAAGACGCCGGCCGTCGACTGGGACCTCATCAAGGCGACGCAGGAGACGCTGGCCAGCCGCTCGCTGGAGGAACGCGCCCTCACCGCGATGGAGGCCGAAGCCGCCGGCAAGGGCGAGTGGGTGCTGAAGGACAAGATGCTGGCGGGGCAGGAGCGCGCCTTCGTCACCGACCTCAGCACCATCACCGTGCCGTTCCTCTATACCAAGGCGGGATATGAGAGCGTCTATGTCGCCTTCTCCAACGACATCCTGGCGCGCATCCAGGACGAGCAATGGGTGCTGGGCGAGGCGGGGCGGGCCGATGCGGTCGAGGTGCAGGCTCCGGTCCTCAAGCGCGAACTCGCCAGCACCTATGCGAAGGCCTATGTCGACCGCTGGGTCGAGGTGCTGCGTTCGGTCGCGCCGCTCGGCATCAAGTCGGTCGCCGATGCGGTGGAGCTGACCAAGAAGCCGCAGCCCATCTCGCGCTTTCTGGGCGCGGTGGTCGCCGAGACGGCGCTGGTGCCCGCCGATCAACAAGGCGGCGAGGCGGCGGGGCAGGCGGGCGTCATCATCTCGCAGCGCTTCGCGGAACTGACGCTCTATGTGAACGGCCCCGGCGAGGATGTGCCGGGCGAAGTGAAACGTCTGGAAGACGCGCTGGAAGCCGTCCGCAAGGCCATGGAAGGCGGCGGTGGTGGCGGCGGAGGCGGCGGAGGCGGCACGGCCCTCGAACAGGCCACGCAGCAGCTTGCGGCGGCGGTGCAGTCGATGCCCGGCGATGCGGCGGCGATCGGCGCAGGGCTGACGCAGTCGGCCGGCGACACCGCGGCGACGCAATCGCGCAACGCCCTGGCGACCGAATATCGCGACCAGATCCTGCCCGTCTGCAAGGCGATGACCAAGCTCTACCCGTTCGCCGCGGGCGGCGCCGACGCGCCGGTCATCGACTTCCAGAGCGCCTTCGGCCCCGGCGGCACGATCACACTCTTCATCCAGAACCGCCTCGGCCAGTATGTCGACACGACGGCGAAGGACTGGACGCCGCGCGCCGACGATCCCGTGGCGCGCACGCTTTCAAGCCGCGCGATCGATTCCCTGCAGCTCGCCGGCAATGTGGCGGCGGCGATGTTCCGTTCGCCCTATGGCGCGGGCGGGCTCGGCTTCCGCATGACGGTGACGGCGGTCGCGCTGGGGCCGGGCGTGCAGTCGGCGCGGCTGACGCTGGGGCCGGTGCAGGGCGTCGATCTGGCGGCCCCCGGCTCGGCCGGCGCACTGGAGTGGATTCCGGGGCCTGGCATGGATGTGGCCAGTCTTGTGGTTACGCCCCGCGACGGCGGTGCACCGCTGGTCCTCAAGCCCGCCAACGGGCCGTTCGCGCTGTTCCGTCTGTTCGACAGCGGCGAATGCCGGCCCTGCACGGCGAAGAACCGCAGCTACACCTTCGGCGCCGGCGACACCGCCGTCACCGTGACCGTGAAAGTCGATGGGTCGGAGACGTTCGGCGATCCGTTCGACAAGGCCAGGCTCTGGAAGTTCAAGTGTCCTTCGGCGCTGTAGACGGGGCCGGGGTCGCGGCGTTTCTGTTCGGCAAGCTGCCGGCGCATGGCGATTTCATCAGCCGTGGCCTCGACGACGAGACCATCGAAGCCGCCGACGCAGCCGTCGCGGAAGCGATCACGCTGGCGGCGCTGCGCTGGGAAGATCGCTGGGACGATGTCTATGTCGAAACCCCTGTCTGGCGCTTCGTCGCGGCGCCGGGCGTGCTGGGGCGCGAATGGACGGCCGGCGTCTTCATGGCGTCGGTCGATGCCGTGGGACGGCAGTTTCCCCTTGTCGCGGGCTTCAATGCGCCGACGCTGGCGCTGGTGGCGCGGGGCGATGCGCTGACCGCCGCGCTGGACGAAGCCGAGGCGCTGGCGCGCACGGCGCTGATCGAAGGGCATAGCGTGGATGTGGTGCTGACCGCTTTCGAGACGGCGGCGCGCCGCTTCGACCCTGCGGCCGGGGGCGATCCGGGCGAGGCGTTCGCCGCTGCGGCGGTCGCGGGTGTTCAGGGCGTGCCATGGTCGCCCCAGGGTGTGTTCTGGATTTCGGGCGCCGCCTCGGTGGCGCCGGTGTCCGTGTCCGGGCCGCTGACCGGCGAGGCCTTGGCCGCCCTGTTCCAGCCGCTGCCGGCGGCGGTGCAGGCTGAGGAACCCGCGGCGGCCGAGGGCGGCGCGGACGATCGGGATATCGAGGGTGCGGCGGATGGCGACGTTTGCCAGACCGCCGCGCCGGGCGAAGCTGAGACGTCATCCCCGTCCCCGGCGGACGCGGCGTGACGGAAAGCCAGGGCATGAAGACGTTGAAGTTCCGCACCGCGCACGAAACCGATCCCGGCCGCCGCCGCCGCGAGAACGAGGATTCGGTCGCCATCCATCCCGGCGGCCAGTTGTGGGCCGTGGCGGACGGCATGGGCGGGCATATGCATGGGCGCTTCGCCAGCGACGCCGCCGTGCGCAATCTGAACGGCGCCTATCTTTCCGGCGTCTTCGAAGACGATGTCGCGGAGATCAACCGCGCCATCACGTCGGCCAATCGTCAGGTCTTCGATCGCGCGCGCCACGAAGGCGCGACGATCGGGACGACGGTGGCGGTGCTTTACGCCACGGGGCAGCGGGCCTGCTGCCTTTGGGTGGGCGACAGCCGCATCTATCGCTATCGCGACGGCGTGCTGGAGCAACTCACGCGCGATCACACCCAGGTGCGCCATCTGCTGGAGACCAACCAGATCACCGAGGCCGAGGCCGAACATCATCCCATGGGACATGTGCTGACTCGCGCGGTCGGCGTGGATGCCAGCGTGCGGATCGACGTGCGTCAGGTGGATATCGCGCCCGAAGACATTTTCCTGATCTGCTCGGACGGGCTGACGGCCTGCGCCAACGAGGCCGAGATCCGCGACGTGGTCAGCGAATATGGCGCGAGCCGCGCCTGCGCCCGTCTGGTCGAGATCTGCCTCGATCGCGGCGCGCCCGACAATGTCAGCATCATCACCGTGGCCTGCGACGAGGTGACGGCCGTCGAAACCACTCTGCCGGAAAGCGTGTGACGCGATGAGCGGCGCCCCTCCGCCCGGCGGACCCGACGACGATGACGACCGCACCGTCATCGTTCCGCAAACGCCCCAGACGCCCGGGCCGGCCTCGCCCGAAAACGGGGATGACGACGAGCGCACCCGGGTCGTCGATCCCGCTCTGGAAGCCGTCGACGACTGGGGCAGCGTCACCCAGGCCATCGATGCAGAGCCGGCAGGCGATCTCGCGCCGGGCACCGTGCTGGGCAATTACCGCGTCGGCAAACTGATCGGCCGGGGCGGGCTGGGCGCCATCTATGACGGCGTCAATATCTACAACCCGTCGGAGCGGGTCGCGATCAAGACCATCCTGCCCGATCCGGCGCGGGGCGAGCGCTTCGACAAGATGCTGCTGGATGAGGCGAACGCGCTCATGCGCGTGCGGCACGACGCGGTCGTGCCCTATCGCACTTATGGCCGCGTGGGGCCGGACGGCGCGTATTATCTCGTGCTGGAATTCATCGACGGCGATCCGCTGGGCGATTTCTATCGCCGCCGCAAGCTGACCGAGGCGGAGCTGTTCGCGCTCGGACGCCGGCTGGCGGCGGGCCTTGAGGCGAGCCATGAGGAAGGCCTGGTCCACCGCGACCTCTCGCCCGACAACATCCTGCTGCCGCAGAGTCAGCTGGCGGACGCGACGATCATCGATTTCGGCATCGCCAAGGTCGGTGACTTCGAGGAAGCCTCCGACGCCCAGTTCGCCGGCAAGCTGTCCTATGCCGCGCCGGAACAGTTCGAGCGCGACGGGCGCATCGGGCCGTGGACGGACGCCTACAGCCTCGCGCTTGTGCTGGCCGCTGCCGCGCGCGGCGCGCCCCTTGCGATGGGCAAGGATCTCGATACCGCGCGGGCGGCGCGCCGCGCGCCGCCGCCGCTGGACGATGTGCCGCCGCGCCTGCGCGGCGTGCTGGCGGCGATGCTGCAGCCCGATCCGCGCGAGCGTCCGCAGACCATGCGCGATGTGATCCGCCTGCTCGACGAGGCCGAGCGCGCCGCGGCCCCGTCGCCGCCGCCATCCTCCGCTGCGCCGCCGTCGGCCGTGACGCCGCCCGCCCCGCCGCCGGTTGCGGCCCGCCCGGGGCGTGTCGCCCAGATCAAGCGCACCGAACGGCCGCCGGAGAAGGCGCCCCCGCGCCGCCGCTTCGGCATCGGCCCCGGTCTTCTGGGGCTTGTCGTCGGAGGCGGCATTGCAGCCGCCGTCGTCGTCTATCAGGACGATATTTTCGGCAAGCCCGGCGGCAAGGCGCCGTCCGTCGCCGAAGTGACGCCGGCCGCGACACCCGCGCCGACGCCCGAACCTGCGGCCGAACCGACGGCCGAGCCGACGCCCGAACCGACGGCCGCGCCCACAGCCGCTCCGACGCCCGAGCCGACCCCGGAGCCTCTGCCGCCCGTGCCGACGATT
>JAKOQZ010000166.1 GCA_029778105.1 Pseudomonadota bacterium | reverse complement strand
GGTCCACTCATAGGCGCGAAGCCAGTTCTGGCGGACAATGATCGCGTCGGCCGGGATCGCGCGGACCTGCTCGATGAATCGGCCGAGATGGAAAGCAATCTGCGGATCGGTCGGCCGATAGTCGGCATTGGCGGGCGCGACGGTCTGCGCCTGACCGAGATCATCGACTTGCACTACCCACGGCACCACGGTCCCGCGTGCGGACTGCCACACCAGCGCCGAGGCGAAGCCGGCCGAAAGGATCAGCGAACCGAACGCCATGAGCCGCCAGTTTTTCGCCTGCACGCGGGCCGAGCCGATACGCTCGTCCCATGCCTGCGCCGCCTTCTGATAGGGCGTCTCGGGTTCGGGCGATTTGCCGTAATGGGTGGCTGGTCGTTTGAAGATGCTCATGAGCGGTCACTTTCGGAAAGGTTGATGGAGGAACCGGAACCGTGGCCGTCGCCGGAACGCACCGCATGGGCGGTCATGGTGGTGCCGTGGTTGAGGGCCTGCGAGCGGCGCATCTGCTGCGCCCATGCGGGCGGGCTGCCGACCGGGCCGGACGCTGCTGCGGCGGGATCGGCGCTCGCGCCGCCGACCGTGCCCATGGTCGAGCTGCCGCCCGACGCGCCGAATCCGGTTTTCGCGCCAGCGGAGAAGCTGGATTTGACGGATTCGCTGGCGCGCGCGGCGGCGCGTTTGAGAGGCGAGATAGCGGCCGATCCTGCGGCACGCGCGACGCCGCCAAGGCCGGAGGCGACACCGGCCGCGCCGGACTGGCCGAGCGATCCGACGCTATAGGCGGCGGTCGCCGCGCCCGCGGTGGCCGCGCCGCCGCGGACGGCCGCGGTCCCACCGGAGAGGGCGGCAGCACCACCTTTGGCGGCGAGCATGGCCCCGCCGCCAGCGGCGACGCCTGCACCTGCGACCGCAAGCCCGGTTCCCACGGCTGCGCCCGCGCCGAGTTGCGGGCCGCCAGAGACGATGCCGTTGGCGATACCGGGACCGAAGATGCCGAGGCCGAGCAGAGACAGCGCGGCAAGCACAATCGCCATGGCCTCGTCGATGGTCGGGGTTGCCCCGCCGAAACCGGCCGTGAACTGCGAAAATAAGGTGCTGCCGATGCCGATGATGACGGCAAGCACCAGAACCTTGATGCCGGAGGAAACGACGTTGCCAAGCACCTTCTCGGCCATAAAGGCGGTCTTGCCGAAAAGGCCGAAGGGGATCAGCACGAAGCCGGCGAGCGTCACCAATTTGAACTCGATCAGGGTGACGAATAGCTGGATCGCCAAAATGAAAAACGCGAGCACCACCAGCGCCCATGCGAACAGCAGGCACGCGATCTGGATGAAGTTCTCGAAAAAGGCGATCCAGCCCATCAGGTCGGAAATGGAGTCGAGCAGTGGGCGGCCGGCGTCGAGGCCGGTCTGCGCGACGCGGCCCGGCCGCATCAGATCGGTGACGGAAAAGCCGGTGCCCGACGCCATGAGGCCGAGGCCGGCGAAGCTCTCGAAGACGATGCGGGCGAGGTTATTCCAGTTGCCGATGATGTAGGCGAAGACGCCGACGAACAGGGTCTTTTTGACCAGCCGCGCCATAATGTCGTCATCCGCGCCCCAGGCCCAAAACAGCGCGGCGAGCGTCACGTCGATGACAATGAGCGTCGTGGCGATGAAGGCGACCTCGCCGCCGAGCAGGCCGAACCCCGAGTCGATGTAGGACGTGAATACGCCGAGGAAATTGTCGATGACGCCCGTGTTGCCCATGGTCAGCGCGCCTCGCTGCGATCACGGCCGAGGAAGCGGTCGCGGGATTCCGCCCACGCGGCGAGGCAGTCGGCATCGCTGGCGGCAGCCTCGCCGAGCTGCTGGCAGCGGCGCAGAGTTTCGCGCAGGGGATCGGTCGGCGGCTGGAAGGCCGGCGCTGGGGGCGGCGCGGAAGGTTCATCTTTCCGCGCCATGTCTATTGCGGTCGCCGTGACGGCGATAGCGATGAATACAACGGCCGCAAGCCGGGCCAGCATCTTGCCGTCCATGGCGAGCCTCCCGGTCAGTTGTTGCCGTTGTTGAACATCTGCGCATTGCCCGGC
>JAKOQZ010000165.1 GCA_029778105.1 Pseudomonadota bacterium | reverse complement strand
TTGTAGGTGGTGACGCCGGCGCAGAGCATCGGCGCGGCGTCGATGTCGGAGAGATCGTCGGGGATCGCGGCGAGGGCGGTCGCCTCGGCGATGACCGCCTCGGCATAGCCGCCGTCGCGGGTGACGCCGTGGATCGAACGGTTGCGGCAGGCGACGAAATCGCCGCGCCGGCAGCGCTCGCACTGGCCGCATTGGCTGGCGAACCAGCCTGCGCCGACACGCTGGCCGATGCGCCATTCCGTGACGCCGAAGCCGATCGCGTCGATGGCGCCGACGATCTCGTGACCGGGCACGATAGGCCAGGTCTGGCCCGGCAGATGGCCGTCCATCGCCGCCGCATCGCTGTGACAGATGCCGCAGGCGGCGACGCGGATACGGACCTGCCCCGGCCCGGGCTCGGGCAGCGGGCGCGTCACCAGTTCGAGCGGGCCTCCGGGCTTTGCGACCTGAACAGCGCGCATGGTGGCCACGGGGATCACTCCGTCGGGCAGGATGGTTTCGGTGCGGTCCTGCGCGCGGCCGCCAGTTCCGCGCGCGCGGCGTCGAGATCGGCCTCGAAATCGGGGCGCGCGCGCAGCACCGCGACGACGGCGGCGCCGACCTGACGGCCGATCTCGACATCGCTTTGATAGTGGACGCCGCAGATTACGCGGCTGTCGCCGATGCCGGCGGCGCGCGTGAGGATCGGGCCGGCGCGATCCGGCGCAAGCTCACTGAGAATGAGGCCGAGCGCCCAGCCCGTCGCCGCGTGGCCGGAGGGATAGGAGGTGGAGGACAGCAGCCAGTCGGCTGCGGGCAGGCAGATCGGGCGCGGGTCGACGACGACGGGGCGCTTGCGCATGGTCGTCTTCTTCACCCGCTCGGTCACGCCGTCTATGTCGGCCGGCACGCGGCCGAGCATCAGGGTGAGCGTCGGGGCCTGTTCCGGCGCGATCTCGGCGCCCAGCGCACAGGCGAACGCCTTGAAGGCGAAGTCCGGCGCGAAGATTTCGGAATCGTCCGCCGCCTGTTTCCAGCGCGGCGTGCCTTCCAGCTTGCGCGTCGCGCGATAGATCGCGGCGTCGTCGCGGGCGCGGAGACTGCCTTCGGCCGGCGGCGGCGGCAGGAAGGCGACGATGGCGGGGTCGGGATGTTCGCCGAGATAGCCGGGCGGATGGTCGCTATAGCCTTTCCAGAGAACCAGGGGCCGGGCCGGGGGATCGTCCTGCACCGCAGGGTGCGCGCAGGCGGCGAGGCCGAGAAAGGCGGCGACAGCGATCCGCTTCATGCCGCGCCCTCGCCGGGGAATGCGATGGAGAGAGACACCTGCCGGTGGGCGGCGATGTCGGCCTCGATGAGCTCGAGTTCACGCTCGGCATAATGCAGGGCGTCGGTCCCGAGCAGGAGGTGGCGGGGGGCGTCGGCGCGGCCTGCAATCGCGAGAATCGCGGCGGCCGCGCGGGCCGGATCGCCCGGCTCGTGGCCGGCATGGTCGGCCAGAATGTCCTGCGCGGCATGGCCGACGCCGCCGTCATAGGCGGCGACCGGCATCGCCGGCTTCACCAGCGAGCGCCCGGCATAGTCGGTGCGCATGCCGCCCGGCGCGACATTGGTGACGGCGATGCCGAATTCCTGCACCTCGTCGCGCAGCGCCCGGCCGATGGCCTCCAGCGCGAATTTGCTGGCGCAATAGACGCCGGTGCCGGGCCAGACCGCGATGCCGCTGACCGACGTGATGTTGATGACGTGGCCGCTCTTGCGCGCGCGCATGCCGGGCAGCGCGGCGCGGATCGCCGCCAGCGGGGCGAAGACATTGACCTCGAACTGGGCGCGGGCCTCGGCGAGACCCACTTCCTCGACCGCGCCGGCAAGGCCGTAGCCGGCATTGTTGACGAGAATGTCGATCGGGCCGGCGGCGTGGATGGCGGTCGTGAGCGCGGCCTCGTCCGTCACGTCGAGCATGACGGCTCTGGCGGCGGGGCCGAGCGCGGCGAAGGCGTCGGCGGCGGCGGAGCTGCGCACCGTGCCATGGACGGCGTCACCCCTTTCGAGCGCGGCGGCGGCGAGGGCCCGCCCCAGACCGGCGCTGACGCCGGTGATGAACCAGACCGCCATATTCAGTACGGCTTGTCGCCGCGCACCCAGAGGCGGTGCATCTCGCGGATATAGTTTTCGTGGTCGAACTCGCTGCCGGTGTGCAGCGTGCAGCGATTGTCCCACATCACCAGATCGCCGACGCGCCATTTGTGCCGGTAGACGAATTTCTCCTGCGTCAGAAAGGCGACCAGCTCGTCGAGCAGGGAGAGATCCGTCGGGTCGTCCTGGCCGATGATCTCGGTGACCGTGCCGGTGGATGGCCAAAGCGCCTTGCGGCCGTTGGCGGGATGGGTGCGGATCAGCGGGTGGATGACGTCGGGGTTCGCGGCCTTCTGCTCTTCGGTCAGCTCGGCGCGGTGATGTTCCCGGGTCGCCATGAAATGCTGGTAGGAGTGATGCAGCTTGAGCTTCTGCAGCGCCTCCTGGCGTTCGGGCGGCAGCTCGTTGAAGGCGGCGACGCCGTCGGCCAGCAGCGTTTCGGCGCCTTCGGGCGGCGCCTGCACGCAGTACAGCATCGTGCACATGACGGGTTCGGGCTTGTAGGAATAATCGGTGTGCCAGCCTAGGCCGTCATAATGCGCGCCGACCGGTCGCCCGTTTTCGACCCGGTTGGAGAGCACATAGACCAGCGGATGGCCGGGCAGGGTGTATTGCGACATCGTGTGGCCTTCGGGCGTGCCGAAAGCGCTGACGAAGCGGACGAGATCGTCGGGCGTCATGGACTGCTGGCGCAGCGCGATGGCCCCGTTCCGGTGGAAGGTGTCGACCACAGCCGCGAGGGTGGCGTCGTCGGCCCTGGCGAGGTTCACGCCCAGAATCTCGGCACCGAAGCCGGGTTTGAGGTCGCGGGTCTTGAGCTGAGGTTTCAGCACGGGTTCAGCCAGCATGGCGGCGCTCCTTGGGCTTTTCGCGACGCAACATAGCGGGCGCGCCCGAGGCGTTCTTTCCCGAGAGCGCCCATATTTTTGCTGGACCGGCCCGAAAAACCGCCGGATGCTGCAGTGCGCAAATTTTTGTGCGCCTGCGTGCAAGACCGGTCCGGCGGGCGATTCTAGCCTTCCCTCGACGCCGGAAGGATCACGGAGCGAGCGATGGCCAGATTCAGCTTGGACGACGCGTTCATCGAGGGGTTGTCGAGTTCGGCCGGCGATGTGTCGGAGTCGGAGACCCTGCCGCCCGAATGCTATACGAGCGCCGAATTCTACGAATTCGAGAAGCGCGCGCTGTTCGACAGCGAGTGGCTGTGCGTCGGCCGCGAGGACTGGGTGAAAGAGCCCGGCGATTATTTCACCACATCGATCGTCGGCGAACCCATCGTGGTGGCGCGCGACCGGGCGGGGAATCTCAACGCCATGTCGTCGGTCTGCCAGCACCGGGCGATGCTGGTGGCGGAAAACCACGGCAATGCCCGGGGCTTCGTGTGCCCGTATCACCACTGGGTCTATAGCCTCAGCGGCGAACTGGTGAACGCGCCCGAGATGGGCAAGACCTGCAATTTCGACAAGTCGAGCGTGCGCCTGCCCGCCTTCAAGACCGAGGTGTGGAACGGCTTCATCTTCATCAATTTCGACGCCGACGCGGCGCCGTTCGGTCCGCGCCTGACGACGGCCGCCGCGGCGGTGGCGGGCTTCGACCTGGCCAGGGCGGAAGGCCCGCGCGCCACCACGGCGAAGCTGGCGTGGAACTGGAAGGTGATGTTCGAGAACAATAATGACGGCTATCACGCCAGCCGACTGCATCACGGGCCGCTGCACGATTTCGTGCCGAGCGCGCTGGCGAGCTTTCCGCCTTCCAAACCCGAGGACGGCGGCTATCTGCGCTATAACGGCACGCTGCACCCCGACGCCAGCTTCAACGCCACCCAGCGCGCGCTGCTGCCCGTTTTCCCCGGGCTCTCCAGCGAAGAGCGCAACCGCATGATGTTCGTGAACATCCCGCCGACCCTGTCGCTGGTGATGATGAGCGACATGGTGATCTATCTGATCGTGCGCGCGACCGGGCCCGAGACCCATGAGATGGACACCGGCGTGCTGGTGGCGCCGGGCGCCAGCGCCGATCCGGCTTTCGAGCACCGCATGGCGATGAATATGGCGGCCGCCGGCCACATCATTTCGCAGGACATGCATGTGGATGAGTTGGTGCAGGTGGGGCTGCGCTCGCGCTTTGCAGTGCGCGGGCGCTATTCCTGGCAGGAAGAGGCGCAGGCCCAGCTCAATCGCTGGCTGGTGCACCGCTATACCAAGACCTGGGCCGCCCTGCGGGACAAGCCGGAGCTGGCGGCATGAGCCGGATGCCCGTCGTTTTCTTCGGTCACGGCAGCCCGATGATCGCGCTGGAGACCAACGCCACGACCCGCACCTGGGCGGCGATCGCCGA
>JAKOQZ010000022.1 GCA_029778105.1 Pseudomonadota bacterium | reverse complement strand
GCAAGGCAGGCATTCGTTGACCACAACTCGCTAATGCCGTTGGGCGGCTTGTCCGTCAGGCGTATGATCGCTGGCAACGCCATGACCGATGCGCCAGCGTCATTTCAGGCCGCCTTCCCTGCCTCGCAAAACACAGGCAGCGGCTGGAGCGTCGTCATCTTCTTCGCCACCCAGATCGCGCAGATTGTCGGCGGCGCACTGGCGATCTTGTTGTTTGCCATCCTCTACAACCCGTCTCTTCTCGGGCTTCTCACATCCTGGAACGGCGTTCTTCAGATCGGTCAGCAAGCCTCCGCGATGATGTGGGTGATCACGGCTGGCTACTTCGTCATCGGATGGTTCACCCTTTACCCGCTCGCAGCGATGGTCATCGCCGGGTTCTGGCGGAAGGCCTGGGCAGCAAACGTGCATCTCGCCGTCACACTTCTCGCCGGGCAGGTCGTCACCACCAGCTGGTTCACCACCTTCGACAGCGATCGGCTGATCTCGACAATCCAGATCCCGCTCATCGCCGGACCCATCGCCGGCTATTTCGTCTTCCGCCGCCTCGCCCATATGCGACCGCCGGGGACATCAGCTCTGTTCCACTAGCGCCCTGATCCTCACCCGCGCCCGCCAGGTCACGCGGTCCTTCTCCAGCGCCACGTCCGCAGCCTCGGCAAACAGCCCCACCACGCGCCCACCTTCGACATCGAAGCTGAGGCCGTCCAGCACGCCGCCGCAGGCCTCCGCCAGCACCAGCGCCTGGTCGCGCCCGTCGCGCGACAGCGCCTCCAGCGTCACCACCGCCTCGCGCCCCGCCTCGCCCCCGGCATTCCACGCGCGCGCCGCAACGCCCGCCACCGCCAGATAAGGAAACGCCGCGCTGGCCCGTCCCTCGGCCAGCACGCCGCCCCCGGCCAGCGCGCTCACGCCCGCATCCGCCTGCAGCCGCGCCACGATGGCCGCCGCCAGTCCGCCGACGCCGCTCACAGCCGCACCTCGCGGAACGGTGCGATCAGCGCCGCCACCTCATCGGGCAGCGCCGCGACCGGCGCGCCCATCGCGTCGCGGCGTTCATAGGCGGCGGCGGTCAGCAGCATCACCGCGGTGCGCAGCGCCTCGGGCACATCGGCCGCCGCCTCCACGCCGCAGCGCCACACCACCTCCACCGGACGCCACACCCGCGCATCGGCCATCAGCCCGTCCAGCCTCAGCCACACGGCGTTGCCGTCGGCGTCCACCCGCACGCGCTCCAGCGCCAGCGCCGCGCTGGTGCCGTCATCCTTCGCCACCCGCGCCTCGACGAAATTGAGATAAGGCGGGCGGCGCAGGGCGAAGGCGCGGAATGCGCCCTTCGGCCGGCCCTCCTCCACGTCCGCCGCCATGCGCCAGGTTTCGGCGGTCAGCGCCCGCCCGGTCTCCTCGCACACCCGTTCCGCCGCCGCGCGGCCGAGGCGGGCGATCAGCCCGTCCTCGGCCTCGTGGCTCACCCGCAGGAACGCGCGCAGCTCTTCCAGCGCCACCGGCTCCACCGCCGGCGGCGTCACGCGCCTGAAGCTCGCCATGGCGTCAGCTCGCGGCGAACTTCAGCAGCTTGATCGCCTCGAAATTGGCGACGCCGCCGCCCACGCGCTTGGTCGTGTAGAACAGCACATAGGGTTTCGCGCTGTAGGGATCGCGCAGGATGCGCACGCCCGCGCGGTCGGCGATGAGGTAGCCGCGCTTGAAATCGCCGAAAGCGATCGCGAACGCGTTGGCCGCGATGTCGGGCATGTCCTCGGCTTCCGAAACCGGATAGCCCAGCAGCGTCGCGGGCGCCCCGGCGCTCGCCGCCGGCTGCCACAGATAATTCCCGTCGCCGTCCTTCAGCTTCCTGACCGCCGCTTCCGTCGCGCGGTTCATCACGAAGCGGCCGTTCTGGCGATAGGTCTGCTTGGGGGCATAGGCCAGGTCGATCAGCGCATCGGCCGGATTGCTGGCGGCGAACGCCCCCGCCGCGCCCGACAGCACAAAGCCGATATTGCCCCAGCTCCAGCTGCCTTCCGCCACCTTGGTATAGTTCAGGAAGCCGCGCGGCTTGTTGGTGCCGTCGCCGTTCACGAACGCCGCGCCCTCCTGCGCCGCGAAGGCATGCTGCACCTCCTCCGCCACCCAGCTCTCGACATCCACCAGCGCATCGTCCAGCAGGCTCTGCGTCGCCGCCGGCATGGCATACAGCTCCATCGCCGGAAACTCGACGAGGCTGAGGTCCGCCGTATCGGTCTGCGCCCGCGCGCCCGTCTCCGCCGCCCAGCCGCTGGCGAAGCCGTTGCGGCTCACCGGCAGACGAAAGCTCTGCCCCGCGATCTGCCGCACCGTCGCAATCGCGCGAATGGGCGAGGCTTCGGCCAGCAGCGTATCGATGCGCCGCTCGGTCTCTTCCGGCACCAGATAGCCGCCCTCGCTGTCGGTCCCGCGCGACAGCTTATCCTCCTTCAGCTCCAGCGCGCTCGCATCGCCCTTGCGCACATAGGCCGCCAGCGCCGCGCGCCGCTCGTCATCGCCGCGCGCCCGCGCCGCGCCGCCACCCCCATGCGGACGGCGCATCTCCACCGCCAGCCGGTCCAGCGCCGCCTTCTGCTCGCTCAAGGCCGCATTGATGCGGTCGACCTTCTCCTCGCTCACCACATCGGCGCTCAGCTTCGCCTCGATCTCCTCCAGCCTTGCGTCGTTGGCCTCCTTGAACGCCTCGAACGCCACCATCATCGCATCGGCCTCACGCCCATACGCCTTCACCTCCGGAGCCATCGGCCCCGAACCAAACTCACTCATTCGCTTCTCCCTTGAAAACTACCGCTGCGGTTCCCGCACCGCAGCCAACGCCTCAGGCCCCTTCCGGCCTTCGGCCACCTTCCCCTGTCAGGGGAAGGCGCTCACGCCCCACATCACGCAGGTGTTTCCCGTCTTGGGCCTTCCCCCGACGGGGGAAGGTGGGCGACAGCCCGGAAGGGGGACCGGCAGAACGAGGCTCACGCATTTGAACCAACCGCCCGGCGCAGCTATCCCTCAGCCATGACCGCGTTCACGCCTCTCGAAACCGCGATCCTGCAGGCGGCCTGCGACCAGCATCCCGAACACGCGCGCGTGCTGCGGGCGCAAATCGCCACCGCCACCATCAACGCCCGCGAAAACACCGGCAGCGGCTTCTACACAGACATCGAGATCGATCCCGGCAGTCCCAAATTCGCGCCGCCGAAATTCCTCTCCGACGTCCTCGTCACCCTCGCCGGCGGGGTGCGCCTCCACTGCCTCGTCTTCGCGCGCTTCGGCCATCTCGCGATGATCGAAGCCTTCACGATGAACGAAGACACCGGCGCGATCGATTTCCGCACCGCGCCCTTCTCACCGCCGATCCCCGACACCACCGCCGGCGCCACGCGGCACTAACCCACCCGCCGCACCCGCGCCCCGCTCAGCATCGGGAACGTCACCACCGACACCTCCCACAGATCCGCCTCCAGGATCTGCCGGCCACCCGCCGCCCTGGCCGCGCGCACCGTCTTGAATCCGATGCTCAGCCCGTCCAGCGCGCCCTCCCGCATCAGGCTCAGCACCTCGCGCCCGCGGCTCACATCGGTGATAATCCGCCCACGGACGAACAGCCCCGCCCCGTCCTCATAGATCTCGCTCCACACGCCCAGGGGCTCCGCCGCCTGGTGCTGGTAGAGCATCTTCACGCCCCCCGCCCGCCGCGCCCTCAAGGACTTGGCGAACGCCCCGCGCATCACGGTGTCGCCGCCCGCATCGCGCACGCCGAAGAGGGAGGCATAGCCCTCGAACCGCCCGTCCGCGCGCGCTTCCATCAGCGCCGCGCCGCCGCCCCGCTCGCTCCCGCGCCGGGTGAAGCGGATCACCTCCGCACTAGCCGCCTTTGAGCGCATCGAGCTTCACCTCCATGCGTTTGAGCTGCTCGCGCACGGCGGCCACCTGCTCCTCCACCCGCGCCAGGCGCTCCGGCCCGCCGGATGCCGCCTCCACGCGGCTCTCCACCTGCGCCAGCCGCTGCTCGGCCGCCCCGGCCCACATCAGCGCCGCGCCGGTCTGCGCCACCAATGTCGCGACCAGCGCCAGCGGCACCTTCCGCTCCAGTCTCAACGTCTCCATGTCCTCAAACCCCATACCCGGCCGCGATGCGCTTCTCGTCGGTCGTCAGGAACCCCGCCGCATCCAGACGCGCCCACAGCATGGCGCGCTCCGGCGCCAGCGCGGGGATCGCATCCGCATCGCCCTCCAGCCGCAGCCCCTCGCCGAACTCATGGCCCACGAACGCCGTCAGCGACGCCGCCATGCGCCGCACCAGCGGCAGCACCGTCCCGCGCCAGAAGGCCAGCGTCGCCGCCTCGTAATTCGCGTAGGTCGCATCGCCCGGCACGCCCAGCAGCATCGGCGGCACGCCGAACGCCATCGCGATGTCGCGCGCCGCGGCATTGCGGCCGGCGTCGAAATCCATCTCGTGCGGGGTCAGGCTCATCGGCGTCCAGTCCAGCCCGCCCTCCAGCACCAGCGGACGCCCCGCCCCGCGCGGCCCGCTGCGCTGATTGTCCAGCTCGTCCTTCAGCCGCGCGAACTGATCGTCGCTTAAGACGCCGTCGCCGCCGCGATACACCAGCGCCCCGCTCGGCCGCGCCGCATTGTCCAGCAGCGCCTTGTTCCAGGCGGCCATCTGGTTGTGCAGATCCACCGCCTCCGCCGCCGCCTCCAGAGGCGACAGGCCATAGTGATCGTCGCTCGGGTGGAACAGCTTCAGATGCATCACGTCGCTGCGGCCAAGGCGCACCTCGCGCCCGCCCGCCGCATAGAGATAGGCTTCCGGCCACCCATCCGCGCCGGGCATCACCTTCACCCGGTCGGCGCGCAGCCCATACAGCTCGCGCACCACGCCGTCGGCATCGCGCACCGCCTCGATATAGGCGTTGCCGGCGATCAGCAGGCCGGCATAGGCCGCCTCCATCAGCTCCGCGCCGGTCTGCATCGCGTTGGGGCGCTGCAGCAGGCCGATCAGCGGATGATCCGCCGCCTCCGTGTCGCCGTCGAACGCCAGGAACGGCACGCCCGCCGCACCCTCCGCGATCATCCGCACCGCGCGATGCACCACCGGGTTCTTCTGAAACCCCTCGCGGGCGAACGCGCCGTAATCACGAGGCGTCCAGCGCGGCCGCCCGGCCACCTGCAACGCGATCACCGGCCCCGCCGCACTCGCCTTCACTTCAGGCACGCGCAAAGCCCGCCTCCGAAAGAAGCGTTCGAACATCTCTTCCAATCTCCTGAATTGATCCTCCCCCGTTCACGGGGGAGGTGCCCCGAAGGGGCGGAGGGGGCCAATCACCCGCCTCACCTGATACCGGACATAATTCCCGTTGTTATACTTCCCATACCCAATGGCGGATTTGCGGCTTTTCCCGTGATTGAGAACAAACAGGCAACATAAAACCTGTGGTTAGCTCTATGCAGTGCGTTGCACCGCATCGCCCTTTGTCATTCCTTGGTCGCGATACCCACGGAATCGACAGACCAAATGACGCCCACCCAAATCCAGAAGCTTTACCGCAACCTTGAGTCCTACGGGATTGCTCAAGTCAGGGTGAAGCTCGCCAATGGTGATTTCAGCCAAAGGAAAGAGCCGTTTGTGCGGCTTTGGTTAGGGGATCAGACCCAGCCACAGGCTCAGGAGGATTCCCCCAAGAGCACCCAAGACTGGCACACAAAGCCAGTGGGGTTGGTAGTGATTGGGGTTGCGATCACTGTAATTGGGGCGGGTGTTTTGTGGGTTGTGGGTCAAATTCTTTAGAGGGGAATAAAATGAGTGAGCCGCGAAAGATTACCGCACATGTAACTGCAATGAAGACGTTTGGTGTTTATCAGGGCGATAGACCCGGAGAGCGAATTATCGTTATTGAGGGCGTTCTTGGAGAGGATGACACCCGTGCTTACCTGATTTCGGATGATCAAGCAGGAAAAATGGCAGACATGCTAACTAGACCACTTACAGTCTAATTTGTCTGCTCACCAGCGTTATGATCCGTGTTTCT
>JAKOQZ010000164.1 GCA_029778105.1 Pseudomonadota bacterium | reverse complement strand
TGGACGATCCAGGGCGACCTGCTCTGCCAGAAGATCGAAGATGTCGGTTATGGCGTGCCGGTCTGCTTCGAGGTGCACCACAAGGACGGCAACCGCGTCGCGATGTACTACGCCGAGTGCGGCGGCCTGCACCGCTGCTATCGCGGCCGCCTGGGGCCGGAGGGCATCATCCTCCCCGGCCGCCAGTTCAGTATGTGATCACTCGTCCGGCCGTTCTTCGTAGCGTTCGAAGATGAATTCAAGGCTCGTCAGGTTCATGCCGTGCTTGACGTAATTATAGGGCGTCAGGTTCACGGCCTTGATGATCCGGCGGGCGATCTCGACGCCCTGCCCGCGCTCCGCCGGCACCAGATCGAAATCCAGCACGTTGATGCACGCCAGATCCTGCTCGAACGCCTGCACAGCCGCCAGGCCGTTCCCGGTCATCCAGCCCAGCACGAGGCGATTGATCCCCTCATGCGCGACCAACAGAGCGGTGTGCCAGTTCGGGCGGGCCAGCAGCCTCTGGATCGCATCCGAAGCGCGCGCGATCGCATCGGCGAACACCTCGCCGCCCTCAAAGAGCCGCGCCCCCGGCTCGGCCGCGGCGTCATACTGGAACGCCATGGCCGCCGCCATTTCGCGCCGCGACGACACGCCCGTGATACGCCCACCGTGCACTTCCACCATGCCAGGCTCGGTATCGGCGGGCGGCACGCGATGCGCGTTTTCGGCCAGAACGCGCTCCATCGTCTCGCGCGTGCGGGGATAGCCCGACGACATCACCACGTCGAAGGCGACATGCGCCAGCGCCTTGCCGGAAGCTGTCGCCTGCTCCCGTCCCAGCGCCGTGAGCGGCACGATCGACGTGTCGCCGCTCTCGGTCACCCGCCGGTGCAGATAGTCGACATGGCCGTGGCGCATCAGATAGATGCGCCGCCGGCCCGTCGTTCCAGGAAGCGCGCTCACCTCAGATCGCGCCATTCGCCTTCAGCGCTTCGACCGCCGCAGCATCGAAGCCCCAGTCCTTCAGGGCCGCGTCATTGTCCGCGCCGATCTCGGGGGCGGGACCGCCGACCTTGGAGACCGTGCGGCTGAAACGCGGCGCGGGCGCCTGCTGCACCACGCCGTCAATCGTCAGGAAGGTTTCGCGCGCCACGTTGTGCGGATGCTTCGGCGCCTCGTCCAGCGTCAGGATGGGCGCATAGCAGATGTCGGTGCCCAGCATGATCGCGTCCCACTCGTCGCGCGTCTTCGTCTTGATGACGGCCGCGAGCTTGGCCTTGAGCGAGGGCCACTTCGACTTGTCGTGCTGATGATCGAATTCCGGGTCCGTCAGCCCGGCCTTCTCGCGCAGCAGCGCGTAGAACTGCGGCTCGATCGAACCGATCCCGACATACTTGCCGTCGCTGGTTTCGTACGTGTCGTAGAAGTGGGCGCCGCCATCCAGCATGTTGTCATAGCGCTTGTCGCTCCACATGCCCGACGCGCGGAAGCCATAGAACATCGTCATCAGCGATGCCGCGCCATCGCTCATCGCGACGTCGATCACCTGCCCCTTGCCCGACCTGCCGGCCTCCACCAGAGCCGCGCACACGCCCATGGCGAGATAGAGCGCGCCGCCGCCGAAATCGCCGACCAGGTTCAGCGGGATCGGCGGCTTCTCGCCCTGCCTTCCCATCGAGCCGACCGCGCCGGTGATCGAGATATAGTTGAGATCATGGCCGGCGGCGTGCGCCAGTGTGCCGGTCTGCCCCCACCCGGTCATGCGGCCATAGACCAGCTTCGCATTGCGCTTCAGCACGACATCCGGCCCCAGACCCAGCCGTTCCATGACGCCTGGCCGGAAGCCCTCGATCAGCGCATCC
This sequence comes from Pseudomonadota bacterium, assembly GCA_029778105.1. GTDB lineage: Bacteria > Pseudomonadota > Alphaproteobacteria > Micropepsales > Micropepsaceae > JADZAI01. The sequence goes on along the minus strand of JAKOQZ010000164.1, from coordinate 22,593 downwards.
GCGCCGTCCAGCAGCTTCAGCACCGCATCTACCGCCGCCGGGTTCTTCAGATCGAACGCCACCGAACGCTTGCCGCGCGACGAGATGTCGAATTTCGAGCCGCCGCGCGCACCTTTCCGGTCGATGCGCACCACGTCCGCACCCATGTCCGCGAACAACATGCCGCAGAAGGGCCCGGGCCCGATGCCTGCGAATTCGACGATCTTCACGCCGCTCAGGGGACCGCTCATGTGTTTCCTCCGGTTCTTGTCTGGTTCAAATTGCGATAGTGATTTGTGTAGCGGCGCAGACGCCGGGCCGCAAATCGTCGGGGTTCCCTATGCGTCAAGCCATTCTGGCGACGGCACTTCTCGTTTCCGCCTGCGGTTCGCAGGCCATTCCGGCCGAACAGGAGCCCGCCGCTGTGGAGCGCCCAACCCCTGAACCCAACGGCCCGGCCACCCCGCGGCGCGTCTTTTCGGTCGACAGCGTCACCGCCGCCTGCCAGGGCGGCGTGCTGACCATTCAGGCCAGCGCAACCACCAACAGCGGCGGCTGGACCCAGCCCTCGCTTCGCCGCCTTGGCAATGATCCGGGCACCGTCACATACGAGGTCGTCGCGCTCGGCCCCAAAGGCCCTGCGGCAAGCATGATGGCGCAGATATCCATGATCAAACACGAGGACGCCCAGTCTGCGGGAGTCACCGCTGTGCGCATTCTCGCCGAAAGCAATCAGATGACCGCGCCCGCTAGCGGATGCCCGAAAGGAAACTGACACGTGCGCCACGGCCTCGCCTTCACCGCCGCCTTGTTCCTTTCGGCCTGCACCACCGAAACCGTCACCTATGTCGAAGTGCCGGTCCCCACGGCCAAGCCTGCCTACGCCACCAGCGTGCGCCCGGGCGGCCAGCGGCTGATGACGGTCGACCGCCTTTATGCCTGGTGCGAGAAAGGCCTTCTGGTGCTGCAGGTCACGGCCAGCGCCAACACCGGCGGCTGGTCGGATGCGCGATTGAACCGCGTGGATAACAAGAACGGGCTTCTGACCTACGAGATCATCGCTCAGCCTCCGCGCAACGGCGACAGCCGCACGCTTCAGCAATTCACCGTGCATCACGACGACGCCTGGCCCAACGAGGCCTCGCGCGTCCGTGTCGTCTCGCAGACCAACGAGATGACCGCCGTCATCGCGCCCTGCCCGGCTTACTGATGCAGACGAAATCCCATGGCGGCTGCCTGTGCGGCCGCGTCAAATTCGAAGTCTCGGGTGCGTTCGAGAGTTTCTTCCTGTGCCATTGCTCGCGCTGCCGCAAGGACACCGGCTCTGCGCACGCCGCCAATCTGTTCTCGTCCCGCACAACCATCGCCTGGCTGTCGGGTGAGGACAGCATCAAGACCTTTCGCCTGCCGGACACGCTGCACGAACGCAGCTTCTGCGCCGAATGCGGCTCGGCCCTGCCATCGGTTCAGTTCGAGGGCCGTCTCATGGTCGTCCCCGCAGGCAGCCTCGACAGCCCGGTCGAGATCGCGCCGACCGCCCATATCTGCCTCGCCGACCGCGCCAATTGGGACGACCATCTCGAAGCCTTTCCCGGCCTTCAGGGTCTGCCCGGTTAGTCCTTCGCCCCCGGGAACCATTTGGCGCGCCAATGGCCCAGCAGCGAGTTCGGCTTGAGGATCGCGCGGTCCAGCCGGTCGAGCGCCGCCAGCGCCGCCGTGTCGGCGAAGAAATCCGCGCGCGTCCGCATGGGTTGAGCGGGGTCGAGCTGGCGCACCACCCGGCACGGATTGCCCGCCGCGATCACGTTCGCCGGAATGTCCTTGGTCACCACGCTGCCCGCGCCGATGATCGAGTTCTCCCCGATCGTCACGCCCTTGCAGATGATCGCCCCGAATCCGATCCAGGCATTCTCGCCGATCGAAACCGGCGCGGCCTGCCCGGCCTCGCTGGTCCGGTCATAGATCCCGTGCCAGTCGCTATCGGAAATATACACATCGCTCGCCAGCATCGCATTCGAGCCGATCGTGATCGCGAAGGACGAAATGATCCGCACACCCGGGCTCACCAGCACATTGTCGCCCAGCGTGATCGACCCGACCCGCTCGCCGGCGAACCAGACGCACAGGCGCGTAGGCCGTGTCGGCTCGGCGTTGATATGCGCGTTGGCGCCGACGCGAACATTCGGGCCGATGATTTCGACCTGACGCGGATTGATGAACGCGCAGCCGTCGCCGATCGCGTCGAATTGCGGATGAAGCCAGCGCCTGGCCCAGCGATCCGATCGCCGGCCCATCCACCGCTTCAGCCAATAGGGTCGGGAGTCCCGGCGCACGCGTCAGATATACTGCCCGTCATCGACGGTCAGCGTCGTCCCGGTGATCGCGCGGCTGGCATCCGAACACAAGAGCAGCAGTGCCCCGTCCAGATCCGCTTCCACAGGCAGACGACGCCGCGGATAGGACTGGATCTGCTTCTTGCCGTAGTCCGTCTCGAAGAGCTCGCGATTGATGTCGGTCAGGATGAAGCCGGGGCAGATCGCCGTGACGTTCACGTCATAGCGCGCCCATTCGCGCGCCATCGCCCGGGTCATCATCGCGACCGCAGCCTTCGACATGTTGTAGACCGCGCCGCCCGGCAGCACTTCGAACGCGGCCACCGAGGCGATGTTGACGATCCTGCCGCCCTTGCCGCGCGCGATCATCCGCCGTCCGGCTTCCTGCGCCACCAGGAACGCGCCCTTGGTGTTGGTGTCCATGACGGTCTCGTATTCCGTCTCCGGAATGTCGATGGCGCGGTTGCTCTGGCCCATGCCGGCATTGTTGACCACGATATCCACCGGCCCCAGGGCCCCCTCGGCAGCCTGGAAGGCGTCCGTGACCGATCGGGAATTGGTGACATCCAGCGCCACCGAGATGGCCTTCCCGCCCTCGCCTTCGATCGCCTTCTCCACCTCGCGCAGCTTGTCCGTCCGCCGCGCCGCGAGCACGACCGACGCGCCCGACTTCGCCAGCACGTTGGCGAAGCGCACGCCCAGCCCGCTCGAGGCGCCTGTCACCAGCGCGACTTTGCCGTCCAGGCGGAAAGTGGGCAGTTCGGTCATGGCGCTCCCTTTTCGACATTTTTGCGCCCGCACCGTTAAGGCTATCGCCTTTCCCCGGCAAGGCGGATGGCGCACCGCCCCTTCCCGCTCTAGATTGACGCCATGCAGATCGACGTCATCTCCGATACCGTATGCCCCTGGTGCTTCATCGGTAAGCGCCGGCTCGACGCCGCCGTCGCCCAGCGGCCGGATCTGGGCATCCAGGTCAACTGGCGCCCCTATCAGCTCGATCCCAACGTGCCGCGCGAAGGCGTCGAGCGCCGCGCCTATTTCCGGGCAAAGTTCGGCGACGGCGAACGCGTCAAGGGCATGAGCGAAACGCTCGTCACCTATGGCGCCGAACTCGGCATCGCCTTCGCGTTCGACAAGGCGGAAAAGCGCCCCAACACCATCGACAGCCACCGCCTCATCCGCTGGGCCTCCAGCGTCGGCGTGCAGGACGCTGTCGTCGAAGCGCTGTTCAAGGCCTATTTCGAACAGGGTCGCGACATCGGCGACGCGGCCGTCCTCACCTCTGTGGCTGCCGATTGCGGCATGGACGCCGAGCTGGTGGAAGAACTCCTCGCCTCGGAGGCCGATCGCGAGCTCGTTCTGCGTGAAGCCGGCCTCGCCGGCCAGATGGGCGTTCAGGGCGTCCCCGCCTTCGTGCTCGAAGGCAAGTACGTGCTCGTCGGCGCGCAGGACACCGATGTGCTGCTGCGCGTCTTCGACAAGGTCCGTGAGAAGCAGGCTGCGGCAGGTTAAGCCGCCGCCAGCTCCGCCAGCCGCTTCAGCGTGATCGTCGCGCCCTTCAGGCGGTCCTCCACCCCCGTCCACTCGCGCGTGATCACGACCTTCTGGTCGGGGCGCACTTTGAACGTCTTGGGGTTGTCGCCGATCATCTTCATCAACCCGGCAGGGTTGGCGAAGATATTGTTGCGGAAACTGATGATCGCGCCCTTCGGCCCGGCGTCGATCTTTTCGACGCCCGCGAGGCGGCACAACCGCTTGATCGCCACGATCTGAAGCAGCTGGTCCACCTCGCCCGGCAATTTGCCGAAGCGGTCGATCAGCTCGGCCGCGAACCCGTCGATCTCGCTCTGCGCCTCCAGCGAGGCGAGACGACGGTACAGCGACATGCGCACATCGAGATCCGGCACATAGCCTTCGGGGATCAGCACCGACGCGCCCAGATTGATCTGAGGCGACCACTCGCCGTCGTCGGCCTCGTCGCCGCGGCCCGAACGCAGCGCCGCGACGGCTTCCTCCAGCATCTCCTGGTACAGCTCCATGCCGACCTCGCGGATATGACCCGACTGCTCGTCGCCCAGCAGATTGCCCGCGCCGCGGATATCGAGATCGTGGCTGGCCAGCGTGAACCCGGCGCCCAGCGCATCCAGCGACTGCAGCACCCGCAGCCGCCGCTCCGCCCCCGGCGTCAGCAGACGCCCCGCCGGCGTCGTCAGATACGCATAGGCGCGCACCTTGGAGCGCCCGATCCGGCCGCGCAGCTGATAAAGCTGCGCCAGTCCGAACATGTCGGCACGGTGCACGATCATCGTATTGGCGGTCGGAATATCCAGCCCGCTTTCGACGATCGTGGTCGACAGCAGCACCTCGAACTTGCGGTCGTAAAAGGCGTTCATCACATCGTCCAGAACGCCCGGCGCCATCTGTCCGTGCGCCGTCACGACCCGCACCTCCGGCACGGTCTCGCGCAGGAAGGCTTCGGTCTCGGCGAGGTCCGAAATGCGCGGCACCACATAGAAGCTCTGACCGCCGCGATAGTGCTCGCGCAACAGCGCCTCGCGCACTGTCACCGGGTCCAGCGGCCCGACATAGGTCCGCACGGCCAGACGGTCGACAGGCGGCGAAGCGATCAGCGACAGATCCCGAACGCCCGATAGCGCCAGTTGCAGCGTACGCGGGATCGGCGTCGCGGTCAGGGTCAGCACGTGGATGTCCGCCTTGAGCTGCTTCAGGCGCTCCTTGTGGACCACGCCGAAATGCTGCTCCTCGTCGATGATCAGCAGACCCAGATCCTTGAACTGCATCGACTTGGCCAGCACCGCATGCGTGCCGACCACGATGTCCACCGAACCTGCCGCCAGCCCCTTGCGCGTCTCGGACGCCTCCGCCGCGCTGACCAGCCGCGAGAGCTGCCGCACCTGGATCGGCCAGCCGGCGAAGCGCGTCGAGAACGTCTTATAGTGCTGCCGCGCCAGCAGCGTCGTCGGCACGACGACGGCCACCTGCTTGCCCGACATCGCCGCGATGAAGGCCGCGCGCAGCGCCACCTCGGTCTTGCCGAACCCAACGTCGCCGCAGACCAGGCGGTCCATCGGCTGTCCCTTGCCGAAATCCTCCAGCGTATCCGCGATGGCCTTGGCCTGGTCTTCGGTCTCCTCGAACGGGAAGCGCGCGGCGAACTCGTCATAGAGCCCGTGCGGCGCATCCAGCACGGCGGCCTTCTTCATCGCGCGTTCGGCCGCGATGCGGATCAGGTCGCTGGCGATCTCGCGAATGCGGTTCTTGAGCTTGGCCTTCCGGCTCTGCCATCCGGCCCCGCCCAGCCGGTCCAGCTGCACGCTTTCGCCGTCGGAACCGTAACGCGACAGCAGCTCGATATTCTCGACCGGCAGGAACAGCTTCCCGCCGTCATATTGCAGTTCCAGGCAGTCATGCGGCGCGCCCAGCGCCTCGATGGTCTTCAGGCCTAGATAGCGCCCGATACCGTGATCGACATGCACCACGAGGTCGCCGACCGACAGCGTCGCAGCTTCGGCGAGGAAGTTGGCGGCCTTCTTCTGCTTGCGCCCGGTGCGCACCAGGCGGTCGCCCAGAATGTCCTGCTCGCTGATCAGGGCGAGGCCCCGCGCCTCGAAACCCCGCTCCAGCGGCATCACGGCATAGCTGGCCTTACCGGGCGCCGTTTCCGCCGCGTGCGCATTCTCAACGCGCGACAAGCCCTCCAGGCCATGATCGGCCAGCACCCCGGCCAGACGGTCGGCCGAGCCCTCGGTCCAGCCCGCGAGGACCACACGCGTTCCTGCAGCCGTCAACGCCCTGACATGCGAGACGGCCGCGTCGAACACCGTGCCTTCCGACTGCGTTCGCTCCGGGGCGAAGTCGCGCCCGGGGCGCCCCCCCGCATCGATGCCGTCCGCCACATCGAAGGGCGACAGGGCGAATGCCGTCCGGGCCGAAAGCTCCTCGTCCCAGCCGTCGCGGGTCAGGAACAGCCGCTCCGGCGCCAGCGGCTTGTAGTCGGCCACCTGCAGACCGGGCGATTTGGCCGCCAGATCGCGCGCCGCAACGCGGGCTTCATAGAACTCCGCGATCTGGTCCAGCCGCGCCCCGATCGACTCCTCGGCCTGCGAATCCAGCATGACCATCGCTTCGGGCAGGTAATCGAGCAGCGTCTCCATCCGCTCGTGGAACAGCGGCAGCCAGTGCTCCATTCCCTGATAGCGCCGCCGGGCGCTCACGCTTTCGTAAAGCGGATCGGCGCTGGTCTGCGCCCCAAAAGCCGTGATGTAGCCCGACCGGAAGCGGCTGACGGAGTCGGGGTCCAGCCCCGCCTCGCTCACCGGCAGCAATGTCAGCCCGGCCAGCCTTCCGGTCGACTTCTGGCTCTCGGGGTCGAAGCTCCTCAGCGCCTCGATCTGATCGCCGAAGAAATCGACCCGAACCGGCTCCGGCAGCCCCGGCGCGAACAGATCGACGATCCCGCCCCGCACGGCGAAGTCGCCCGCCTCCACCACCGAACCCGCCTGGGTATAGCCCTGCTTCGCCAGCCAGCCGGTCAGCGCCTCGATCCCGATATGCGCATCGGTCTTCAGCTCAAGGCGCGAGTCCTGCATCCAGGCGCGCGGCGGCACGCGCTGCAGCACCGCGTTCACGGTGGTGACCAGCACGATCGGCCCGCTCTTGCGGTCGGCCAGCGCCGACAGCACGGCGATCCGCCGCGCCAGAATATCGTTGCGCGGGCCCAGCCGGTCGTAGGGCAGGCAATCCCAAGCCGGAAAACTCAATTTCGGCAGGTCGGGCGCGAAAAACGCCAGCGCGGCCTCGAACGCCGTCGCGCGCGTTTCGTCACGTGCAATATGCACGACCGGACCCTTCCGGGCGGCCGCCATCTCGGCCGCCAGACGGGCATCATAGCCTTCCGGCGCGCCGCCCAGTTTGACGCGGCCCTTCAGCGAAATGAGATTCTGGATCAGCATCGCCGGGCGTCAGGTCCAGCTTGCGCGCGGGAAAAACTCGAACGCCTTCAGCCGCGCCATCACCGGCGTCTCGAATTCCGGCGGCGTCGCCGCGCGCCCCAGCACCCAGTCATAGATGTCCTGGTCCTGCTCCTGCAGCAGCGTCTCGAAATCGGCGATTTCGGCCTCGCTCAACTCGGCGAGATGCGCATCGGCGAACGCGCCGAGCAGCAGGTCGGCTTCCTTGAAGCCGCGATGATGCGCGCGATAGCTGATGCGCTTGAGGCGGATGATGTCGGGCATGGGGGCGCCCATATAGGGCGTCCGCCCGCCAATGTCATGGCCCACCCGGCCGGCACATCCGCCCCTGTCACAAGCCGCGCTGGAACCCTAAACTCGCCCCGATGCGCCCCGAGATCCTGTTCCCGCTCTTTGCGCCCGTGCGCACGCTGCCCGGCGTCGGCCCGCGCAGCGTCGAGAAGTTCGCGCGCATTGCCGGCGAGCGGGTCATCGACCTTCTCTGGCTGAGGCCCAACGGTTATGTCGACCGCCGCCTGCGGCCGTCCATCGCCGCCGTGCCGGAAGGGACGATCGGCACGGTCGAGGTCAACGTCCTCAGCCACATCAAACCGGCACGTCCCAAAGCGCCCTACCGCGTGCTGTGCGGCGACGAAGCCAGCGTCCTGGAACTCATCTTTTTCGGCGGCGCGCAGGACTATCTCGCCCGCAGCCTCCCCGAAGGGGCCCGCCGCATCCTCTCCGGCCGCATCGAGCGGCACGAGGGCCGTCTCCAGATGGCTCACCCCGACTATGTGGTCGCCCCCGATCAGGCCGACCAGATCCCCGAGATCGAGCCCGTCTATCCGCTGACGGAAGGCCTCACCAACAAGGCCGTCGCCAAGGCGATGCGCGGCGCGCTCGCCCTGCTGCCCGAAATGCCCGAATGGCAGGACGTCGCCTGGCGCGCCAGACAAGGCTGGCCCGGCTGGGGCGAGGCTCTCACCGCCATTCACGCCCCGGCCGAAGTCGACGAAGCGGCGCTCGAAACCGCCCGGCGCCGGCTTGCCTATGACGAGGTTCTGGCCAACCAGCTCGCTCTCATGCTGATCCGCCAGCGCATGAAAAAGGCCGCCGGCCGCCGGATCGCGGGCGATGGCACGCTCCGCCGCCGCCTCCTGGCGGCGCTGCCCTACCAGCCGACCGCCGCCCAGACCCGTTCGGTCGCCGAGATCGAGGCCGATCTCGCCAGCGGCGAGCGGATGCAACGCCTGCTTCAGGGCGATGTCGGCGCGGGCAAGACCCTGGTGGCACTCCTCGCCATGCTGATCGCCGTGGAAGCCGGCACGCAGGCCGCGCTCATGGCCCCCACCGAAATCCTCGCCCGCCAGCACATGGCGACCATCGGCCCGCTGGCCGAGAAAATCGGCATCCGCGCCGCGCTTCTCACCGGCCGCGAGAAGGGGAAAACCCGGGAAAAAATCCTCGCCGATCTCGCTGCCGGCGATCTTCATATTCTCATCGGCACCCACGCCCTCTTCACCGACGACGTCGCCTTCGCCGACCTTTCCCTTGCCATCGTCGACGAACAGCACAAATTCGGCGTGTCGCAGCGCCTCAGCCTCTCCGCCAAGGGCGGCCGCCCGGCTCATGTGCTGGTGATGACCGCCACGCCCATTCCGCGCACGCTGTCCATGACGCTTTACGGCGATATGGACGTCTCCAAGCTCGACGAAAAGCCGCCCGGCCGCCGCCCGATCACCACCCGCGCGATCCCGTTGTCGCGGCTTGAGGATGTCGAGATCGCGGTCGCCCGCGCGATCGGTGCCGGCGACCGCGTCTACTGGGTCTGCCCGTTGGTCGAACAGAACGAAAAGCTCGACCTCACCGCCGTCGAAAGCCGCTATGCCGAACTTGAACGTCGCTTCGAAGGCCGAGTCGCCCTCGCCCACGGACAGATGAAGGCCACAGCCAAGGACGCCGCGATGGAGCGCTTCCGCTCCGGCGCCGCTTCCATTCTGGTCGCGACCACCGTGATCGAGGTGGGCGTGGATGTGCCGGAGGCGACCGTCATGATCATCGAGCATGCCGAGCGTTTCGGTCTGGCCCAGCTTCACCAGCTCCGGGGCCGGGTCGGCCGTGGCGCGCGGCCCAGCACCTGCCTCCTGTTGTACCAGGACGATCCCAGGCCAGGTGAGACGGCGACGTCGCGCCTCCGGATCATGCGGGAGACCGAAGACGGGTTTGTCATCGCGGAGGAAGACCTGCGCCTGCGCGGCGCCGGCGAAGTGCTGGGGACCCGGCAGGCCGGAACACCCGATCTTCACTTCGCCGACCTCTTCCGCGACAGCGACCTTCTTGCCGCCGCACGCGACGACGCCAACCTGACGATCGCCCGCGACGCCGAACTGGCCACCCCGCGCGGCGCCGCCTTGCGTGCCCTGCTCTACCTCTTTGAACGCGACGAAGCGGTGCGCTATCTCCGTTCGGGTTAAGACAACAACGGGCGGAAACAATGGCGGAACAGCCAGACTTCAGGGAGGCGCTGCACGCAGCGCTGGCAAGAGAACTGGGCGACGTCCAGTCGATGGGAGACCTCGCACGCCTGTCGGGCGGGGCGAGTCAGGAGACTTGGGCGTTCACGCTGGTCACGAAATCCGGCGGCGCCCGGAAATTCATCCTCAGGCGCACGCCGGGCGGTGCCGCGACGGCTGGTGGAGTCGGCGCTGCCATCGGCCTACCGACCGAAGCGGCGGTCATCGAAGCCGCGCGGGCGGCTGGCGTTGCCGCGCCGGCAGTCGTCTACGTGCTCAAGCCGGAAGACGGCGCGGGTGTTGGCTATGTCATGGCGCGGATTGAGGGCGAGACTCTGGCCCGCAAGATCCTGCGCGACGCAGAGTTCGACGCCGTGCGTCCTCGCCTCGCCGCCCAGTGCGGGGAGGCCATGGCCCGAATTCACGCCACCCCCTTGGAGGGGCTGCCGCACCTGCCCCGCCTGGATGGCCAGGGTCAGCTGCGACAGTACTACGAGCGCTATCAGTCCTACGACCAGCCTAAGCCGGTCTTCGAGCTCGCCTTCAAGTGGCTCAAAGACAATCTTAAAGAACGCTCACAACTCGTTCTGGTGCATGGTGATTTCAGGAACGGCAATATCATGGTTCACCCCGGACTCGGGATGAACGCTGTTCTGGATTGGGAACTGGCTCACATTGGCGATCCGATCGAAGACCTCGGTTGGCTCTGCGTCAACTCGTGGCGCTTCGGGGTTTCCGGCCGCGCAGCCGGCGGTCTCGGCAGCGTCGAGGACCTTCTCGAGGGCTATGTCGCAGCCGGCGGCGAAGCCTTCCGGCCGGAAGACGTGAAGGTCTGGGAAGTCTTCGGGACGCTCAAATGGGGCATCATGTGCATGTCCATGTACGAGATGTTCCGCACCGGCTTCGACCGCTCGGTCGAGCGCGCCGCCATCGGCCGCCGCTCGTCGGAGACCGAAATCGACCTCGTAAACCTGCTGATCGGGTGACCCCATGATGGACAAACCGACTCTCGCCGAGATCGTGACCGCCGTTCGCGAATTCATCGAAACCCGGGCGATCCCGCAGCTGACCGGCCACACGGCTTTCCATGCCCGGGTGGCGGCAAACGCGTTGGCCATCGCGGAGCGGGAAATCGCCGGCGGCCCGGCCGCAGCCGACGAGGAACTCACCCGCCTCAGATCGTTGCTGGGACGCGACGGCTCGCTGGATCAGCTCAACCGCGCGCTCGCCGCCCGGATCGCGTCTGGCGACATCTCACTTGAGACGCCCGGCCTTGCCGAGCACCTCAAGCGCACCACGCTCGACAAGGTCGCAATCGACCAGCCGTCCTATTCCGGCTTCAAATCTGCGGTCGCACGCGCAGATCGCGGCGACGGAGTATGAGGAACCATCCGACCAGCGCCTGAGACCATGCCAGCAGCGGGTTGAGCCAGGCAGGATCGTACTCGGAGGGGTAGAAGAACACCCGTGCCCCTTCGATATGGGCGAACATGCCCGGTATGAAGGCATAGAGCAGCGCCAGAATGGCGAGCGCTGCGATGTCGGATCTCTTGCCGACCTGCCCCAGCCCCATGGCCATGAAGACGGCGCAATCGCGCAAAACGAAGCCCAGCGCCGCTAGCACGATCATCGGCCCGCCATAGATATTGGCGCGCTCCGCGATCGACCACGGCAGGCAGAAGATGGCCGTCACGCCCAGCCCGATCAGCGCCAGATAGGCGTAGCCCCAGGCGGGGAAGCGCGACAGCAGGGCGCCGATCTGCCCTGTTCGGAAGCGTTCGATCAGCCAGCGATAGGCGACGATCTCCTTGGGCTCCAGCAGCGCCATCGCATACGTCACCAGCATGATCGCCATGCCCGCCTGCACGGCGCGCAACCCGATTGTGAAGCCGCTTTCACGGATATAGCCGCGCCAGAAGTCGAACCCGCCCGCATAGGCCGCGAGGAAGAGGAGGAATATGAGCCAGACCGCCGGGCCGTTCTGGACCTGCAGCTCGCGCCGCATGACGCGGTAATTGCCCAGCAGCGTCCAGAAGACGAACGCCACGAGCGAGGCGACATAGAAGGTGCCGGGGTCATACGAGCCGCCCCACCACCACACCTCGCTGACCGCGAAGGCGTCGATCCCGCCCGTCATGCGCCGGAACACGGAAGATGGGTCCGCCGTCTGCCATACGCGCCAGACAATCCCTGCCGCCACCAGCCCGGCCAGCTGGTAAATGAAAACATCGAACCGCGAATGGCTCATGCGGCGGCGCACCGCGACCAGGCTGGCGAGCAGCGCCGCCGCCTGCGCGATGATGCCGATCGTCAGAAAATAGAGCGCCTGATTGACGACGGTCCCGCCGCCGCCCGCGCGGTAGGTGGCATAGAGAACGACCGCAAAACACATGGCGCCGCCGATCCAGGCCAGCATCGTGGACCCGAGCAGCTTGCCCCAGACCATCGTCCAGGGCCGGATCGCCGAAAGGCGTTGCCCGTCCCAGGTCTTGTTGCCGATTTCCTCGACCACCGACTGGGCCGCGCATCGCGTGCCCCACACGACGACCACGGCGTAGAAAACCAGCTCTGCCGTGAAGGCCGCCGACGACCAATCGCCCGGCGAGATCGCGACCAGCAGGATGCACGCGACGATCACCACCATCAGCGTCACGCGCCGCTCGGTGAGCTCCACCCACATATTGCGCAGCAGTTCGGGGTTCATCGCGCGGCCCTCCCCGTTTCTTCAAGATAGGTCTGTTCCAAAGTGCGCCTGGTTTCGGAAAAGCCGCACAGCGGAAAGCCCGCCTGAACGATGGCCCGCACGATGTCCGCGCGCTGAGCCGGCGATTCCAGCCACACCTGGCTGGCGGAACCAAGGCTCTCCGTCCGGGTCACGCCCGGCAGTCCCTGCAGGAAGGCGGCGAACGCTTCGGAGGGCGCAGCCAGCTCGATCGAATACGAAATCCGGTTCTCGGTGAGCGCCACAGCCTGCCCGCCCACCATCTTTCCGTTCTGGATGATGATCATCGAGCCGGAATAATCCTCAAGCTCCGAGAGGATGTGCGACGAGACGATGAGCGTCAGCCCGCTCGCCTTCAGCTCAAGGAACAAGGCCGACAGACTGCGCCGGGCGTCGGGGTCGAGGCCCGACGCCGGCTCGTCCAGCATGATGACCTTGGGCTCATGGACAATCGCCTGGCCGATGGCGAGGCGCTGGCGCAGACCCCGCGACAGCTCGGCCGCTTTCTGCTTCATGCGCTCGGTCAGCCCCACCCGTTCGGCCGCCTTGTCGACCGCGATCTCGACCGCCCTGCCCGTCAGTCCATGCGCGCGGGCCGCAAAGCTGAGGCAGCGGCGGACCGAAAGGGAATCGTAGAGACCGAAAAAATCCGGCAGGAAGCTGAGGTTCTCGTGGATCTTGCGGGGCTCCAGGCGGGTATCGAGCCCGTCGATCAGAACCTGCCCGCTATAGGGCATTTCCAGCGCGGCCAGACAGCGCATCAGCGTCGTCTTGCCCGCCCCGTTGGGGCCGACGAGCGCCGTGATGGTGCCGGACTCGATGGTGAGACTGACCCCGTCCAGGGCGCGCTTGGTGGGGTATTCGTAGACGAGGTTGCGGACCTCGATCATGGCATCTCGCGAAAAAGGGGCCGGCAGATCGCCGGCCCCTTGTTGTAGCTGAATGGACGCCGCCGCCAAGCGGCGTCGCTCACAGTTCCGGTCAGGCGCCCATCTGTCCGATGATCGCCACCGAGCAGACATTCGACGACGGCGCGCCGCCCAGATTGTGGGTCATGCCGAAGGTCGGCTTGGCGAGCTGACGCGCGCCGGCGCGGCCCTGAAGCTGGAGATACATCTCGTAGAGCATCCTCAGGCCCGAAGCGCCGATCGGATGGCCGAAGCACTTCAGGCCGCCGTCGATCTGGCAGGGAACCTGGCCGTCGGCGTCGTAGAAGCCGTTCAGCACGTCCTTCCAGCCCTCGCCCTCACGGCTGATGTGCAGATCCTCCATCGTCACCAGTTCGGTGATCGAGAAGCAGTCGTGCACCTCCATCATCGATATCTGGTTGCGCGGATCGGTGATGCCGGCCTCTTCATAGGCCTTGCGCGCGGCGATGCGGGCCGTGTGGAAGTAGGAGCCGTCCCAGGAATTGTGCTGGCTTTCCAGGCCGTTCGAGACCGAAAGCTGCAGCGCCTTGACGGTCACAAGATCCTTCTTGCCCAGGCTGCGCGCGATTTCCGGCGTCGTCACGATCGCCGCCGCGGCGCCGTCCGACACGCCGCAGCAGTCGAAAAGACCCAGCGGCTCGGCGATCATCGGCGCGTTGAAGCACATGTCTTCGGTGATCGGCTTCTGCAGGTGCGCCTTGGGATTCTTTGCGCCGTTCGCATGGCTCTTCACCGAGACATGGGCGATCGCGCGCTTCAGGTCCTCCTTCGAGACGCCGTGCTTGGTGCGGTAGGCCGAGGCGAGCTGGGCGAAATTGCCCGGGGCTGACCCGTTCGCCATCCACAGAGGGTTCAGCGTTCCCGGCTGGCCGGTCGGCAGGCCGCCATAGCCCGTGTCCTTCAGCTTCTCGACACCCACCGCGAGCGCGATGTCATAGGCGCCGGAGGCGACGCCATAGACGGCGCCGCGAAAGGCTTCCGAGCCGCCGGCGCAGAAATTCTCCACGCGCGTCACCGCCACGTTGGGCAGGCGCAGGGCGATCGACGCAGGCGTGCCGCCTTTGCCGACGCCGACCTCGTCGATATGCGTCGAGTGCCAGGCGGCCTGGATCATCGAATTGTCGATGCCCGAATCCTGCAGCGCCTCCAGATAGGCCTCGACCATCAGCTCTTCCGCGCCGACGTCCCAGCGTTCGCCGAATTTCGAGCAGCCCATGCCCAGAATGGCGACTTTGTCGCGAATGCCCGTTGCCATGACGCACTCCCTGTCCTGAATTTTGTCCCCGCAGACTAAGCCGGCATTCGACCGTCGCGAAGCTGGAATTGGCGGAAAACCGAGATTAGTCTCTATTGACTAGTCATCGGACTAGTCATTTCGGAGGCGCATATGGGCAATACCGCCAGAGATTGGCCCTTGGCCGAGGCCAAGGCGAAGTTCAGCGAACTCGTCGATCTCGTGGAAGAAAGCGGTGCGCAATACATCACCCGGCGCGGCCGGCGCACGGCCGTGCTTGTCCCGCTCGCCGCCTATGAAAAGCTGCTCGGCAAGACGCCGGAACGCAACGCCGTCGACTGGCTGCTCGCGCCCGAGGCGCGGGTCGGCGCCCTGCCCCTGCCCGATCCCAAAGCCTATCACTGGCGCAAGCCGCCGAGCTTCTAGCCATGCTGTTCCTGCTCGATACCGGCGTGGTGGCCGAGTTCCGCAAGCCGAAACCCCAGCCCGCCGCCGTCGCCTGGCTATCCGCGCTCGCCCCGGACGATGTGGCGATCGCGGCCGTCACCGTGGGCGAGATCAAGGCCGCCATCGAGCGCACCCGCCGCACCGATGCGGCGAAGGCCGACGAACTCGATCGCTGGCTTCAGGGTCTGTGCGGCGAGATCACGGTTCTGCCGGCGGACGGCGGCGTTTTCCGGATCTGGGCAAAGCTCACCACCGGCCGCCCCGCCACCAGCTTCGCCGATGCGCTTGTGGCCGCGACAGCGCTGCACCATGGCCTGACGGTCGCCACACGCCAGCCCGCCAGCTTCCTGCCCTTCGGCGTCCTTGTCGCCAATCCGTTCGGGCGCAGCCGCTAGAGCCCGTTCCAGGACCGGTACCAGTCCACGAAACGCTGCAGCCCGGCCTCCAGGCCCGTCGACGGCCTGAATCCGTGATCGCGCTCCAGCGCCGAGGCATCGGCATGCGTAGCGCGGACATCGCCGGGCTGCATCGGCAACTCGTTCCGCAAGGCGGTGCGGCCCGTAATGCGCTCAAGCGCCGCGATGAAGTCGTTCACTGAAACCGGGTTCGAGTTTCCGATATTATAGATGCGGTTGACGCCCCGCTCCGGCGGCGCGTCCAGCACTTTCAGGATGCCCGTGACGATGTCGTCCACATAGGTGAAGTCGCGGGTGAGAACGCCGCCCGCGAACACGTCGATCGGCTTGCCCGACAGCAACGCTTCGGTGAACAGCCAATAGGCCATGTCAGGCCTGCCCCACGGCCCATAGACCGTGAAGAAGCGCAGGCCCGTCTGCGCAAGGCCATAGAGATGGCTGTAGCTATAGGAGATCAGCTCATCCGACCGCTTCGTCGCGGCATAGAGCGAGACCGGCTTCTCCACCGCGTCCGTCTCGCTGAACGGCGCCTTGTCGTTGCCGCCATAAACCGAACTCGACGAGGCATAGACCAGGTGCTTCAGCTCCGCGCCCAGCCCGCGCGCCAGCTCCAGCACGTTGAGATGGCCCATCAGATTGGCGCGGATATAGGCGCGCGGATTCTGCAGGCTGTAGCGCACGCCCGCCTGCGCCGCGAGGTGTACGATGCGGTCGCAAGCGATCCCGGCGAACGTCGTCTCCTCTGCGATGTCGCCCTCGACGAAGCGGAAGCCCTTGCGGCCGGCCAGCCGCTCCAGCCGCGCCCGTTTCAGACTCGGATCGTAATAGGCGTTGAGATCGTCGATGCCGACAACCTGCTCACCGCGCGCCAGCAAGGCCTCGGCCGTATGATAGCCGATGAACCCCGCCGCGCCGGTGACCAGAACCGTCATCAGGCTGCCGCAACCTGCGGCACGGCCTTCCAGAAATAGCGGCGGAAGCCGCGCTTCTCATCGAAGTCCTTGATGCGGAACACCATGCGCACCGAGGCCCCGGTATCGAACGAGCCGCGGTCGACGTCGGTGAAGTCCGAGAGGAAGCGCCCGCCTTCGGCGAACGTCACCATGCCGTAATGCTGCGGCGGGTCCATCGAATAGGTCAGGAAGTCCGCCGACCATGACAGCACCGTCGCCGGCAGCTCGGCGAAGCAGAAAGGCTCCTGCGTATCGACGCCGCCGCAATTCGGATTGACGCAGATGCGCGACCGCGGGAACTGCGCCGTGCCGCATTTCGAGCACTTGCCGCCGGTCAGCCCGAACAGCATATCGCGACGGCGATAGGCCGTGGTCAGCGCGGTCTTGTTGTCCTTCTCCGCGCGCATGCCCTTTTCGAGATCCACAAGCCCGTTGAAGGCGAGGAACTTGAGATAGTTGGTCTCTTCCTTGCGCGCCTTCAGAGAGCCGCTGATGCCCCGGCGCGGCTTCAGCCTGGGGGCCTCGTCCGTCACCTCGAAGATCAGTGCGTCGCAGCCCTGCCCGAACGCCGCCAGCAGGATCTTCTCGCCGGGCTTGGCCTGCTCCAGCGTGTGCACCAGCATCACCAGCGGATGCGCGGCGCCGCAATCGCCCACGGTGGCGGCCAGATTATCGCGCACTTTTTCCGGCGCGATGCCGAGCCCCTTGGCGATCTGCTGGTCGAGCTTGGCGAACGAACACGGCATCACGAAGTGATCGATCGAGCCCGCGTCGATCCCTGCAGCTTTCAGCGCGGCCTTGGCGGCGCGCGGAACGAATTTCGAATAGCCTTCGTCGCGGATCCAGCGCTCTTCCCAGTTGTAGTCGTAGTCTTCGCCGTCACCACGGAAATGGTCGACGAAATCGACCGTCAGCGAGGCCGAGCCCAGCAGCCTGGCGATCACGTTGTCTGCGCCGATCTCGAGCGCGCCTGCGCCGTCGCCGAACGACAGCTCCTGCGACGAGGCGGCCTTGGCCTTGCGCTTCTCGGCCGTCACCACCAGCGCGTGCTTGGCGGCCCCGGCCTTGACGGCGTTGAGCGCCGCCGCCAGCGCAGAAGTCGCCGCGCGCTGCGAGCCGCCGAAATCGGACGAGGCGACCGTCTCCGGCAGCGACAAGGCCGCCGCCACCACGCCGGCGTTCTGCCGGTCGGCGAAGGGCGCGGTGGTCGAGGCGAAATAGATCGCGTCGATATGGGCGCGCGACAGCAGCGGATCGGCGCCCGGCAGGCAGTCGCGCCCGGCTTCCACCGCCATGGTGATCGAGTCCTCGTCCCAGTTCGCCATCGAGCGCTCGCCTTTGGCCGCGCCCATCAGGTTGGGTGCGAACCAGGCGTTTGCCGTCGCGGCCGCTTTGCGTTGCAGCCGCAGGCGGGGCACATAGCCCCCGAAACCGACGATACCGACCATGGCGTTTCCCTCTGTTGTGTAATGCTTTTGCCCGACCGGCGTAGCAAATCGCCCACCGGCGCTCAATCCAGCCAGAACCGGGTTTGACCGGGGCCGATCCTGCGCCTATGCGAAGGGCGTTTCCAACTCTCGAGGCGCCATGAAGCCGATCCGCAAAGCCGTCTTCCCCGTCGCTGGCCTGGGCACGCGTATTCTCCCGGCCACCAAGTCGATGCCCAAGGAAATGCTGACCGTCGTCGACAAGCCGCTGATCCAGTACGCGGTCGAGGAAGCCCGCGCGGCGGGCATCGAAACCTTCATCTTCGTCACGGGCCGCGGCAAGGACTCCATCGAGGATCACTTCGACGTCTCCTACGAGATGAGCGACACGCTCGAGAAACGCGGCAAAAAGACCGAGCAGGACATTCTCGCCCGCACCGTGCCCCAGGCCGGCGACGCCATCTTCGTGCGCCAGCAGCGTCCGCTGGGTCTCGGCCACGCGGTGTGGTGCGCCCGCCGCATCGTCGGCGACGAACCCTTCGCGGTGCTGCTGCCCGACGAACTGATCGAGGGCGCGACAGGCGAGCTGACGGCCGCCTACGCCAAGGCAGGGGGCAATCTGGTGTCGGTGCTCGACATTCCGCGCGAAGCGACCGGCTCGTACGGCGTCATCGATCCCGGCGCGCAGAAAGACGGCATGATCGCCGTCAAAGGCCTGGTGGAAAAACCCAAGCCCGCCGAAGCGCCCTCCACGCTCATGCTGACCGGCCGCTACATCCTCCAGCCCGAAATTTTCGCCAAGCTGGAAGACCAGAAGCCGGGCGCCGGCAATGAGATCCAGCTCACCGACGCCATGGCCCGCCTCATCGGGGAGCAGGAATTCAACGCCGTGCCGATCGGCGGCAAGCGTTACGATTGCGGCAGCAAGGCGGGGTTCCTCGCCGCCAATCTGGCGCTGGGCCTGGCGCGCCCGGACATTGCGCCCGCCTTGCGCGAACTTCTCAAGGAAGCCGGAATTACCGTCAGCTAGCCGGACGGAAGGTCTCCAGAACCAGCGGATTCACCTTGGGGTGAATGTACTGGATGGAGGCCCACGTCGTCAGCGTGTCGGGCGCGACCCAGAAGTCGTTCACATAGCGCCACTGCAATGCGTCGACCTCGCACGTCTCCTGGACGTGCCGGGTCACGATCGGGGTCTCCAGGATGGTGATCGTCTCGTCCCCGATCGCCTGGGCGACGCAGCGCGCTTCGAGCGTCTTGATTCCCCGCTCGTTGGAATCGAACCAGCGCACGCCCTGGACCGGGCCGCCCGCGTGGACCGCCGTCTTGACGATATCCTCGCCTTCCCAGCGCCCGCCCAGAACGTCGCGGCTCAGCCCCTTGGTGCGGATCACCCGCCCGCCGCGCAGCACGATGCTCACCTGATAGCCCAGCGTATAGAGCTCATAGCCCTCGCGCTGATTGGCCATCAGGAACAGGAACTGCGGATTGTCGTCGATCTTCACGCCGATCGAGGCATAGGGCAGCTCCGCCGCCATCTTGCGCTCGATCTTCTCCGGCGGCCGCTGCACCTCGCTCGGGTCGATCAGGCGCTCGACGATGCCGACCACCATCGCGCCGGCCTGACCGACAGATCCGTCCTCGCTGTCCGAGGTACACGCCGAAACCGCGACCGAAAGACCGATCGCTGCGGCGACGCCCTGAAGCTTGTAGCGCATGCTCATCTTCACAGCCCCGGCGTCACGTCGAGCTTCCACGTGCGGCGGATCTCGGGTTCGTTGGTACGGCGGACCTTTTCCCAGAGCGGATTGCGATCATAGAGCCGCTGGCCGCCGTCGCGCGTCAGCGACGCAAGATAGGTGCTGACCGTGTATTGCGTGTTGAACGGCGCGATCCAGCCGAACGGCACACGAATGATCAGGCCCTTGTCGAAGCTGCCCTCGCCGAAATCCCTGAAGGGCACATCCGTAAGCGTCGCATAGGCGCCGATCTCCACGCCGGACTCGAACTTGCGCGTCACTTCAACGGTGCCGCCCCAGTCGCCCGCCAGATAGCGGCCTGCATGGACGTTCACGTTCACGCCGCGCCAGATCGCATCCTGCCAATACATGCTGACCTGTCCGGTCAGGACTTCGTAATCGCGGAATTCGAACATCCGGTCGAAGTCGCGCTGCTTGAGGTAATAGAGGTTGGCGCCCCAGGCGATGTCGCTGCCGGCAGGCCGCCAGATCACCTCGCCGCCGACGCCGGCGAACATGTCTTCCAGCAGACCGGCCTTCACCTCGTAAAAGACCTCGGGCGCCAGCTTGCCGATCTTCGACACGAACAGCGACTCGATGCCGTGCTGTCCCTGATCGCGATAGAGGCGGAAGTCGGTACGCACATGCGGCAGAACCGAATTGCCCGGCGTCGGATCGTCGACCGTATCGACCAGGTCCGACGTCCAGTTCCCCTCGATCCGCCAGCCGCCCTCGAACTCGACGGAGCCGCCGATGGAAAGCGTCAAGCCAAGCCGGAACGGCTTGTCCGGATCGAACAGCAGCGTGCGCGGACGCGGCAGGATCTCCCACGAGAAACGCGGATAGGTGTCTGCGAAGCGGATCGCGTCATCCGGGATGTCCATACCGCCCGGGCCGATCTTCACATAGTCGATCAGGTCATCGACCGAAGCATACTGCTGAACGGCGCGTTCATAGGCGCTGCGGGTCAACTGCACTTCCGTCGACGGCATGCCGCCGACCACGCTGGTGATATAGAAATGCTCTACGCTCGGCGGCAGCGTCGTCAGCACGCGCAGCATCCGGTGGATCGCGTCGGTCTCACGGATGTAGTGCGTATTGTTGTAGTAGACCGCGACGTAGTCCTTCTTCAGATCCACCGCTTCGATGCCCAGACTCTGCGCCTCGCCCAGCGATTTCAGGCTGTCGATGATCTGCTGACGGATGGCCGGCACGTCATTCCAGCGGCCGCTGGACATGATTTCCTGCATCGAGCCGCCGCCGCCGCCGCCCTGGTTCTGCGCCAGCAGCGCATTGCCTGTGCGGGCGTATTCGTCCAGCGACCACTTGTCGTCGGACGCCGCATGCGACACGCCGCGCAGACCGATCGCCTCGATCTTCTCCGCACTGCGCACCGGCACCTCTTCCACCCGCGCCACAGCGCCGCCCGGACGCTGTTCGGGCGGACGGACGGCGGGCGGCAGCGGCGTCGGCTCCATCACCTTCATCGTTTCCACCGTCGGGTCGAAACGCACCGACACGCGGAAGCTGATGGTGTCGCCGTAAAGATAGGACAGCGTGCCTTCCAGCAGACTGTCATAGCGGTACGACAGACCGAAATTCCACTGGGACTCGGGGTGGTAGAGCCCGATGGCGTCTTCCACGGCATACTTGTCGCCGCTGTACTCCACGATCGCCTTCAGGCCGTCCACCGGGGTCTGCCAGACCACGCCGCCGAACAGCGAGACGTCCCGCCCCCGGAAGATCGAATTGAACAGCGGTTTGCCGCCCTGATCGTTGTTCGGATCGTAGCTCGGGCGCGTATCGAACCGGTCGTCGATCAGCGAGAAGGGGTTGCGGAACATGCCCACAGACCCCATGCGCCCCCACCCCATGCCCAGCGTGAAGTCGAAGTCGCCCCAGTTCTTCGAGGCGACGATGTACTCGCCGCCGTAAATCCCGGTCCCGACGATATCGTTCATGCCGACGGCGAGCGCCGGCAGATATTCGGTCTCCGACAGCAGCTTGATCTTGAGGCTGAACGAACGGTCCATCAGGTCCGGATCGGTCGGATCGGTCAGCTGGAAGAAGTTGTTGATTCGGCCATAGCGGAACGCGGCTTCAAGCCAGGGAAAGACCTGGAAGGTCAGCGTCGTCCGAAACGACTCCGGCCCGCTCGCGACCGTCACGGCGAACTCGCCGTCCTCCATCACGCGGGCCGACGGCATCTCCAAAAGCCCAGTATGGCCATAGGTATTGAGCGGTTGAGGGCCAGGCCAGTTCGGCGTTTCGGCCGACGCCGACAACAGCGCCGCAGCGGCGCAGCCGGTCATCAGTCCCCATGTAACGGAACGCATTTCTTGACTGCCCGAACGAACGATTGCCCCCTCCGCGGTACCGCTCGCGGAACGTGTCACAAGCTAGAAAAGCCCGTGGTCACAAGCAAATGAAAAGGGACGCTATCGCCCTTCCCGCTCTTAGAGACCTGTTAGCAGACTCAGGATGCGCCGCCGGCCGTCTAGCTGCTCGAATCGCCGGCTTCGTCGTCGATGATCAGCGCGCCGACACCGACGACGGCCGCGACGCCCAGCCCGATCAACCAGAGATTCGTACCGCCGGCCTCTTTCGCAGTCTTGGGGGCGGGCGCTGGATTCGCACCCACAAGCGCCGCGACCGCCTGACCGGCCGCGCGCGGCCCGACCGGCGCGCTCTGCCCACCTGCGGCCGCCATTGCGCAAAGGCACAACGTGCAGACGGCGGCGCCGACAGCCAATGGCAGTCTGAGCATGAGGAATGCCTCTGATTGAGACGGCGAAACAGGCGAGTCAATCCGGAAGCCTAAAAACGGTAGGCGCGCTCTCGCAACTGCACAAGGCAAATCGGATTCAAAATTTCGCGCAGCGCATTTGCGCGCAGCCCATAAAAAAAAAGAGCGCCCGGAGGGCGCCCTTT
>JAKOQZ010000163.1 GCA_029778105.1 Pseudomonadota bacterium | reverse complement strand
TGGCTCGCCCCGCTGCTCAACGGGGTGGAACACGCCAACTTCTTCGAAACCCGCGCCACCGAATATTCCAAGGCCGCCACGCGCGGCAACTGGAACGACGTCTGGTCCAGCTTCGACGCCCGCCGCAAGGCCAAGGGCGAAGTCAGCGCGGCGAACGAAGCGGGCGATGCGGCGGCGGAGCCGGACATGTTCGGGGGCGTTGCTGCGGAGTGATCGCGCAGCTTGAGGAAACTGACGCGGCGACCGAATTTTTTGAACTCATCGTCGAGCCTGCCATCGCAGAATATGACGATGCCGAGAATGTACTCACGGATGCGACTGTAAATGGCATCGGAAGTCCGGACGACGCGCGCGCTTTAGTATTAAGACGCGCGCGGACCGCCTCGATCGAACTCCATCAATTCACAGACAGGGTTCTGGCATCAGCGCCGCGTTGGTCCCGAGGCTCAAAGATCGATCAGATCAGGGACTGGTTGAGGACTGGATTTGTGCGTCGAGTCAATGGACAACCCGTCGATGATCTTGCCATTCTTCACGACGTCGCAGATGCCTTCAAACACGCCCAATTGACCCGCAAGGCTTGGTTCTTGGAGACGGATCGCGCTGTTATTCGCACGGCAACTGGTTTTGGCCGATTGAGTTGCGGTGAAGGCAAGTTCGGCGGAGCCGAACAAGTTATCGTCGAGCTATTGGACGGGAGGCAAAGAGCTCTCTCACTGATTCTCTGGACAGTGCGCGATGCTTGGGCGGCCGCAATGGGCAAGCCCCGCCGACTCTTTACGTGAGCCCCCACTTGATCCTTGTCACAGACGCGCTGCGCGCGCAGTCTAGGTTGGCGTGGCAACAACGCAGGAGGACAAGTCCATGACCATCCGTATTGCCTATCCCCTGGCCCTGGCCGGCGCGCTTGCGCTGGCGGCTTGTGGTGGTGAGAAGGCCGAACAGGCGGCGACCGATCAGGCGGCGGGCGAGCCGACCGCCGCGTCGAGCGAATTCGTGGCCGAGAACCCGACCGAACCCGCCGTGCCAGTCAACCTGCCGACCACGCCGATGACCAATGCGCCCGCGAGCGGTGACGCGAGCGCGGCTCCGGCGGCGAGCGCAGCGCCCGCCAAGCAGTAAGGCAGGCCTAGCGGGGTGCGGCGCGGCGGTCTTCGCCGCTGCGCCGCTCACCCTTGCGCCGGTCCGCGAAGGGCAGCGGGCTGAGCTGGTGCTGGCGGCGGTCCGCCGCGCGGCGGCCGGATGGCTGGCTGGACTGGTCTTCGGTCTGCATCGGCAGGACCTTTCGCTGAGCCGCCCGCCAGACCGGCCGCAATGACCGGCCCGCGCATGGGCAGCGGAAGCGCGCAGTCTTGCACCGTATGCTTGATGGATAGTTAACCCGGCCAACCCGCCCGAAACCCGCCCGAAACCCGCTTGCCTTCCCGGCCCCGACAGGCGCAAGCTGGCGGCACCGAAACGAAGGGGAATTCGCCGATGTCCTATGCCGTGTGGATCGCGTTTGCGGTCGTGCTGATTGCCGTGCTGCCCGCGATCCTGCGGGGCAAGAAGGGCGGCGACAGCGGCGATGCCAGCATATCCGACGGCGGCAGCCCGGATCGCGACGGCTCGGACAGCGACAGTTCGGACAGCGACAGCTCGGGCGGAGGCGACGGCAGCGACAGCGGCGACTGACGCCCAGCCCTATTCCGCGCCGCGCGGAAAATCGTCCTCCAGCCCCTGCGGGCCAAGGCCGCCCTCGACATCGTCGTCGTTCCGCTCGCCGCGATAGGCGCTCATGTCGATGCGACCGTCGCTGAGCATCTGCTTGATGTGATCGACCACATCGGGCGTACTTCCCGCCGCGTCGCCCGCGCCCGATGCGGGCCCCCGCTCGCTGGC
>JAKOQZ010000162.1 GCA_029778105.1 Pseudomonadota bacterium | reverse complement strand
TTCGGACCCATCCCCGCAGCTTCCGTCATCGGCCGAGCGGTCCCGCTCTGGACCGATGAGGAAGGCGTCGGCCGCTACGAGTGGCGCGCGCCGACGCACTGAAACCACTCCCCAAAAACCAACCGCAGGAGATTTCCCATGGCAGAGATAGGCACCTTCACCCGCACCGAAACCGGCTATGCGGGAGAGCTTCATTCGTTCGGCCTCCACGAAAAGCTGTTCATCGTCCCGGCCAAAGCGAGCGACGTAAAAAACGCACCTGACTATCGCGTGCGCCTCGATAGCGAGGACGGCCCGGACGCCGGCCCCGCATGGAAAGACTCCAGCGAGAACGCTGGCGAGTTCGTGTCGATGCGATTGGAGGGGCCAATCTTCCCGTTCCCGATCCGGGCCAAACTGTTCCAGTCCAACGACGATCCTTCGGTCTGGACCCTGCGTTGGAAACACGCCCGGAAGATCGAGGATGAAGAATGAAGGCCGCGCGCGTCCGGCCCACCATCCGGTCAAAGATCGGCATCCCTTTGTTCGCGGAAAAGCCGTCTCATCCCTTCGTCCCGCTCGGCGACCAGACGGCCGGCGCGCGCAGCGAAGGTCAGGGGCGGCCATCGGCCGGCGCTTGCGCCTTGCCCTTGACCGCAGCGAGCACGCTGGCAGGCTGGCGGCGAAGCGGAGACAGGCCGGCATGGCATTATGCCGTCCTGCTGCTGGCGGGGGCGCTTTCCGTCTGCACCGGATCGGGCGTCGCTGTCGCGCAATCCGCGCCCGTCGAGCGCCCGGCCGCCGCCCATCCCTATGCGGCTCACATCGCCGAGGCGTCGCAGCGTTTCGGCATACCGGAGCATTGGATCGTCGCGGTGCTACGCGCCGAGAGCGCGGGCGATGTGCGCGCGGTTTCGTCGGCCGGCGCTATGGGATTGATGCAGGTGATGCCCGACACATGGGCGGGCCTGCGCGTCCGCTACGGCCTCGGCCGCGATCCCTACGACCCGCGCGACAACATCCTCGCAGGCACGGCCTACCTGCGCGAAATGTTCGACCGCTACGGCAACGTCGCGGCGATGCTCGCGGCCTACAATGCCGGCCCCGGCCGTTATGACGAATACCTTGCGACCGGCCGCACCCTGCCGGCCGAAACGCGGGCATATGTCGCCGCGCTCGCGCCGATCCTCGGCGGCGCGGCTGCAACCGAACCGCCGTCATCGGCACCGCCACCGCCGCCAGATTGGCGTGAGGCACCGCTGTTCGTCATGCGTCCGGGCGACGCGCGGGCTGTCGCCGCGCCGCCGTCCGACGCACGATCCGGCGACGGCCGCGCGACCGTTCCGGCGCGCGATCCCGTCGATGCGGAGTCACGGGGCGACAGCATTTTCGTCGCCGACGCGAGCGGTTCGGGAACACCATGAGGGCGGCGTTCCCGCGCTCGGCGGCGCTCATTCCGGTGTCCAGTCAGGCAGGTTTTTGCCCGGCTGGATTCCCGGCAGGAGGGGCAGAAAAGGCAGAAAGGGCGGAGGGCAAGATTAAAGAAGACGGCACCATGTCGGGCCGCTTCTGGAAATTATTGTTGTCTGCACACTGGTTAGGTTGCCGGTTCCAGCACCATGGTTTTGAGGGGCCGCGTGCCGCGATTTCGCGCAAAGCCTTGGCTTTGCAGGGTTTCGAGCGGCACCATAGGCCCATATCGGCCTGTTTTCGGCGGTTTTGGCTGGAGTCGCGCCCATGAGCGCCGACGACGAAAACCGCTTCCGCCCTAAGCCCGGCCGTATCCGATCCGACACGCCGAAGGCCAGCAAGACCAAGAGCTTTTTCACGCAGGTCAGGAAGATCACCCGCCAGCATCAGGCAGCCGCCTCCCGCGATCCTTCCATGCCGTCATCCGCTCGCCCGTCATCGCCGGGGCGGTCCCGT
>JAKOQZ010000021.1 GCA_029778105.1 Pseudomonadota bacterium | reverse complement strand
GACGCCGTTCACGGCGACGACGACGGGCTTGGGAAATTTGGCCAGCTCGCGGCCCATCGGGTTGAAGCCGATGAGCATGGAGTGCGCGGTCTGCTGGCCGACCGAGCGGCCCTCTTCATTGCTGAAGCCGCTGTCGGCGAGATCGGCGCCGGCGCAGAAGCCGCGCCCCGCGCCGGTGAGAATGAGGCAGCGGACGCTATCGTCCTTTTCGAGCAGATCGAGGGCGAGACGGACCTCGTCGATCAGCGTCTTGTTGAGGCTGTTGAGCGATTGTGGACGATTGAGCGTGAGCTCTGCGACGCCGTTGGCGACGCTGAGCGCGATGGTGGCATAGGACATGGACGTTTCCCCGGTTCTGCGTATGGCGGGAGACTAGGCTCAGCCGCCGCGCCGGGGAAGCCGCCGGTCAGGCGGCGTTGACCGATTTGAGAATGGCCTGGACGTCCACCTGGTCTTCGGTCACCACCATGTTCCGGCCTGCGCGCTTGGCGGTGTAGAGGCAGGCGTCGGCGCGGCGCACGGTCTCGACCGGATCTTCGCCGTGATGCAGGAGCGCGACGCCGAGCGAGATGGTGATCGAGCCCAGCGTCTCGCCCGAGCTGCGCTTGATGACCTTTTTGGTCTGCACGACCCGGCGGATCTGTTCGGCAAGGATGCGGGCATTGGCCAGCGAGGTGGCGGGCAGGATGAGGACAAACTCCTCGCCGCCATATCGGGCCGCCGTGTCGCGGCCCTTGACGTTCTCGGTGAAGCAGTTGGCGACGAGCCGCAGCACCTGGTCGCCGGTCTGGTGGCCCCAGGTGTCGTTGAAGGTCTTGAAGTGATCGACGTCGCCGATGACGACGCACATGTCTTCATTGGCGTCGACGGCCTCGCGCGAAGCGGCGGCGAGCCGGTCGTCGAAATGCTTGCGGTTGGCGAGGCCGGTGAGGGCGTCGGTCTGGGCCTCGCGGCGGATCGTCTCGACGGCCTGCCGCAAGGCGGCGACCTCGTGCGAGGACTGGTTGAGCTGGGCTTGCAGGGCCTCGGTGCGGGCGCGCATGGACCGTGTCGCCGCAGTGAGCTGGTGGACGACGGCCTTAAGCATGGGCGCGTCGAGACCCCGATCCATCTGTCCGGTGACGACATCGAGCGCCTGGCCGTAGGAGGCGGTCTGCTGGCCGGCCTGGTTGACCGTGCGCAGGATCGTGTCGATCTCGGCGGTCAGCGAAGCGCCGGCCGAGAGCAGGGGGGCGGGGTCGGACACGCCGAAGAAGCGGCCATGAAGGTCGCTGGCGACATCCTCGCTCCAGGCGCCGCCGCCGGCGAAGACCTTTTCGAGCGCCAGGGCGAGCTCGGGCTCGGCCAATGATATGTGCGCGTACCAGATCTCGAAATTACGCGGGGTCGGCGGGACGCCGTAGGCGGCCATACGGTCCATGGCGCGGCCAGCCAGCGCGTTGGCGTGGTCGATATCCGGCGTAACACTCATTCGTGCATCCAAGTCAGAAACAGCCGCTGCTGACGCAGCACCCCCAAAGCGGCGGTGAGATTTGCGCGAAACACAGAATTTCCGGTTAACGGCCCCCTTAACGACGGACGGCATTGGGGAGTAAGCTGCGCCTCATTCGGGCATCAAGATGACCTTGGAGGAAGCTATGAGCCTGGCAGAGAGCGCAAGCCCCGCCACCCAGCGCAATCCGATCGAAACCTCGATCCGCGCAATATTGGACAAGCAAAAGAAGGCTCACATCAAGGAAGGCCCGGCGCCGGCCGAGCGCCGGATCGACTGGATCGATCGTTCGATTGATCTGCTGGTCAGCCACAAGACGCAAATTGCAGAAGCCATGGCTTCAGATTTTGGTCATCGCAGCCATGACCAGTCGATGCTGACCGATGTGTTCGGCTCGATTGAGACTCTGAAGCACGCCAAAAAGCATCTGCGCGCCTGGATGCGGCCCGAGAAGCGGTCGACCAGCCCGAAACTTCTGGGTCTGTTCGGCGCGCGGGCGGAAGTGCATTACCAGCCCAAGGGCACGGTCGGCGTGATCAGCCCGTGGAACTTTCCGGTCAATCTGACCTTCACGCCGCTGGCCGGCATCTTCGCCGCCGGCAATCGCGTGATGATCAAGCCGTCGGAGTTCACGCCGGCGACGAGCGAGCTGATGGCCCGCATGTTCCGCATGGCCTATGACGAAACCGAGGTCGCGGTGATCACCGGCGGCGCGGCGGTCGGCGAGGCGTTCTCGCGCCAGCCCTTCGACCATCTGCTGTTCACCGGCGCGACCTCGATCGCACACCATGTGATGCGGGCGGCCGCCGAGAACCTGGTGCCGCTGACGCTGGAGCTGGGCGGCAAGTCGCCGACCATCATCGGCAAGGGCGCCAACATGGCGGACGCCGCGCAGAAGGTGATGGTCGGCAAGATGCTGAACGCCGGCCAGATCTGTCTGGCGCCGGACTACGTGTTCGTCGCCGAGACCGAAAAGGACAAGTTCGTCGCGGAGGCCAAAGCCTCGGTCGGGCGCATGTATCCCACGCTGAAGGACAACCCCGACTACACGTCGGTGATCAACCAGCGCCACTATGACCGTCTGCAGGGGTATCTGAGCGACGCCAAGGCGAAGGGCGCGGAGATCGTCGAGATCAATCCGGCGCAGGAAGATTTCAGCCAGCAGCCGCACCACAAGATTCCGCCGACGCTGGTGCTGAACCCCACCGAAGACATGAAGATCATGCAGGACGAGATCTTCGGCCCGCTGCTGCCGGTGAAGACCTATGCGTCGATGGACGAGGTGGTCGGCTATGTAAACGACCATCCCCGCCCGCTGGGCCTCTATTACTTCGGCGGGGACGCGTCGGAGACGAAGCAGGTGCTGGAGCGCACCACGTCGGGCGGCGTGACCGTGAACGACGTGATCATGCACGTGTCGATGGAGGACATTCCGTTCGGCGGCGTCGGGCCTTCGGGCATGGGCGCCTATCACGGCATCGAGGGCTTCCGCAGCTTCAGCCACGCCAAGGCGATCTACACCCAGGCGCGGATCGACGTGGCGGGCATGGGCGGCCTGCGTCCGCCTTATGGCGAGAAGCTGCGCAAGCTGATGGACAAGAGCATCCGCAAGTAGCGCTCAGGCGGCGAGGCCCGCAGCGGCGGGCCTCGCACGGGGCAGCTCCACAATCGCCTTGGCGCCGTCGCCGGTGGCGCTTTCGAGCCAGACCTTGCCGCCATGCGCGCCGACAAAGGCGCGCACCAGGGCAAGGCCAAGGCCGGTCCCCTGTTTCTCGGCTGCGAAGCTGTTGTCGGCCTGTTCGAAAGCGTCGAACACCTTTTCGAGCATGTGGGCCGGGATGCCCGGGCCCTGATCGATCACCTCGATGCGCAGGCGGCTGGCGTCGACCAGTTCGGTCCTGACCCTGACCGGATCGCCGGGCAGGGAGTGCTTCACCGCATTCGACAGCAGGTTGATCAGCGTCTGGCGCATCATGCGCGCGTCGGCATAGATGCCGGCGACGGCGGCGCTGTGCTCGACCTCGATCCTGACGCCCGCCGCGCGCGGATGGCCGCGCGTCACGGCGACCGCTTCGGCGATGAAGCCAGCCGGGTCGATCCAGTCGCGGCTGAGGGTCATCCGGTTCGCTTCAATCTTGGCGATGTCGAGGATGTCGTTGATGATGCCGAGCAGGTGCTGGCCGCTGCTTTCGATGTCGCCGAGATAGTCCTTGTAGCGGGGGCTGCCGATCGGACCGAAGAGCTCGTCGCGGACGATCTGGGAGAAGCCGATAATCGCGTTGAGCGGCGTGCGCAGCTCGTGGCTCATATTGGCGAGGAATGCGGACTTGGCCTGGCTGGCGGCCTCAGCCTGGCCCTTGAGCGCCAGCGCCTCGTCGCGCGATGCGGCGATGTCGCGGGCGAGATCCTCGTTGCGGATGCGCGTCATCACCAGATCGGCGAAACGGCGGCGCGCCGTGAGCGCGATGAGGCAGTACCACGTCAGACCGATCGACAGCAGGATGGCGGCCGCAAGCGTGACGGGGCTGGGCTGGATCGCGAACGCGAGTCCGACGATGAGCGTTTCGCTCAACGCGATGGCGGCGACAAACCCGAAAGACTCGGTGTGTTCGCTCGTCGCGCTGGAGATCGACAGGAGCGCCAGGGCCAGCAGCACGAAATGATTGGTCGGGTTGTCGGGAACCCACAGGAGGAAGGACGCCGAGCCCCACACGGCGCCGTTCGCGATGAAGAGGACGATGAAGAGCCGATACCAGGTATGCAGGTCGCGTCCCTCGGCAGGCTGGCGCAGCCAGGCCCGGCTCAGCAGAACGGCGGCGGCCGACCAGCCCGTCGTGAGCAGGCAGAACACGATCGCGCGGCCCGGATCGGGATTACCCAGAACGTCGAGCAGGCAGAACGTCGCGGCGATGCTGCAGGCGAGCAATGGCACGCCCATCGCGGCGCGGGCGGTCGCCTGTGCGGTCTGATCGAGTTGCTCCAGCGTCAGGCGGTCGCCGGGACCGTCGGTGCGGCGCTCGATTCTTTCGTGAAGACTCATGCCCCCGGCCCCCCTTGCCGGAGGGGAGAGACTAGGGCGGCTGCCTTAAAGGTGGTTGTGCCGGCAGGTCGAAATGTCGGGGCTGGGCTTAAGAGCTTCGCTACGATCGTAAGCGATGGGTTGACGTCAGCGCTGGAGCGCCCGGGTCGCGCGGGCCTCGGTGGCCTGATAGACGCGGAAGGCCTTGAAGACGCCGAGCCTGAGATCGGGCGCCAGACCGTCGGCGATGCGGTAGATCTGTTCGTAGTACCAGCCTTGCGCGCCGAAGCCGTTGATCATCTTGACGAGAGCGAAGGGCGAGTTCTGTCCCAGCCATCCGCGGCCCATGACGAGCTGCTTTTCGAACGAGGGCAGGGCGTCGGCCTGGCCGCGCAGGAGCGGCCCGGCGCAATCGGGCGCCCCGCAGAGGGGGCGCGCGATGCCGATGACATGGGCCGAGCCTTCGGCGAGCGCGGCCTCCATGCCGGCGCGGGTGCGGAAGCCGCCGGTGACCATGAGAGGCATCTTCGCGACTTTCGCGACGGCGGCGGCGTAGCGCGTGAAATAGGCTTCGCGGGCCTTCGTGCTTTCGCGCTTGTCGCTGTCGAGCGTGGGTTCGAGAATGCCGTCGAG
>JAKOQZ010000161.1 GCA_029778105.1 Pseudomonadota bacterium | reverse complement strand
TGCGGCAGCGCCCCGAACACGAGGCTGACCGCCTCGCGCGCCTCGCCTTCGACATGGAAGAAAGCGGCGAAGGCGATCAGGAAGATGAGAAAGGGAAACAGCGCCAGCAGCGTGGAAAACGCCATCGAGCCCGCGATCTCGATGCCGTCATGCAGTACCAGCCGCTCCATCGCCTTCCAGGCGGGCGAGAACACGCCCCACGCCCTGAGCGCGCGCACGCGCCAGCGCCGGGAGATCTGCGGAATATGTTCGCCAAGGCGCATCGGCGCAGTCTAGCCGGGCGCACGCCCCGGACGGAAGCGCACCGGATGCACGCGGCGCGCGAGCCATTCCGACGCCACCAGCGCCAGCAGCGACAGCGCCACCGCCATCGCGGTCAGCCGCAGCGCCGCGCCCTCGCCGCCGGGCGTCTGGATATAGGCGTAGATGGCCGAGGGAATGGTCTGGGTTTCGCCGGGAATGTTGGAGACGAATGTGATCGTCGCGCCGAACTCGCCAAGGCTGCGGGCGAAGGCCAGCACTGCGCCTGCCACCACGCCCGGCGCCGCCAGCGGCAGCGTCACGGCGAAAAAGGCCCTGATGCGCCCCGCCCCGAGGCTCCGCGCCGCCTGCTCCATCGCCGGATCGACGGCGTCGATGGCGACGCGGATGGCCCTGACCGCCAGCGGAAACGCCATCACCGCCGAGGCCACCACCGCGCCCGTCCATTTGAACGCCAGCACGATGCCGAACCAGTCCTCCAGCCAGGCCCCCACGGGGCCTTTGCGCCCCAGCACGATCAGCAGCAGATAGCCCGTCACCACCGGCGGCACGACCAGCGGCAGATGCACCAGCGCATCGACCAGGATCTTGCCGGGAAAGCTGGCGCGCGCCAGCAGCCACGCCGTCAGCACCGCCGGCGGCAGCACCGCCAGCGTGCACCAGAAGGCGACGCGGAGGCTCAGCGCCACCGCCTCCCATTCCGCAGGCGTGAACGGGTCCATGACGTCCTTTAGCTGGCGGGCTTGCCGAAGCCCGCCTTGGCGAAGATCGCGCCCGCTGTATCGCCTTTCAGGAAGGCGAGAAAGGCGGCCGCTTCCGGCGTCGCCGATTTGGTCAGCGCCGCCGGATAGAGGATCGGATCGTGCGTCCCGGCGGGGAACGCGCCCAGCGCCTTCACCTTGGGCTCGGCCAGCGCGTCGGTCGCATAGACGATCCCGAACGGCGCCTCGCCCGACGCGACCAGCGCCAGCGCGGCGCGGACATTCTCGGTGCGCGCCAGCTTCGTCTCCACCGCCTCCCAGACCCCCAGCGCGCCCAGCGCCTGCTTGGCGTATTTGCCGGCCGGCACGGCGTCGGGATCGGCCACCGCCCGGCGGCCCTCGCCCAGCGCGCCGGCCAGATCGAAGCCGGGCGCGATGGTCAGCGCTCCGGTGCTGCCGGCCGGCGCGATCAGCGCCAGCTCGTTGGCCAGCAGATCGTGCCGCGAGCTTTCGGCGATCAGCGACTTCTCCGCCAGATAATCCATCCAGTCCTCGTCGGCCGAGATGAAGATCTCCGCCGGCGCGCCCTGCTCGATCTGTTTGGCCAGCGCGTTCGAGCCGGCATAGGAAATCACGACCGTCGTGCCCGTCTCGGCCTTGAAGGCGGCGGCGGCTTCGTCCAGCGGCCCCTTCAGGCTTGCCGCCGCGAACACGACCGGGCCGTCGGCCGCGCGGACGGGCGCGACAGCGCCCAGCGCCGCCGCAAGAAAGGCGATCAGGAACTTCATGGGCGATCTCCGGCTTGCCGTCATATACGGCGGTATATAGCGTCGGCATCATGCCGTCGCTGTCGATCAGAGTCGATATCGCGCCCGGGGCCTCCATCGGCCCCGGCAAGGCGCGCCTGCTGGAAGAAATCGCCCGCACCGGATCGATCTCGGCGGCGGCGCGCGCGATGGGCATGTCGTATCGCCGCGCCTGGCTGCTGGTCGACGATCTGAAGTCGGTGTTCGGCGAGCCGCTGGTCGAAACTGCGGCGGGCGGCTCCAGAGGCGGCGGCGCGGCGCTCACCCCACGTGGCAAGACCGTGCTCGCCGCCTTTCGCGCCATGGAGCGCGCCGCATCCCGGGCGGCAGCCCGCGCCGTTACCGCCATGACGAGGCCCTCATGAAATATCTCGCCGTCGCGCTCCTGCTCGCATCGTCCGCCCATGCCGAAGCGGCTGCGCCCTGCACCGGCTTCACATGGCCGATGGCGCGCGAGGTCGCCGCCGCCGAGGCCGCGCCGGCCGAACCCATCGCCGCCGGCACGACGCTGTCGTCATGGCCGCAAGGCGCGGTACGCCTCGCGCTCACGTCCGGCGGCGAGGTCACGTTCCCCCTCCCGCCCGAACGCGCGCCCAAGCCGAACACCGCCGCCGGCTTCATCGTCCTGCCGGCCCCTGCCGCGCCCGGCGCCTATCAGGTCTCGCTCGGCGGCAAGGCGTGGATCGACGTGATCCAGAACGGCAAGACCCTGCCCTCCGGCGCCCACACCTCCGACGCCGCCTGCCCCGTCCTGCACAAATCGGTGCGCTTCGATCTCATTGCCGCGCCCGTCACCTTGCAGATCAGCGGCGGCGATGCGACGAGCATCGTCATCACCATCATGCCGGCGGCCGACTAGCTCCGGCGACGGAGCGCGACATGACGCACAAGGTCGGAATCGTCACCCCCATGCTGGCAGGGCTGATGCGCGTGGTGCCGTCCGACTACCGGATCGTCAGCCGCGCCGATTACGACAGCGAGGCTGCGATGGCCGCCGCCCATCCCGATCTGCGCGCGCTCGTCGTGATCGGCGGCCAGACTCTCACGCCGCAGACGGTCGAGCTGTTTCCTCAGCTCGGCCTCATCTGCTGCTTCGGCGTCGGCTATGACGGCGTCGATCTGGCGCATGCCGCAGCACGCGGGATCGCCGTCACCAACAGCCCCAACGTGAACCACGAGGATGTCGCCGACCACGCGCTCGGCCTCTTCATCGCGCTCGTGCGCAACATCGTCTCGGGCCATGCCCGCGTCACCGGCCCGGCCTGGAGCACGGGCGAGCGCGGCGGCATGTGGCCCTCGCTGCGCCAGCTCAAGGCGGGCATCGTCGGCATGGGCGCGATCGGCCAGGCGATCGCCCGCCGCCTGCCGCCCTTCGGCGTCCAGGTTTCGTGGTGGGGGCCCAACCCCAAGCCGGAGCTCGGCCTGCCGCGCGCCGACAGCGTGCTTCAGCTCGCCCGCGACTGCGACGTTCTGTTCATGGCGGGGCGTGCCGACGAAACCAGCCGGGGCCTCATCTCCGCCGAGGTGATCGAGGCGCTCGGCCCGAACGGCTATCTCATCAACACCTCGCGCGGCTTCACCGTCGACGAGGACGCGCTGATCGCCGCGCTCAAGGCGAAAAGGCTCGCCGGCGCGGCGCTCGACGTCTTCCTGCAGGAGCCCACGCCCCCGGCGCGCTGGGCCGATGTGCCCAACACCGTTCTCACGCCGCATACCGGCGGCGGCGGGCGCGGCGCGATCGAAGCGCAGACCCGCCTGGTCCTCGCCAACCTCGCGGCCTTTTTCGCCGGCGAGCCGGTCAAGACCCCCGTCCCGCGCTAGACGCCTACCTCCCCGTTCGGGGGAGCGCGGCTCTCCGCCGCATGCGTCATAGTCCCGCCCGCATGCCACACTGCGCGCCGGGAACGCCTGACCGATGAGACGCCTGCTCCTCACGCTTTGCGCAGTGCTGCTGGCGGCCGCAGCCGCCGCTCAGGACGAGGGCGGTTATCCCGAACCGCAGGGCCCGGGCTACGGCACGGTCACCTTCAACAACCAGACCGCCTTCGAAGTCGATTTTTCCGTCGACGGCGCCTATGCCTGCCGCGCCTGGGCGGGCAGCTCCTGCGCCACCCAGGTCAGCCCCGGCACGCACTACCTGTCCGGCCGCACGGTCGAGGCCACCCCGCGCGAAAGCTACGAAACCGTCGCCGTCGCCGATGGCGGCACGACCGAATTCACGGTCAGCGGCGGCGGCAGCGCGCCGACGGGATACGGCGCCATCGAGGCGCGCAACGGCACGGTCTTCCCGCTCGAGGTCTATATCGACGGCGCCTATGGCTGCCGCGCCGAAGCGTCCGGTTCGTGCACCGCTCAGGCCAGCGTCGGCACCCATTCTCTGACGGCCCGCACGGTTGAGGCGACGCCGCGCGAATCCTCGCTCAGCGGCGTGGAGGTCGTCGAAGGCGGCACCACGGCGGTCGATTTCGGCGGCGGCGGCGCGGCGCCCACCGGCTATGGCGCGATCGAGGTCAAAAACGAAACCGCCTTCGCGCTCGATATCTCCGTCGACGGCGTCTATGCCTGCCGCGCCGAGGCGGCGAGCGCCTGCACGGCGCAGGCCAATGTCGGCACGCACGCCGTCACCGCCCGCACGCTTGAGGCGACGCCCCGCGATTCCAGGCAGGATGGCGTCGAGGTCGCCGAAGGCGGCACGACGACCGTCACCTTCGCCGGCGGCGGCCAGCCCGCCGATCCGGCCGCGACAACCAACGCTCAGACCGGCTCGATCGTCTTCGACAACAAGACCGATGTGGTGATCGATTTCTCGATCGACGGCGTCTTTGCCTGCCGCGCCTTCGCCTATGCCAGCTGCACCGCCGCCGCTGCGCCCGGCACGCGCAGCATATCGGGCCGCACCGGCGAAACCCGCCCGCGCGAAGTCACCGGCACCGCCGAAGTTCCCGCGGGCGGCGAAACCACCTTCACCGTCACCGGCCCCGCAGCGGCCGCGCCCGGACCGGCCCGTCCGCCGGAAGCCGCCGGGGCCGGGGCCGCCGCCGTGGAGTTCCAGAACCAGACCGGCGCGGCCGTCGACTTTTTCATCGACGGCGCCTTCCTCTGCCGTGCGGCCGCCGGGGCCGCCTGCACCGCCGCCGTGCCGCCGGGCGGCGGGCGCGCCGTCACCATACGTCCGGCACGCTGACCGCCGGCCTTGCCGTAACGGGAAGCTTTTTGCGCTTGGCGGCGGCGCGGCCATCCGCGACAAAGCCGCATGACGCAATCGCCTTCCTACACCCTCGACCGTTCCCTCGCGCTCGAACATTTCGACGGCGGCCGCTGGCGCGGCGCCACCAGCGCCGCCTACGCCAATCGCGTCGGCCCCTATGGCGGCTGGATCGCCGCGCTGCTGATGAAGGCGATCCTCGATCAGAAGCCCCAGGGCGAGCCGCTCTCGCTCACCGTCACGTTTCTGGGCGGATGCCAGGACGGCGCGCTCGACGGGTCATGCCGCCTGCTGCGCCGCAGCCGCACCAACGAACACTGGACGGCCGAATTCGCCGACGCCACCGGCACGCTGGTGGCGCACGGCGTCGCGACATTCGGCCTGCGCCGCCCCACCGTCGAGATCGGCGCGCCCACGCCGCCGGCGCCCGCGCCCCGGGCGGCGGATGTTCCGCCGCGCCCCGATTTCGGCAATTCGGGCCCGGGCTTCTTCAAAAGCTACGACTACCGCCAGTTCGTCGGCAGGCCGTTCCGCATCAACGAGACGGCTGAAACCCGCGGCTGGCTGAAGGATATGGATTCCCGCCCGCTCGACTATGTCTCGCTCGCCGCCGCCGCCGATGCGCCGATGCCGCGCGTGTTCCTCAAATCGACCGCGCCCACGGCCATCGCGACGATGACCATGTCGGTCTATTTCCACGCGACGCCCGAAGCCTTCGCCGAAGCCGGCGGCGATTTCATCCTCATCGATTCCGGGATGCGGATCGGACGCGACGGCTTCCACGACCAGACGGCGGTGCTCTGGACGGCCTCCGGCAAGCTGCTGGCGACGACCGAACAGATCGTCTGGTACAATCTCAAGCCGGCCTAGGCGACGGCGCGCGCCCCCGCGCTGTGCCAGCGCGACGAGGGCAGACGGATGCGCACCGTGGTGCCTTCGCCCACGATGCTGTCGATCAGCAGCGTGCCGTTCATCGCGGTGACGAGGCCGCGCACGATGGAAAGTCCAAGCCCGGTGCCGCCGCCGTTCGACGCCGGATCGTCCGAGACCTGATAGAAGGGCGTGCCCAGCAGCGGCAGCTTGTCGGCAGGAATGCCGGTGCCCGTATCGGCGACCGAAAGCTCCACCGTGCCGTCCAGCCGGCGCTCCATCCACGACAGCGTGATCTTGCCCCCGGCCGGCGTGAACTTCAGCGCGTTCGAGATCAGGTTGATCATGCACTGGCGCAGCGCCGTCGGGTCGGCCATCGCCTCCACCCACAGATGATCGCGCTTGACGATCAGCTGGACCCCGCGCGCCGTCGCAAGGCCCTCCAGCATGCGCGCCGCCTCCCGCATGGCGGAATCCACCGAACAGGGCGCGACATTCACCTGGTGCTTGCCCGCCTCGATGCGCGCCAGCGACAGAATGTCGTTGATCACGCCCAGCAGATGCGTGCCCGAATTCAGGATGTCGGCCGAATATTCCTTGTACTTGGGAACCGCGTGCGGACCGAACCGCTCGCCCGCCATGATCTCGGAAAAGCCGATGATCGCGTTCAGCGGCGTGCGCAGCTCATGGCTCATATTGGCGATGAACGACGATTTGGCCGAGCTCGACGCCTCCGCCGCCTTCGCCGAGATCGACACCTGCACCAGCCGGTGGATCAGCCCGCGCCAGCGGATCGACAGGAAGACCAGCGCCGCGCAGATCCCGGACAGCAGGCTGATCGCCCAGGGCCAGTATCCCGACATGAACGCGCCGAGCTGCGAGGGCACCTGCCATGACAGCGTGCCGATCCGGCGGCCGTCGATATCCTCAAGCGGCACCTGCGCGTCGCGATCCGACGCCCCGCTCACGCTGAAGGCGATGTCGCCGATGCCGAAATCCTCCGAAAGCTGGGGATAGGTCATCGCCATCGGCGCCAGCGCCACAAAGACGTTGCGCGGCCGGCGCGGTTCGTTGCGCAGCGCAGCGTCGACCGGCGCGATCACCGCTGCGGCGATGATGTAGGGCATGCCGTCGATGGTCGCGAAGGCGGATGTGGCGTTGGAGCCGTCGCGTTCCGGCATGGACAGCGCCGCACGGCGCAGCCGGGCGATCGAGCTGTCGGCGGCCACATGGCCGGCCTGCGCGTCGCCGTCCAGGCTCCACGCGTAAAGCGGCTTGCCGCGCTCGTCGAAGATGAAGGTCGCCGTCGCGCCCCAGCTGTCCTGCGCCGAGGGACCAAGATTGTCCGTGCCCCATTTGGCGGACTTGCCGTCGCGCGCCGCCAGATAGAACTCGTCCCACCAGGCATAATCGCCCACAAAGCTCTGCTGGCGCTGGCGAAAGCGCTTGATGACCGACGCCACCGACTGGCTCTGCGCCATGCGCTGCTTGTCGTCCAGCGTCTCGCCGACGCGCCCGATCAGTACGCCGTTCAGCGCGGCGGCGAACAGCAGCAACAGCACGACCGGCACCAGAACCTGGCGCAGGAGGCTGCGGCGTTCGCGCGAAGCGGCGTTGATGGCGGGCGACATCGTTTTGAGATTCCAGCGTGGAATCCTATCCGCCGAGGCCCTAACATCGCCCCAACACCCCCTAACGCGCCGGTAACCACCGCTGAGGCCAAAAAAAAGGGCCGGAGGTTTCCCTCCGGCCCCTTCACGGTCTCACGACGGCATGGCGGCCTCGTTGGCGACGATCCAGCGGATGATCGCCTCGGAGAAGCCGTCGACGCGCTGCCACGGCCCATGCCCCACGCCGTTCCGGTAGGACGCGACGTTGATCATGTAGCC
>JAKOQZ010000020.1 GCA_029778105.1 Pseudomonadota bacterium | reverse complement strand
TGCAGCGTGCCCTGCGCGATCTCGGGCTGATACGGCGTGTAGGAGGTGAGGAATTCCGAACGCTGGATGATGTGATCCACGCTGGCCGGCACGTGGTGCTTGTAGGCCCCCGCGCCGACGAAGAACGGCACAGACGAGGCGGTGACGTTCTGGGCCGCGAGCTTGCCGAGGTCGCGCTCTACCTGCATCTCGCCCATGAAGCGCGGCAGGTCGACGGGGTCTTTCAGGCGGGCGGCTTCGGGCACGTCGACGAAGAGATCGTCAATGGAGCGCGCACCGATGGCGGCCAGCATCTGCTGGCGCTCATTCGGTGTGAGGGGGAGATAGCGCATAGGTTCAGGTCCGGTAGGATGAATGCGAAAGCACGAACGAAGTTGCTCCCCCCGCCTGCGGGGGGAGACAGCCGGCGACGCCGGCAGAGGGGGGCAAATGCGCGAGTCGGAGCGGCGGTCTGCATCGCTCGCCAAGCATCTGCGGCGCGCGCTGACCGAAGCCGAATTGATCCTCTGGTCGCAATTGAACAAACGGGCGCAGCAAAAGCTTCGCTTTCGCCGACAACATCCCATCGGCCCCTATGTCGCCGATTTCGCCTGCATCGCAGCCAAGATTGTCGTCGAGATCGACGGTCCGACGCATGGAAGCGAGATGGCGATACGGCACGACGCACGCAGAACCAGATATCTCGAGCAAAGTGGATGGATGGTGCTGCGGTTCAACAATGATGATGTCTATCGCCGATTGGGGACGGTGCTGGACGCGATCTGGAACGCCGTCGATCAGCGCGTTCGGGCTTAGAACGGCGGGCAGCGGCGTTTCGCGCCCCCCTCTGCCGGCTGCGCCGGCTGTCTCCCCCCGCAAGCGGGGGGAGCAACAATAAGCGAAATCCTTGCTCATCCGTTGGCGGCGACGAAGGCGTCGTAGGCGGCCTTGTCCATGAGGTTGGAGAGATCGCCGTGGTTGGAGAGCTTCACCTTGAAGAACCAGCCCGCGCCTTCGGGATCTTCGTTGACCTTGGCGGGTTCGGCGGCGACGGCCTCGTTGGCCTCCACGACTTCGCCGGAGACCGGCGTGTAGACGTCGCTGGCCGCCTTCACGCTTTCGACGACGGCGGCTTCCTTGCGCGCGCTCACCACCTTGCCGATGGTGGGCAATTCGACGAACACCACATCGCCGAGCTGCTCGGCGGCGTGCGTGGTGATGCCGACGGTCGCGATCTCGCCGTCGACGCTGACCCATTCATGCTGATCGGTGAAATAGACGGTCATGGACTTAACCCCTGTAATAACGGTGTGAGGCGAACGGCATGGGCGCGACCCTGGCGGGACGCGCCTGGCCGCGCACG
Organism: Pseudomonadota bacterium; assembly: GCA_029778105.1. GTDB lineage: Bacteria > Pseudomonadota > Alphaproteobacteria > Micropepsales > Micropepsaceae > JADZAI01. The sequence continues at coordinate 17,254 of JAKOQZ010000020.1, read as the reverse complement.
ACGAGAAGAAGCGGCGTGCCGTCTTCGGCATAGGCCGGCGGCACATAGCCCATCGCGATGGGCGCATTGACGGTGGGGCCGAAGCCGCCGGAGGTGATGACGCCGATGGTCTCGCCCGCTTCGGAACGGATTTCGGTGCCTTCGCGGGCCGGAGCCTTTTCCAGCGGCAGGATGCCGACGCGCTTGCGCGATGCGCCATCGAAAAGCTGGTTCATGATGATCTCGGCGCCGGGGAAATTCTTTTCCATCTTGCGGCGCTTGCCGATCGCCCAGGTGAGCGCGGCTTCGACCGGCGTCGTCGTCTCGTCGAGATCGTGGCCGTAGAGGCAGAGCCCGGCCTCCAGACGCAGGCTGTCGCGCGCACCGAGGCCGATGGGGAGAACTTCGGGTTCGGCGAGAAGTTTTCGGGCGAAATCCTCGGCCGCATCGCCGGGCACGGAAATCTCATAGCCGTCCTCGCCGGTATAGCCCGAGCGCCAGACGATGCAGTCGAGCCCCATGACCTTGAGCTTCGCGGCGGTCATGAATTTCATGGTCGCGGCTTCAGGGCAGTGGCGCGCGAAGACGGCGGCGGCCTGCGGTCCCTGCAGCGCCAGCAGCGCGCGGTCTTCGAAGCGTTCGATGGCGAGCTTGCCGCCGAGATGCGCGGCGAGATGGGCGAAATCGGCATCCTTGGTGCCGGCGTTCACGACGAGCAGCAGCGAGCTGAAATCCTCGTCGTCGGCGGGCCTTGTGACCATCAGGTCGTCGCGGATGCCGCCCTGGTCGTTGAGCAGCAGCGTGTAGCGGGTCTGGCCGGGTTTGAGCTCCTGGATCGCGCCGGGCACCAGCGCCTCGAACGCGGCGGCGACGCCCGCGCCGCTGAGGGCGCCCTGCCCCATATGGCTGACATCGAAGAGGCCGCAGGCGGCCCGGGTGTGCAAATGTTCCTTGAGCACGCCGGTGGGGAATTGCACCGGCATGTCATAGCCGCCGAACTCCACCATCTTGCCGCCGAGTTCACGGTGCAATGCGTTCAGCTGGGTCTTTTTCGGTTCGGCCACTCAGCATCCTCAAAATGACAGTCGGTGACGCGGCCACAGGTTGCCCTGTGCTGCGACCCCGTCTGTCATGGGACCTGAGAGATTTCGCGCGTTTCCACGCGCTTACCCCGTCGGTGGGCAACCGGAACCGGCCGCCGCTTTCCAGACGCTCATCCCCCCTGCGGTCCTTGGTGCCTGAGAGTTTACCGGGGCGGTTGCTCCTTCGGCGTTGGGGTTTGCACCCAATCTCTCCCGCTGGGGATCTAATGCATGGCCGGGAACCCGCGACTCCCGTCGGGCGGTTCCGGTAGCCGAGCGGTAGTGTGCGGCGCAGCAGGAGTCAATTCGGGCGATCCGACCTTTTTTTTCGTGCCGCCTGTCGATCCGGCAGGGTCAGGCGCGTCATGCTGGCGTAAACCCTCAAAACAGGAGGCCGACGTGAAATACGCGCTGCTGATTTACGATGACGAGAAAACCTGGGCAGGCATGAGCGAGGCCGAACAGGGCGCCGTCTTCGCCGAACATGGCCGGCTGGGTGAGGCGCTCGCCGCCCGCAACGCGCATGTGGCGGGTGAGCAGCTTGGCCCCACCGCGACGGCCACAACCGTCCGCACCAGCAACGGCGAGAGCGTGCTGACGGACGGGCCCTTCGCCGAACTGAAGGAACACCTGACGGGGTTCTACCTGATCGAGGCGGACAGCCTGGATGAGGCGGTGGCCTATGCCAAAATGCTGTCGGGGACGGTCGAGGTACGGCCCTGCATCGACCACTGAAGGCCCTGGACGCGGCATGGCGGGCGCACAGCGCCCGTCTCACCGCCCTGCTCGCCGCGCGGTGGCGCGATCTCGATCTGGTCGAGGACTGCCTGCAGGAAGCCTATGCCCGCGCCGCCGCGAGCTGGCGCGATGCCGTGCCCGACAATCCCGCCGCGTGGCTGCTGACCGTGGCGCGCCGCCACGCACTCGACATCCAGCGCCGGCGCGCGACCGCGCGGCGCAAGGCGCCCCTGATCGCCGAGGACGAGGCCGTGACGCCCGACTGGCCCACACGCGACGCCGATATTCCCGACGAGCGGCTGGCGTTGATGACGCTGTGCTGCCATCCGGCGCTGGCGCCGGAAGCGCGCGTGGCGCTGACGCTGCGCCTGGTCGGCGGGCTGACGACGCGCGAGATCGCGCGGATGTTTTTCGTCCAGGAAACGGCGATGGCCGCGCGGCTGACGCGCGCCAAACACAAGATCGCGGCGGCCCGCATTCCCTTCGAACTGCCGGACGCGACGGTGCTGCACGAGCGGCTGTCGGGCGTGAAGACGGTCGTCTATCTGATCTTCACCGAGGGCTATGCGCCGACATCCGGCGCGTCGCTGATGCGCGGCGCGCTTTGCGAGGAAGCGATCCGGCTGGGGCGCGTGCTGTCGCAGGCGGCGCCCGACGACGGGGAGGCGCGGGCGCTGCTGGCGCTGATGCTGCTGCATCATGCGCGGCGCGACGCGCGTACCGATGCGGCAGGACATGTGGTGCTGCTGCGCGACCAGGACCGGACGCTATGGCGCGGCGAGGAGATCGAGGAAGGCCGCCGCCTGCTGGCCGGCGTCGCAGGCGAAGGGCCCTATGCGCTGCAGGCGCGGATCGCGGCGGCGCATCTGATGGCGCAGACCGACTGGAGCGGGATCGCGGCGCTATATGCCCGTCTGGAACGCCTGACGCCCTCGCCGGCCGTGCGGCTCAATCGCGCCATCGCGGTGGCAGAAGCGCAAGGCGCGGCGGCGGGCCTCGCGCTGCTCGACGGGCTCGACGCGCCGACCGGCGGGAGCATGGGCCTGCCGGCGGCGCGCGCCGAATTTCTGGTGCGGCTGGGCCGCGACCGCGAGGCGCTGGCGCAGTATGACGCCGCCATCGCGGCCAGCGGCGTCACGCCCGAGCGCACATTCCTTGAGGCGCGGCGCGCCGAAGCCGCCGCCCGCAGCCGCGGCTGAAGCCGTTACATCCGCTCCGGCACTTCGATGCCGAGAAGGCCGAGGCTGGTTTCCAGCGCCCTGAGCGTCAGCGCGGCGAGGCCGAGGCGCGAGGCGCGCAGGGCCGGATCGGCTTCGCTGAGAATATGATGCGCGGCGTAGAAGCTGGAGAACGCCTGCGCCAGTCGGAAGGCGTATTCGCACATGACGTTGGGCGCGCGGGTGCGGAGCGTTTCCTCCAGCGCATCGGGGAAACGCAGCAGCGCGAGCGCAAGGCCGCGCTCTTCGGCCGCGTGGATGGCGATGGGGCCGGGCGTCTGGCCTTCGTCGGCGGCCTTGCGCAGCAGCGATTTCACGCGCACGGCGGCATATTGCAGATAGGGGCCGGTCTTGCCTTCGAAGCGTGTGAAGCGCTCCAGATCGAAGATGTAGTTGGTGAGGCGGTAATTCGAGAGATCGGCGAACTTGATCGCCGCGAGCCCCACCTGGCGGGCGATCTCGTCACGCTCGGCTTGCGGATAATCCGCGCCGATGCCCTGCTCCACCAGACGCTTGCCGGCTTCGGCCTTGGCCATCTCGATGAGGTCGTAGAGCTTCAGAACGCCGCCGGCCCGCGTCTTGAACGGCTTGCCGTCGGCGCCGTTGATGGTGCCGAAGCCGATATGCTCCAGCGCCGTCTCGCCCGCATAGCCGGCCTTGCGGCTGGCGCGGAAGACCTTCTCGAAATGCTCGTGCTGGCGTTGATCCACCACGTAGAGGATCTGCTGCGGCGCAAACGTGCGCACGCGATCGACGATGGTGGCGACGTCGGTGGTTTCGTAGAGCACGCCGCCGTCGCGCTTCACCAGGATGAGCGGCGGGGTTTCCTTTTTGTCGTCGGGCTCGGCGACGCGGACGATCAGCGCGCCGTCATCCAGCTCGGCGATGCCCCTGGCCTTGAGATCGTCCAGCATCGGGCCGATCAGCGGATCGACATCCGCCTCGCCCTTCCACAGATCGAAGACGACGCCGAGCGAGGCGAACTCGCGCTTGATGCCGGCGATGGAGACATCGACGAAATGCTTCCACAGCGCGCGATAGCCGGGGCGCCCCTGCTGAAGCTCGGCGGTGGCGATGCGGGCCGCCTCGTCGCGCGCCGGGTCGGCCTTCGCGGCGGCGGCTGCGGCGGGATAGAGGATCTCCAGATCGTCCATGGAGACTGGCGATTGCGCCGGATAGGGCCCGGCGAAGGCGGCGTCGAAATAGGGCAGATCGGGCTGGCGCGCCGCGATCTCGGTGATGAGCAGGCCCATGGGCTTGCCCCAGTCGCCCAGATGCACGTCGCTGGTGGCCGCGTAGCCCGCAAACCGGAAATGCCGCTGCAGCGCATCGCCCAGGATCGACGAGCGCAGATGGCCGACATGCATGGCCTTGGCGACATTCGGGCCGCCGAAATCGATCAGCACCTTGCCGCGCGCGCCGCCGGCATCGGGCGCCAGCAGCGCATCGGGCGTGGCCAGCGCGGCGGCGAGGGCATCGTCGGTGAGATCGAGATTGAGAAAACCCGGGCCTGCGATCTCGACCTTGGCGAAGCGCGGATCGGTCTTGAGGTGCGCCGCCAGCTTCTCCGCCAGCGCACGCGGATTGGCCTTGGCCGCCTTGGCCGCCGCAAGCGCGCCGTTCGACTGGAACTGCGCGAGGTCGGGCCGGTCGGAGACCTGCACGCGGCCGAGCGCCGGGTCCAGCCCTTCGGCGGCGAAGGCCTTGCCCATGGCGGCGGTGAGATCGGCGATCAGAGACGGGCGCATGACTGTGGGTACCGGCAAGGGGCTGAAAGGCAGCCCGGAATGTTCGACTTACGGCACCAGACCGACGGTGAGGGTGTAGCCGCCCTCTTCCACATCGTCATCCGCACCGACCGCGATGCCCGCGATGGTGTTGGTGATGGTGGCGGGCGTGCCGGGGGTCAGCGGCGTCTCTTTGGCGTTTTCCGATTCGAGAATCTGCGCGCCGCCCTTGGTCAGCGCCGCCTTGATCTTCACATTGGCCCCGCCGCGATAGAGCGGGCCGGCATCGACCGCATAGGTCACCGAGACGGTGGCCACGATCCGGTCGTCGTCGGTCTCCACGCACGACGCCGTGACCGACAGGATGACCGCGATATGGCTGAAATCGCGGCGGTTCCGGCCGGGCTCGCCGCCCGGGTAGTAGGCGGCGTTGCGCGTGGCGTCGTCCACCACCACGGCCGGGCAGATATCGGTCGGGTCATCGGCGCGGGCGGCGCCGGCGAGGGCGAGCGCGAAAAACGGGGCGAGCGCGGCGGCGCGGACGGCGGAATGCATGGTCATCCAGTCAATTTCCCCTGACGGCGCGCGCTTGACGCCGCCGCCGCAGGGCCCCTATCAGAAATCTTCAAGCGCAGGCCCGTGTTTAGCGGGCGGGCGCGTTCCGCTCAAGCTGGCCGAGGCCGATGCCCAGCGATCCCGCCCTTCCCCCTCTGACGCTGCGTCTGGCGGCGCCGCGCGGCTTTTGCGCGGGCGTGGACAGGGCGATCCAGATCGTGGAGCGGGCCATCGTGAAGCATGGCGCGCCGGTCTATGTGCGCCACGAGATCGTCCATAACCGCACGGTGGTGGAGCGGCTGGAGCGGATGGGCGCGGTTTTCGTGGAGGAACTTAGCGACTGTCCGGTCGACCGGCCGGTCGTGTTCTCCGCCCATGGCGTGCCCAAGGCCGTGCCCGCCGAGGCCGAGCGGCGGAACATGATCTATCTCGATGCCACCTGCCCGCTGGTCTCCAAGGTGCATGTCGAGGCCGAGCGGCATCATCGCGAGGGGCGGCACATCCTGCTGATCGGGCATGAAGGGCACCCGGAAGTGATCGGCACGATGGGCCAGCTGCCCGACGGCGCGATCACGCTGATCGAGACAAACGAAGACGCCGAGGCGTTCCAGGCCGCCCCGGACGCGCGGCTGTCCTTCGTCACGCAGACGACCCTGTCGGTCGACGACACGGCGGAGATCGTGGCGATCCTGCAGCGGCGCTTCCCCGCGATCGCGGCCCCGCACAAGGAAGACATCTGCTACGCCACCTCCAACCGGCAGGATGCGGTGAAGGCGATCGCGCAGGGCTGCGATCTGCTGCTGGTGATCGGCGCGCCGAATTCGTCGAACTCCAAGCGCCTGGCGGAAGTCGGCCTGCGCGCCGGCGCGAAGGCGAGCCACCTGATCCAGACGGCGGCCGAGATCGACTGGTCGTGGTTCGAGGGCGTTGGCGTCGCGGGCCTCACCGCCGGTGCGTCGGCGCCGGAGGATCTGGTGACCGGGGTGATCGACGCGCTGCGCGCACGGTTTCAGGTGACGCAGCAGGACGTGACGGTCACGCGCGAAGACGTGGTCTTCAAGCTGCCGCGGGCGCTCGCCTAGCCATGGCCGTCTATACCGATATCAGCGACGAGGAGCTGCGCGTCTTTCTGGAAGCCTATGACATCGGCGCGGTGCTGGCGCTGAAGGGCATCGCGGAGGGCGTGGAGAACTCCAACTATTTCCTGCTGACCGAAAAGGGCCGGTTCATCCTGACGCTCTATGAAAAGCGCGTCGCGGAAGCCGACCTGCCCTTTTTCCTCGGCCTGCTCGACCATCTGGCGGCGCGGGGCGTGACCTGCCCCCGGCCGGTGCATGGCCGCGACGGCGCGATCGTCCGCCGGCTGGCGGGGCGTCCGGCCGCGATCCAGACCTTTCTCGACGGCGTCTCGCCCAGGCGGCCGGGCGTCGCGCATTGCGGCGAGGCGGGCGAAACCTCGGCGCGGCTGCACGAGGCCTGTCAGGGATTCGTTCTGCGGCGCGCGAACGCGCTGTCGCTGAAAGGCTGGCCGGCGCTCGTCGCCTCGACATCTGCGGGCGCCGACGGCGTGTCGCCCGGGCTGCGGCAGGCGATCGCCGACGAGATGGCGTTCCTTGAACGCGCCTGGCCGTCGGATCTGCCGGCGGGCGTCATCCATGCCGACATGTTTCCCGACAACACGCTGTTCGTCGGCGAGCGGCTGACCGGGGTCATCGACTTCTACTTCGCCTGCAACGACATGCTGGCCTATGACGTGGCGGTCAATCTGAACTGCTGGTGCTTCGAGGCGGACGGCAGCTTCAACCTCACCAAGGGCCGCGCGTTCCTCTCGCGCTATCAGGCGGTGCGCCCGCTTTCGGCGGACGAGCGCGCGGCGCTGCCGGTGCTGGCGCGGGGCGCGGCGTTGCGCTTTCTGCTGACGCGGCTGCACGACTGGATCAATCACGATCCCGGCGCGCTGGTGCGGCCGAAAGATCCTCTGCAGTGCCTCGCCTGGCTGCGCTTTCACCAACAGCTCGCCGGGGCCGCCGATTATGGCTTCTGAGGCGGCGACGCGCGTGCAGATCTGGACCGACGGCGCCTGTTCGGGAAATCCCGGACCCGGCGGCTGGGGCGCGATCCTGGTGCACGGCGCGGGCGAAAAGGAACTGTCGGGCGGCGAGCGAGCCACCACCAACAACCGCATGGAGCTGATGGCGGCGATCGCGGCGCTGGAGGCGCTGAAGCGTCCCTGCGCCGTCACGCTGCACACCGACAGCCGCTATGTGATGGACGGCATCACCAAGTGGATCGCGGGCTGGAAGGCGAAGGGATGGAAAACCGCCGCCAAGGACCCCGTGAAGAACGAGGACCTGTGGCGGCGGCTGGATGAGGCCCGGACGCGCCACGAGGTGACGTGGCGCTGGGTGCGCGGGCATGACGGCGATGCGATGAACGAACGCGCCGACGCGCTGGCGCGCGGCGCGATCCCTCCGCGCTAGATCTGGCCGAGCAGCGTTTCGGCGCTGGAGGCGCCGAACGCGCCCGGCTCTTCGACGTTCAGCTTCTCGACCACGCCATCCTTCACCAGCATGGAATAGCGCTGGCTGCGCGTGCCCATGCCGAATTTCGAGGCGTCCATCTCCAGGCCGATCTTCCTGGTGAAGTCGGCGCTGCCGTCTGCCGCCATGACGATGCGGCCGCCGACATTCTGGTCCTTGCCCCAGGCGTTCATCACGAAGGCGTCGTTGACCGAAAGGCAGACGATGCTGTCGACGCCCTTGGCCTTGAAATCCTCGGTATGCTCAAGGAAGCCCGGCAGGTGCTTGGCCGAGCAGGTGGGCGTGAAGGCGCCCGGAACGGCGAAGACCGCGACGGTCTTGCCCTTGAAAAGATCCGACGTCGTGGCGCTCTGGGGGCCCTTCTCGCCCATGATCGAGAGCGTGGCTTCGGGCAGCGTGTCGCCGGGTTTGATGGTCATCGCGCGTCTCCTCCTGATGTCGCCCAAGGCACATGGGGGAGCCGCGCGGCGTTGTCCAGCCTTCTATTCGCCGCTCTCGGCGCGGGCCAGCGCTTCGGCGATACGCTCCGCCTGCTCCGCCGCGCCGGCCGTCACCGGGGCGGGGGCGGCGAGGATGGAAATCGAATGCACGGCATAGCCCGGCCGGCAGACCTCGCCGCAAACGGCATAGGACAGGCGCAGCCCGATGCGGATGTCGCCCTCGGGCTGAAGCGGCGCGATGGCGACCGGCAAAATCGCGTGGCCGCGATAGACCGCCACGTCCTTGCCGTCGAGCCTGATGATCTCGGGCTTGGGCCAGCGCATGACCGGGGCGGCGAGATTGGACGATCCGCTCCATTCCAGGCGCGGGCCGGCCTGTTCGCGCTGAGCATCGGCATAGACGAACCAGCCCTCGGCGATGTTCATTTCCAGCGCGATCCACACCTGCCCGCCATGGGCATGGCTGGACGACGACAGGATCAGCCGGGTCGGCGCCTTGGCGTCGCCGCTCCACGACGTGGCGATTTCGGCGGTTTCCTGCCGCGAACAATCGCCCGCGCAGCCGGCCCAAGCGGACGGCGCGACGCTCAGCAGACCGATCAGGGCCAGGGCGGACTTCATGGCGGCCATTATCCTGCGCCTGCACCGCCTGTCGCCAGTAAATGTCGCGTGACGGCTTGTTCAGGTTGCGGCGCGCGCGCCAAGCCGCTTAGCTGCGACTCATGGCCCGGAAACTGAAGCGGCGGGGCGAGGACGGCTTCCTCAACGGGAAGCTTCTCATAGCCATGCCGACAATGATGGACCCGCGCTTTGAGAAAAGCGTCATTCTGGTGTGCCATCACACGCCGGAGACGGCGATGGGCCTTGTGGTGAACAAGGCCATCGGCGGCATGAATTTCGAGAAGCTGCTGCGCCAGCTTCACATCGACACGCCGGTCGGACAGGCGCGCGATCTCACCGTGCATTCGGGCGGGCCGGTGGAGACATCGCGCGGCTTCGTGCTGCATTCGGCCGACTACAATGTCGACGAGGCGACGCTGCCAGTGACGGCGGACATCGCGCTGACGGCGACGATGGACGTGTTGAAGGCCCTCGGCTCGGGCGGCGGACCCACCCGCGCTTTTTTCGCGCTCGGCTATGCCGGCTGGCGCGCAGGCCAGCTGGAAAGCGAACTGGTGGAGAACGCCTGGCTGATCGGCGAACCGGACGAGGAGATCGTGTTCGGGCGCGCGCTTGAGGCCAAATGGGCGCTGGCGCTGGCGAAACTGGGCGTCGATCCGGCGATGGTGTCCGACGCGAGCGGCCACGCCTGAGGGCGGCTATTCCACCCGATCGGCGGTTTCGGCGAATTCCAGCAGATAGGCCTGTGCCGCCGCCGCATCGCGCGGCTTGCCGCAGAAATAGCCCTGCGCATACAGGCATTCGTTCGCCGCGAGGAAGGCCAGATCCTCGGCCGTCTCCACGCCCTCGGCGGTCGCTTCCAGATTGAGATCGCGCGCCAGACGCACCAATCCCGCCAGCACGCTGCGCCCCTGTTCGCCGCTGGCCATGAACGAGCGGTCGATCTTGACGGCGTCGAAGGGCAGATGTGCGAGACGGCTGGGCGTGGAATGCCCGGTGCCGAAATCGTCCATCACCAGACCGAAGCCCGCCCGGCGCAGGCGCTGAAGCCCCGCCGCCGCCGCGCCGGCATCGTCGATCGCCAGCGTTTCGGTGATTTCGAGCCGCACCTCGCGGGGGCCGACCTCGCCGTCCAGGGCGAGGCGTTCGCACGCGTCGAGAAAGCCGGAGCTGGTGAGCTGGCGGGCAGAGACATTCACGTTCACGAACAGCGGCGGCGTCTGCGGCGCGATGCGGCGCCAGCGGGCGGAATCGTGCGCCGCCGTCTCGAGGATGAAGCGGCCCAGCGGTTCGATGAGGCCGGTTTCCTCGGCCAGCGCCGCGAAGGTTTCCGCCGTCAGCAAGCCCTTGCGCGGATGGCGCCAGCGCAGCAACGCCTCGAACCCCGCCGGACGCCCGTCGGCGACGCGGACGATCGGCTGGTAGAAGACCGTGATCTCGCCGCGGTCGAGCGCGCCGGTGAGATCGCGCTCGATCTCGGCGCGCTCGGTCAGCGCATCGCGCATCGCGGGCACGAAGACGGCCAGCGTACCGCCCGCCATGCGCCGGGCCGACGCCAGCGCCGCCTCGACATCGGCCAGCACAGTGGCTGCATCGCGGCCGGTCTCGTTCAGCCAGGCGAAGCCGCCCCGGGCGATGGGCGTCAGCTTGCGCTCGCCCAGCTCCAGCGGCACGCCCAGCGTATCGAGGATGAGCTTGGCCTGTTCGGCGGCGGCATCGGCGTCGTCCGCCGCCCAGAGGAGGCCGAACACGTCGCCGCCAAGACGCGCGGCGAGCGCGCCTTCGGGCTGCGCCGCGCGGATGCGTTCGGCGAGCGCGGCCAGCAGATTGTCGCCCGCCGCATGGCCAAGGCTTTCGTTCACGATGCGGAAGCGCGCGATGTCGACGGCCAGCAACGCATAGGCGCGGTCGGGCGCGGCGAAGGTCAGGCGATGGCTCAGCGCCTCCAGGAAGAAGGTGCGGTTGGCGAGGCCGGTGACGGCGTCCTGCCGCGCGCTGGCCAGCAGCGAGGCTTCGCTTTCCTTCTGCGCGCTGACGTCCGAGACCAGACCGATGCAGCGCGCGGCCTTGTCGCCGTCCGACATGAAGCTGGCGCGCAGCTGCACCCAGCGGTCCATCCCGTCATGTCCGCGGCTGCGGAAGTCGAGCACGAAGGAGACGTCGCCCATGCGGCGATAATCCTCCAGAGCGCCGAGGAAGGTGGCGAGATCGTCCTGGTGGACATGCCGGCTCCAGTCGCGATCGGCGGCCTGGAGTTCGCCGGGCCGCGCGCCCAGCAGCACCTCGACCGTGGGCGACAGGAACAGCCGGTCGCGCTTGAGATCCCAGTCCCAGATGCCCTGATGCGCAGCGGCCAGCGCAAGGCCGTAGCGCCCGTCGTCGGTCTGCGGCGCGCTTGGCGGGGCGAAGGGCGGCGGCGGCGGCGCGGCCTGCGCGACCAGACGGTCGACGCGGGCGCGCAGGGCCACCGGCTGGCCGCCGGCCGAAATGGCGAACGCCGCGAGCAGAAGCGACGCGGAGAGCAGCGCGCCGGCCGCCAGCATGGTCGTGCGGCCGCTGGCGTCGATCGCCTCAAGCATCGTCAGCGGCGCGAGCGCGACAAAGGCGAAGATCGCCGCCAGGGTCAGGCGGCGCGCCGTGCCGTCGCCCTCCCAGGCGCGAGCGAAGACGACGGCGACCGAGGTGACGAGCGCCGCGGCCGCCCCGGCCTTGGCGAAGATCGCGGCATAGGGCGCGTTGAACACGGCCATCAGCCCCGCTGCGCCGACCGCCCAGGGCGCGTAGGCGGCGAACCAGCCGAAGCTCTGCCAGCGGCCTTCCGGCGCGATGGCGTGGACGACGAAGGCGAGCGTCAGCGCAGCCGCCCCGGCGAACAGACCGAGCGCCAGCCCGGCATTGGTGAGGACGCCCGCGATCTCGAACGGGCCGGGATAGCCGAAGCCGATGAGAAGCGCGAGAAAGGTCGCGGCGAACAGCGCCGCGAGCCGCGCCGTCATCCGGTCGCGCCGCAGGATCGCGAGGCCCGCCAGCCATGCGCCCAGCGCGGTGAGAAGGCCGAGCAACGCGCCCTGCATCACCAGCGAGGCGGTGTCGAAGCGGGCGAGCGATTTCTCGTCCCACATCTCGACGGTGAGCGTGTTGAGCGGCGCGGCGAAGCGGAAGGCGGCCGTCACCGTGCCTTCGGCCGGGATCTGGATGCGGATCTTGGTGCGCGCGCCGGTCTCGATGATCTTGATGTTCGCCGCGTCGTCCGAGGCATCGACGCTGAGCAGCGCGGGCGTGGAGAGATGCGCGGGCGCACCGCGGCCGCCATAGAGCCCGGGCGCGAGCACGAGGATGCGCACCTGATCCGACGGCATGCGGTTGACGAAATCGACCAGGTAGGTGGCCGGCCCGTCTTCGCCGTCGACGAGAACGCGGGTGACGGCGCCGGAAATATCGGCGGCGGCGACGCCCTCTTCCACCACCACGCCGCCAATGCCGGAGCGCGGCACGCCGGCCGTGGCGGACGGCGGAGCCTCGGCGGGCGCGGCGTCGGGCTGAGGCTGCGGCGCGGTTTCGGCCGGGGCTTCGGCCGGTTGTTCGGTGACGGGCGTCGGCTTGGGCAGCGGCGCGATATCGGCCCGCGCCACGCAGAACCCCAGCGTGGCGGCGAGCCACGCGGCGGTGAGCGCTCGGGATATGAGGGCGCGCGAGTTAACCATGACCTGACTCGCGTATCGCAGATGCGGGCTGCGGCGTCGAGGGCGGCGCTATTTCAGATCGCTGTCGAGCACGGCGAACAGCAGGTGATCCTGCCATTTGCCGTCGATGCGCAGATAGGCGCGGGCGACGCCCTCGGCCTTGAAACCGGCGGCGGCCAGAACATGCCGCGAGGGGCCGTTGGATTCCAGGCACGCCGCCTCGACCCGGTGCAAGCCGAGCGCGCCGAAGCAGAACGGCAGAACGGCCCGCACGGCATCGGAGATGAACCCCTTGCCGGCATGGCGTTCGCCGGCCCAGTAGCCCAGCGAACAGGTCTGCGCGACGCCGCGGCGGATGTTGGAGAGCGTGAGGCCGCCGACCAGCTCGCCGGAGCGCTTGTCATAGATGAAGAACGGATAGGCGCGGTCTTCGCGCATATCGCGCACATAGCGGCGCAGGCGACGGCGGAAGGCCGGGCGCGTCAGGTCGTCATAGGGCCAGGTCGGCTCCCACGGCGTCAGGAAGGCGCGGCTGGCGGCGCGCAATTCGGCCCATTCCTCGAAATCGGCGGCGACCGGCATGCGCAGCCGGGTGAGACGCCCCGTCACTTCGGGCGGCGTATCGAACCGCGCGATGCTGCCCAGAAGCGCCATCTCGGCCTAACCGAAGCGCGCCGCGAAACGCGCGTAGGATTCCAGCGCCTTGACCGGGCCGAGCGCGGCGAGCGAGGGCCGACGCGTCTTGAGCAACCGCGCGGCGAACCGGCGCAGCGCGGCGGCGTCGACGGCGTCGATCTTCGCCGCGATCTCGGAGGCGGGCATCACGCGGCCATAGGCGGAAAGCTGGTTGGCGATGTGTTCGGCGCGGTTGGAGGGGCCTTCCAGCCCCATGAACAGCGCCGCCTTGCCCTGCGCGCGGGCGCGGGCCGCCTCCTCTTCCGTCGCGCCGGAGGCCATCGCCTCCAGCTCGCCGATCACCACGGGCGCCAGCTCGGCGCATTCCTTCGCGCCTGTGCCTGCATAGACGCCGAAAAATCCGGTCTCGGCGAAGGAGTGGCAGAAGGCGCTGACCGAATAGGCGAGGCCGCGCTTCTCGCGCACCTCCTGAAACAGGCGCGACGACATGCCGCCGCCGAATGCGGTGGCGAAGACCTGGGCGGTGAAGGCGTCTTCGTCGTTCACCGCCGGACCTTCGACGCCGAAGGTGACATGCGCCTGCTCCAGCTTTTGCGTGCGGCGGTGCTCGCCGCCCTTGTAGCGGGCTTTGGGCGGCGCCTTGGCGGGAGCCTTCTCGATGGCTTCGAATTTCGCCTGCGCCAGCGCGAGGATCTCGTCGCGCTGCACATTGCCCGAGGCGATCAGCGTCATCGCCGGGCCGACATAATGGGTCTTGAGGTGGCGGCGCAGATGCGCGCGGCCAAGACCGTTGACGGTCGTCTCGGTGCCGAGAATGGGGCGGCCGAGAGCCTGTTCCGGGAAGGCGCAGTCCTGGAGATGGTCGTAGATGATGTCGTCGGGCGTGTCGGCCGACTGGCCGATCTCCTGCAGCACCACCTTTTTCTCGCGCGCCAGCTCCTCGCCATCGAAGGTGGGATTGATGAGGATGTCGGAGAGGATGTCGACGCCCAGCGGCACGTCGTTCTTCAGCACGCGGGCGTAAAAGCAGGTCTGCTCGCGCGAGGTGTAGGCGTTGAGATAGCCGCCAGCCGCCTCGATCTCTTCCGCGATCTGCCGGGCCGAGCGCGTGGTCGTGCCCTTGAACGCCATGTGCTCAAGCAGATGCGAGACGCCGTTGGTCGCCGCCGTCTCGTGCCGCGCGCCGGCCTCGACCCATACGCCCACCGTCGCCGTCTCGATATGCGGCATCGGGTCGGTGACGACGGTGAGGCCATTGGGCAGGGTGTCGAAGGTGAGATCCATCAGCTCTTCCGGGCGGCGAAGGCCTCAATATAGGCCCGGATCGCCCCGGTTTCAGCAGGAAGAATATCGAACCGTTCCGGCAGGTTAGCGAGGGCCGCCAGCGCTGAGGGAAGTTCCGGCGCCTGGCCCGTTGCGGCGCGGACGGCATCGCCGAATTTCGCCGCATGGGCGGTGGCGAGCGCCACCATCGGCACGCCGGGCCGCTTGCGGCGGCGCGCGGCGATGAGGCCGATGGCGCTGTGCGGATCGAGCACCGGGCCGCCCCGCCCCGACAGCGCGGCGATTTCGCCGGCCGCCTCGGCGGAGGTGACGCGCTCGGCGTCGAAGCGTTCGGCGATCGCGGCGCGCAGATTGCCGCCGAGCGTGAAGGCGCCCCTGGTCTTCAGATCGTCCATCAGGCCCGCGACCGCCGCGCCGTCGCGATCTGCGGCCTCGAACAGCAGGCGCTCGAAATTGGAGGAGACCTGGATGTCCATCGACGGCGAGGTCGTCTCGACCACGCCGCGCGGTTCGTAGACGCCGGTGTCGAGACAGCGCTTGAGGATGTCGTTCTCGTTGGTGGCGACGATCAGGCGGCCGGAGACCGCGCCCATCTTCTGCGCCGCATAGCCGGCGAAGATATCGCCGAAATTGCCGGTCGGCACGGCGAAGTCGATCTCGCGCCCCGGCGCGCCGAGCGCCGCCGCCGCGGTGACGTAGTAGACGATCTGCGCCGCGATGCGGGCCCAGTTGATCGAATTCACGGCCGCGAGGTTCAGCCGCTCGGCCAGCGCCGCATCGGAGAAGAGCGCCTTCACGATGGCCTGGCAGTCGTCGAAATTGCCCTCGACCGCGACGTTGCGGACATTTTCGTCCAGCACCGTGGTCATCTGGCGGCGCTGGATGTCGGAGGTTTTTCCCTTCGGATGCAGGATCACGACATCGACGGCGGCAAGGCCGCGCAGGCCGGCGATGGCGGCCGAGCCCGTGTCGCCCGAGGTGGCGCCGACGATAAGCGCGCGCCGGCCCGAACGCTTGAGGCCCCAGTCCATGAGGCGGCCCAGCAGCTGCAGCGCCACATCCTTGAAGGCGAAGGTCGGCCCGTGGAACAGCTCAAGCAGGTGGACGCCATCGCCCAGGTCACGCAGCGGCGCGACGCGTCCGCCGGGGAAGGTCGCGTAGGCGGCCTGGATGGCGGCGTAGAGATCGGCGAGCGGAATGGCCTCGCCGGCGAAGCGCTTCAGCACCTGCAGCGCGGCTTCGGGATAGGTGCGCGTCGCCAGCGCCGCCATCTCGTCCGCGCCGATCTGCGGCCAGGTTTCCGGCATATAGAGACCGCCATCCGGCGCGAGCCCCGACAGCATGACCGCATCGAAGGGAAGCGCGGGCGACGCGCCGCGTGTCGAGATGTATCGCATGTCAGACGCCGGCCGGATCTTTGTCGTCAGAGCGTTTCAGGTTGAACAGCACATAGACGACGCAAAGGATCAGCGCGAGCGAGAACCACGTCACCGCGTAGGCGAGGTGATTGTCGGCGAGGTCGGGACGGAACGCGACGGGGCGCGGCAGGCCGCCGGCATTGGGGGTTTCGGCCTGAAGGACGAAGGGCGGCACGTCTTTCAGGCCCAGCGCGGCGGCGATGGCGGGCACGTCGCGGACATACCAGCGATTGGATTTCAGATCGGGCGCGGCTGTCGTCCAGCCCGCGCTTTCGGACGGACGCAGAATGCCCTCGACGTGAATCTGTCCGCCCGCAGCCGGCGGCACAGGTCCGGACAGTTTCTTCTTCTCGTCTTCGGTGATCGTGCCCAGATCGACAAGGATGATGCGGCCATCGCCATAGTCGAGCGGCGCGATCACGCGGTAGTCGGCCCCGCCCTGCCCTTCCGGCGCGAAGACATGGACCGCCCGGCTGGCGTCGAGCTCGCCGTCGGCCTCGACATGGGCATAGGCGCGGCGGTCTTCGGGGCCGGTGAGCACCTCGACCAGATCGCGCGGCGGCGCGGCGCTTTCGGCCGCCACGCGCGCGATGAGGTCGTGTTTCCACGTCCGCCGCTCGACCTGCCAGACGCCGAGCGCGATCAGCGCGGCGAGCGCAGGCACCGCGAAGACCGTCATCCACAGGCTGGGGCGAAAGCGCATCAGCTTTCGTCCAGGCGGCCTTCCTCGGCGCGCATGCGGTATTGCTGGAACACCATCAGCGCCTTCAGCGGCCGGAGCAGGCCCAGCGTGAGGCCAAGGATCAGCGGGGTCCACAGCACGATGTGCACCCAATAGGGCGGCTCGTAATTGACCTCCACCCACAGGGCCAGGCCGCAGACGATGAAGCCGGCGATCAGGATGATGAAAACGGCCGGACCATCGCCCTGGTCCAGCCGGTCATAGGAGAGGCCGCATTTATCGCAGGCCGGCGCGAGGTTCAGGAAGCCGGCGAAGAGCTTACCCTCGCCGCAACGCGGACAGCGCCCGGCGAGGGAGACCTTCATATCAGCCGTGCCCGCCCGGATGCGGACCTGCGCCCCAGACATAGATCGCGGCGAAGAGGAACAGCCACACCACGTCGACGAAGTGCCAGTACCAGGCGGCTGCTTCGAAGCCGAAATGGCTTTCCTTGGTGAAGTGGCCGGCCAGCAGACGACCGAAGCAGACGATCAGGAAGATCGTGCCGATGATGACGTGCGCGCCGTGGAAGCCCGTCGCCATGAAGAAGGTCGAGCCATAGACGATCGGATCGGTGACCTGATCGACGCCGGCGGTGAAGAACTGCCCCGAG
>JAKOQZ010000160.1 GCA_029778105.1 Pseudomonadota bacterium | reverse complement strand
TTCAAGGTCGAGCACCGAAAGGACGCGAACGCTGGCCTGCCGGTTGCGGCCGGCGTCGTAGGCGGCGGCGCGGCTCTCGAAATCTTCGGGGATGCGCCATTGGTCGGCGTCGATCCGCTCGACGATGCCGGCGCGGCGCAATGCCTCCAGCCGGCGCACATGAGCATCAACATAACCTTCATAATCGCCGCCCGGAACGCGGCCCTCGAACTTCGCCTGTTCCAGATGGCGACTCGGCCGATAGACGCCATCCTCGGCGATGGCGGCAATGGTCCGGTCGGACGGACGGCTTGCCGTTTCGGCCGGGCCGATCTCGACGACGCTGCCTATCCGCGCGTCCTCGACGCGGGCCGCGTCGATGCCGGCGACATGGTGGGTCCGGCCGTCGATCCCGTCCACCACGACGGTCAGGTTCTCGCCCAGCTCGTCGGACAGATACTTATCGACGACGCGGCCGACGATGGGCTTTTCGGGCGGCCCGTCATGGATTTGGAAGGTCAGCGGGTCGCGCTCCAGGCCATCGGCCTTCAACGCCTTGTGCATGTTGCGGATGATGTCGCCGCGCTCGCCCATCTCGCGCAAGGTCGGCTCCATGCGCTCGCTCAATTCCCAAACGCCCGGCGCGTGCTCGGTCGCCAACCCCATCTTGTCCAGCTTGGCGAGACGGCGCAGGCGAAGCGCCCGGTTGAACTGGCGGCGCGGCTCGGCCGGCTCTTGGCGAAGGTCGAGGAACCTATCGTCGGCTTCCTCGACCATAGCCCGGTCGATGCGGGTGAAACGGTCCTGGTCGATCTCGGCCGACAGCTTGCGGGTCTGCTCGATCTCGGTGACGGGGCCAAGCTCCAGCGTGGTCAATTCGCTCGCCCGCTCGCGGATGCCGTTGGCGAGATAGTCGCCGTTGATGACAAGGTTCTCGCCCAGGTCATCCTTGCCGCGCACGATGACATGCACATGGGGATGGCCGGTGTTGTGGTGATTGACCGCAACCCAATCGAGTTTCGTGCCAAGGTCGGCTTCCATCTGGCGCATGAGGTCGCGGGTATAGGCTGTCAGGTCCGACAGGTCCGCGCCGTCCTCCGGCGAGACGATGAATCTGAATTGGTGGCGATCCTCCTGGCCGCGCTCAAGGAAGGCAGCGCCATCGGCGCGGTCCTCGGTCGCCGAATAGAGCTGCCCGCGCTCGCCGTCGCGCGATGTGCCGTCGCGCTGGATGTAGCGAAGATGGGCGGCCGCCCTTCCGTTCCTGCCCGCCTCCTTGACGTAGCGGGTCTTGACGACGACGCGGCGCATTCCGGGCGCGCTGTGACGCCAGCCGCCTGACAGGGTGCGAGCGCGCACGAAGGCCGCGCCGCGTCCGCGCCGGACGCCCGGTCCTCCAGTCGAGCGCGCGCCCTTGCCGCCCTTGGCGGTCGAGGTCTTGCCTGGGCGCGGCGACGATCTGGATGACGTGGTGCTGTGCTGCCGCGCGATCTTCTTCGCCTGGGTGAGAAAGCTCTTGGTCTTGCCGCCCTTCGGCGCGTCGGATCGGATGCGGCCGGGCTTCGGGCGGAAGCGGTTTTCGTCGTCGGCGCTCA
>JAKOQZ010000159.1 GCA_029778105.1 Pseudomonadota bacterium | reverse complement strand
GTCAGGGGTTTTCAAGAAGAGGGGTTGTCTTGACCATGCTGCGCCATCTCCGCGCCATTCTGCTCGCCGCCACCGCCATCACCGCCGCCGCCGCGCCCGCCATGGCTGAGGACGCGCCCGCCGCCGCCGAAACGGCGGCAACCGAAGGGGTGTGGAATCTCGGCGATCTCTACGCCAGCGACGCCGACTGGACGGCGGCCTATGAGAAGCTGAAGGGCGAGGTTCCCAATATCGAAGCGTGCAAGGACAAGCTCGTCCAGGACGGCGCGACGCTGCTGTCGTGCCTTGAGGCGATGTCGGCCTTCCAGAAAGAGGGCCTGCGCCTCTTCACCTATGCGATGCTGAAATCGGACGAGAATCTCTCCATCTCGGCCAATACCGAGCGCAAGCAGCAGGCGCAGATGCTGTTCGTGCAGTATGGCGCGGCGACGTCGTGGTTCAGCCCGACGATCCTCGCCGCCGGCAAGGAGAAGATCGACGCCTTCCGCGCCGAGCAGCCCAAGTTGAACGACGTGTTCGGCTTCATGCTCGACAACGTGCTGCGCGCCGCGCCGCATACGCTCTCGCCGGAAAGCGAGACCATCATGGCGCTGTCGGGCGATGTGACGGGCAAGGTGGGCGACATCTACGACATCTTCTCGGCCGCCGAGCTGCCCTTCCCGACGGTGAAGCTGGCCTCGGGCGAGGAGGTGCGGATCGATCAGGCCGCCTACACCAAGTATCGCCAGGAGCCCAACCGCGACGACCGCAAGGCGGTGTTCGACGCCTTCTGGGGCAAGTGGAAGGAATTTGAAGGCACGCTGGGCGCCAATCTCTCGGCCCATGTCGCCGGCCATGTCTTCGACGCCAAGGCGCGCCATTACGACAACGCGCTGCAGGATGCGCTGTTCGGCGACAACATGCCGGAGGCCGTCTATCGCCAGCTCGTCACGCAGGTGAACGCGGCGCTGCCGTCGCTGCACCGCTATTTCAAGCTGCGCAAGAAGATGCTCGGGATCGAGGGCGACCTCGGCTATTACGACATCTATCCGCCGCTGGTTCAGCTCGACAAGAAGTTCCCGCTGGCCGAGGGCGAGCGGCTGTCGCTGGAAGCGCTTGCGCCGCTGGGCGATGAATATATCGGCGATCTCAAGCAGATGTTCTCGTCGAACTGGATGCACGTCTATCCGGCGGCCGGAAAGGCGTCGGGCGCCTATATGATGGGCGCGGCCTATGACGTGCACCCCTATCTGCTGATGAACTACAACGACGACTACGAGTCGATGTCGACGCTGGCGCACGAAGCCGGCCATGGCGTGCACACCATGCTGGCCAAGAAGGCGCAGCCCTTCGAGAAGTCGGACTATTCCACGTTCACGGCCGAGACCGCCTCGATCATGAACGAGATGCTGCTTCAGGATTACATGATCAAGAACGCGGCGACCAAAGAGGAGAAGCTCTACTATCTCGGCATGGCGCTGGAGACGATGCGCGGCACCTGGTTCCGCCAGACGATGTTCGCGGAATTCGAGCTGAAGATCCATGAAGAGGCCGAAGCCGGCAAGCCGCTGTCGGGCGCGCGCATGACCGAGCTCTACTGCGATCTTCTGAAGAAGTATCACGGCGACGCCGAAGGCGTGATGAAGATCGACCCGACCTATTGCATCGAGTGGGCCTACATCCCGCACTTCTATCGCAACTTCTATGTCTATCAGTACGCGACCTCGATCACCGGCGCGGCGCTGCTGGCGCAGCGCATCGAGACGGGCGACCCCAAGGAGCGCGACACGTTCCTCGACCTGCTGAAGGCCGGCGGCTCGGACTATCCCTACGAGCTCTACAAGAAGGCGGGCATCGACATGGCGACGCCCGAGCCCTACCTGGCGCTGGTGGCGCGCATGAACAAGATCATGGACGAGATGGAGGCGCTGCTCGCGCAGCCGTAAGCCGTCACGGCGATGTTCGCGTCGATGGCCGGGCCTCGCGCCCGGCCATCTTCGTTTGGGCCGTCATGGCCCGCGGCGGCGGGGCGTGGCAAACTCCGCACGCATTCTGACGTGAGAGGCTCATGTATATTTCGGTCAACGGTGCGCGGATCTTCTTCGACGTGGCGGGATCGACGCTGGCGGCGACGCCCGAAGGCCCGCGCGCCCGCCCGCCGCTGCTGGTGCTGCATGGCGGTCCGGGTTTCGATCACTGGGGCCTGCGCAGCTATTTCGACCGCTTCGCCGACATCGCCCAGGTCGTCTATCTCGATCATCGCGGCAACGGGCGCAGCCGCGGCGGCAATGGCGCGGACCCGACGCACTGGCGTCTCGACCAGTGGGGCGACGACATCGCGGCGTTCTGCGATGCGCTGGGGCTTGAGCGGCCCATCGTCGTCGGCCAGTCGTTCGGCGGCTTCGTGGCGCAGGCCTATGCGATCCGCCATCCCGGCCATGCGCGCGGCCTGGTCTTTTCCTCAACCGCAGCGCGGCTGGATCTGGGGCAGGTGATCGACGGTTTCGTCGCCATCGGCGGCGAAGGGGTGCGCGCCGCGGCGACGGCGTTCTGGACCCGCGCCGACGCGGACGACATCACGACATTCCTGCGCGACTGCACGCCGCTCTACAACACCACCCCGCGCGATCCGCTCTCGGCCGCCGGCACGCTCTATCAGTGGGACATGTTCCGGCATTTCAGCCTGCCGGGCGGCGAGATCTGGCGAATGGACATGCGCGCCGGGCTCGCCGGCGTGCCGGGGCCGATTCTGGTGCTGAGCGGCGAGCGCGATCCGGTGACGCCGCCGGCGCGCTCGCGCGAGATTTTCGACAGCCTCAAGCCCGACGCCGGGGTCTATCTGCAGATCGCGGGCACGGGCCATGGCGCGTTCCGCGACAAACCCGGCGAAGTGGAGACGATCCTGCGCGATTTCATCCGCGATTGCGGCTAGACGCGCACGTCGATGCTGGTGCCCGCGACGGCGCCTTCGACGCCCAGGATGCCGTTGGTCAGCTGGACGTTCTGGGCGGCGACGAAGGCGCTGGCGTCGGCCGCCGCCTTGGCCTGCTGCTTGACTTCGGTCGACTGGCCGACCGAACCGTCCAGCGTGGCGACGCGCTCGCCCGCAAACGCCGTCACCGAAGGCGAGGGCACGTAGCGGGGAATCGCAAGTCCGTTGGCGGCGAAAATCTCCATAACGGCGGAAGGCTGCGCGCAAACCGCGCGCCCGTCCAATCGGCTTGTCTTCAAATGAAACTCAAACCGGATGCACCGTCGCCATCACGCCGAAATGGTCGCTGAGCGGCTTGGGCCGGCCCCACCCCAGCGGATGGCGATCGGTCATCGCCACCCGGCCGTCCGAAGCGGCGAGGCCGGGCCCGGCGAAGATGTAATCCAGCTTGTTGTCGCCCTCGCGCGGATCGGCCCAGGGATTATGCGTGGCGGTGAAGGTGAGGTGATCCGCCGCCTCAGGGGCCTCGGCGAAGCCGGGCAGGGCGGCCGCCACGCCGCCGGGCCAGAGGCTCGGATCATGGCTCCAGGCGGGCAGCGGGCCGGTGGAGGGCGGGGCGACGTTGAAATCGCCGCCGACGATCAGCGGCGCGCCCTGCAGCGTCGCCACGAATTCCCCCAGTTCCTTCAGATGGGCGGCCCGGGTGGGGGTGTTGGTGGTGCTGGGATAGGCGGCGCAGAGATGGGTGTTCACCACCCAGACCGGCCCCAGATCCGGGCTTTCGATCAGCGCCGCCAGGGCCGAGCGTTTCGCGGGCGAGCGTCCGGCCCTGTAGCGATAGCGCCGCACCTCGCGCACCGGGTGCTTCGACAGCGTCATCAGCCCGCTGTCGATGGTCAGGTAGCGGCCGCGCGCCCACTCCACGGGCCCCGCGATCCAGTTCATCGGGTTGCGCCAATAGGCCTCGGCCTCCGCCACATGGGGGTAGAGCGGCCGCAGCAGAGGCCGTCGCCGGGCCGACCAGACCTCCTGCAGCAGCACCACGTCCGGCCCGTCCGGATCGGCGGCGAAGCGGCCGAGGGCCGCGGCGATCCGGGGCAGGCGCTGCTCGCGCGCCCGGGCGGTGGGAATGTCCCAGATATTCCAGGTGAGGAGTTTCACGGGTCCGTTGCCGTAGCGATAGGCGTTCCTTCAGCTTTTACGGTAAACCATGCCCCAAATCACCGGCCCAAAGGGCCGGATCAGAGGCCGGCATCCGGCCTCGCGCCGAGGAGCGTACATGACCGATTTCACCGCCGTCCGCGACGAAGCCATTTCGCTTGCGGGCGAGACGGGCGGACCCGCCGCCGCCACCTTCGCCCGCGCCTTCCTGCACACCGCGCCGCCCGAGGACGTGGCCGCCTTTCCCCCCGCGACGCTGGCGCGGCTTTCCAATCTGGCCCGCGAGCTGTCGGCGTCGCGCGCGCCGGGAAACTCGCTGGTGCGGGTGTTCGCGCCCGATGCGGCAGCGGACGGCTTTACCTATGACGGCGCGATCCTGGTCGCGATCAACGACGACAAGCCGTTCCTGTTCGATTCCGTTCTCGGCGAACTCGGCCTTCAGGGCCTCACCGTCGCCGCCGCCTTTCATCCCATCGTCGACAGCCAGCGCGCGGGCGGCGGCGAGGGCCGCGAATCCGTCATCCTGATCGCCATCGCCCGCGAGCGCGATCCGGCCCGCCTGATGGCGGTGGAAGAGGGCGTGACGCGCGTCTTCGCCGATGTCGCCGCCGCGGTGGGCGACTGGCGGGCGATGCTGGAGAAGCTGTCGGAATCGACCGACGAACTGAAGCGCAACCCGCCGCCGATCGAGCCCTCGGAGCTGAACGAGGCGATCGCGTTCCTCAAATGGCTGGCCGACAACCACGTGACGCTGCTCGGCTGCCGCGACTATGTCTTCGACGCCGCCGCGCACAAGCATGCGGCGGTGGAGACCAGCGGCCTCGGCGTGCTCCGCGATCCCGCCGCGCGCATCATCCGCGACCCGCAGGACGCCGAACAGCTGACGCCGGAAGTCATCGGCTTCCTCACCGATCCGCACCCGATCATCGTGACCAAATCCACCGTGCGGGCGCGCGTCCATCGCCCGGCGCAGCAGGACTATATCGGCGTGAAGCGCTTCGACGGCGCCGGACGGCTGATCGGCGAGCGCCGCTTCGTGGGGTTGTTCACCTCATCCGCCTATCACCAGCTGCCCAGCGAGATCCCGCTGCTGCGCCGCAAGGCGACGCGCGTGGTGGAACGGGCCGGCTTCGGCGCGCGCAGCCATGACGGCAAGGCGCTTGCGCATGTGATCGAGACCTTCCCGCGCGACGATCTGTTCCAGATCGACGAGGACACGCTGCTGTCGCAGGCGCTCGGCATCATGCACCTGCTGGAGCGGCCGCGCGTGAAGAGCTTCTTCCGGCGCGATCGCTTCGACCGCTTCGTCTCGGTGCTGACCTTCATGCCGCGCGACCGCTATGCCGGGCCGGTGCGCATGAAGGTGGGCGAGATCCTGGCGCGCGCCTTCGGCGGCGAGGTGACGCTGTCGACTCCGACCTTCGACGAAACGCCGGTGGCGCGCGTCCACACCATCGTCACCCGCGCGCCCGGCGCGCATCTCGCCTATCCCGACATCGCGGCGGTGGAGGCGGAGATCGAGGCGGCGACCGTCTCCTGGGCCGACAGCCTGGCCGAAGCGCTGGCGGCCTCGGGCGATGCCGCCCTCGCCCAGGTGGGCGGACGTTACGCCGACGCCTTTCCGGCCGCCTATCGCGATCAGATCGGGCCCGCCGACGCGCTCGCCGACATCGCCCGGCTGGAGGCGCTGAAGACGGCCGGTCTGGCCGACGGGGCGGCCTCGTTCCATGCCTATCGCGAGGCGGGCGACGGGCCTTCGACGCTGCATCTCAAGCTGCTGCGCGCCGGCGGCCCGGCCGAACTCTCAAGCGTGTTGCCGATCCTTGAGAATATGGGCCTGACGGTCGTGGAGGAGCAGAACTTCAAGGTCAGCCCCCGCGATTTCGCGCGGCCGGTCACGATCCATGCCTTCTCGATGCGCCTCAAGCGGCCCCAGCCCATCGCGCTCGGCGATATCCAGGCCGCCTTCGAAGACGCCGTCGCCGCCGCCTGGAACGGCGTGTCGGAGAATGACGGCTTCAACGCGCTGACCCTCGCCTCCGGGCTCGACCGCAAGGCGGTGACCATCCTGAGGGCGATCGCGAAATTCCTGCGTCAGGCGGGCATCCAGTTCAGCCAGCCCTATATGGAAGAGGCGCTGGTCAGGAACGCCGATATCGCGGCACTGATCTACGATCTCTTCGCCGCGCGCTTCCAGCCGGGCCGTCCGGGCGATGGCGCCGGCGACGTCCATCAGCGCATCGAAGACGCGCTCGGCGATGTGAAGAGCCTGGATGAAGACCGCATCCTGCGCCGCTTCCGCAATGTCGTCGACGCGATGCTGCGCACCAATGCCTGGCAGCGCGACGAAAGCGGCGCCGAACGGCCGGCGCTCGCCTTCAAGCTGGACAGCACGAAGCTGGACGAGCTGCCGGCGCCGCGCCCGTGGGTGGAGATCTTCGTCTACTCCCCGCGCGTCGAGGGCGTGCACCTGCGCTTTGGCCGCGTTGCGCGCGGCGGCATTCGCTGGTCGGACCGGCGCGAGGATTTCCGCACGGAGATTCTGGGCCTGGTGAAGGCGCAGCAGGTGAAGAACGCCGTCATCGTGCCGGTCGGCTCCAAAGGCGGCTTCTATCCCAAGGCGCTGCCGAAAGAGGCCTCGCGCGAGGCGGTGAACGCGGAAGGCGTGGCGGCCTATACGATCTTCATCGGCGCGCTGCTCGACATCACCGACAACATCGCCGCCGACGGCGCCATCGTGCCGCCGAAGGATGTGGTGCGCATCGACGGCGACGATCCCTATCTCGTCGTCGCGGCCGACAAGGGCACGGCGACCTTCTCCGACACCGCCAACGCCATCTCGCAGAAGCGCGGTTTCTGGCTGGACGACGCCTTCGCCAGCGGCGGATCGGCCGGCTATGACCACAAGAAGATGGGCATCACCGCGCGGGGCGCGTGGGAGGCCGTCAAACGCCATTTCCGCGAGATGGGCACCGACATCCAGACGACGCCGTTCACGGTGGCCGGCGTCGGCGACATGTCGGGCGATGTGTTCGGCAATGGGATGCTGCTATCGCCCGCCATCCGGCTGGTCGCGGCGTTCGACCATCGCGACATCTTCATCGATCCCGATCCCGACACGGCGAAGAGCTTCGCGGAACGCCGCCGTCTGTTCGACCTGCCGCGCTCGTCATGGGCGGATTACGACAAGGCGTTGATCTCGAAGGGCGGCGGCGTCTTCTCGCGTTCGCTGAAGTCGATTCCCTTGACGCCCGAGATCAGGACGCTGCTGGGCATCGAGGCCGACAAGCTCACCCCCTTCGAGCTGATGACCGCGATCCTGAAAGCGCAGGTCGATCTTCTGTGGTTCGGCGGCATCGGCACCTACATCAAGGCCTCCAGCCAGAGCCACGCGCAGGCGGGCGACCGCGCCAATGACGCGATCCGCATCGACGGGCGCGAGGTGCGCGCGAAAGTCATCGGCGAGGGCGCCAATCTGGGCGCGACTCAGCTCGGCCGCATCGAGGCGGCGCGCGCGGGCGTGCGCCTCAATACCGACGCGATCGACAATTCGGCCGGTGTCGACACCTCGGACCACGAGGTGAACCTGAAGATCCTGTTCGCCGCCGCAGCCGGTCTGGGCGCGATCACGCGCGAGGCGCGCGACGCGCTGCTCGCCGAAATGACCGACGATGTCGCGGCGCATGTGCTGCAGGACAATTACCGCCAGACCCTCGCGCTCTCGATCGCCGAAAGCGACGCGGCGGGCGAGATCGATGCGCATCAGCGCCTCATCCGCTCGCTGGAGGCCAAGGGCAAGCTGGACCGGCCGGTGGAGTTCCTTCCCGACGATGCGGCGATCCAGGCGCTGAAGGGCGCGGGCCAGGGCCTCACCCGGCCCGAGCTCGCCGTGCTGCTGGCCTATGCCAAGATCGACCTGAACGAAGCGCTGCTGGAAAGCGCGGTGCCGGAAGACCCGGCCTTCGCCGACGATCTGGCCGGCTATTTCCCGCCGCCGGTGCGCGCGCGCTTCGCCGCCGAAATCCAGAACCACCGCCTGCGCCGCGAACTGGTCGCGACGCTGCTGTGCAACGACATCGTCAACCGCGCCGGGCCGGACTTCGTGCAGGGCATCGCCGAGGCGTCGGGCGCGGGGCTCGCCGCCGTGGCGCGCGCGGCCGCGATGGCGACCGGCGCGTTCCGCCTCGCCGATCTCTACGAGCGCATCAATGCGCTGGACGGCAAGGTTCCGGCGGCGGCGCAGATCCAAATCCACCGCGACACGATCGAGCTGATGCGGCGCGAGACGATCTGGATGCTGCGCAACGTCGCGCCCGATGCGCCTATCGACCAGACCATCGCGCGCTATCGCGCCGGCATCGACACGCTGAAGGGCACGTTCTCAGGGCTCGTCTCGCCGCTGGAGCGCGACGCCGTCACCGCACGCATCGCCAAGCTGCAGCAGGCGGGCGTGCCCGACGATCTGGCGGATGAAGCGGGCGCGCTGCCGCTATTCGCGACGGTGGCCGACATGGTCAGCCTGGCGGGCGAAACCGGCATTCCGCTGGACGCGGTCGCGGGCGCCTATTTCGCCGCGGGCGCGACGCTCGGCATCGACCGGCTGCGCGAGCAGGCGGCGCGCATCACGCCGTCGGGCCACTGGGATGCGCTCTCGCTCACCCGCATCGAAGACGATCTCTTCGCCATCCAGCGCCTCGTGGCCGCCAAGGCGCTCAAGGGCGTCGCGGCGACAGATGCGACGCGCGAACAGGGCGCGGCGGCGGTCTCGGCATGGGCGGACAGCGCCCGGGCCGGCATCGCGCGCGCCCAGGCGCTGATCGCCGAGCTGGAACGCGACGGCGCCTTCACGCCCGCCAAGCTGGCGCTGGGCGCGGCGCAATTGCGCGATCTGGCTATGTGAACTTCAGTACCGCCGCGCCGCAGAGGACGAGACAGGCCCCTGCGACGCGGCGTTTGCTCATCGGGTCGCCCATGAACCACCAGCCGATGAAGACGGCGATGGCGACGCTGGTTTCGCGCAAGGCGCTGACCCCCGCGACGGGGGCGAAGCTCATCGCCCACAGCACCAGGCCATAGCCGAGCGCGCCGGCCGGGCCGCCGATCGCGGCGCGCCGCCAGTTGGTGCGTGCGTAGGCCGCGAGCTGGCGCGGCCCGCGCCAGGCGCCGACCAGCGCGACGAAGACCGCGCCCATCAGCACGAAGAACCACACGGCATAGCCGATGGGCTCGCCGCTGGCCCGCGCGCCCAGACCGTCGAGAATGGAATAGGCGGCGATGGTGACCGCGACGCAGAGCGCCAGCACGGTCGCCTTCGCCGGCGCGTGCGGCGCGAAGCCGGTGGTCAGGATGCCTGTGCTGATGATGGCGATGCCGAGATACTGGCCCGGCGTCAGTGTCTCCACGAACAGCGCGGTGGCGAGCGCGATCAGCATCGGCGGCGTGCCCCGCGCCACGGTGTAGACGTGGCTGAGGCTGCCGGCGCGATAGGCGGCGGCCAGCAGCAGGCCATAGGGCATGTGGATCAGCAGGGTCGCCAGCAGATAGGGCCAGGCCGCCGCCACCGGCAGCGCCACGAACGGCACGCAGGCGAGCGCCACCAGCGCCGAGCCGCCCCAGACGATGGCGAGGTCGAGCAGCGGATCGCCGCCGCCCTTGACCAGCGCGTTCCACACCGCGTGCAGGACCGCAGCGGCGAGGGCGGCAAGGGCGGCTTCGATGGGCAAGGCGGGGTCCTAAAGGCGGGGCGGGCGACCCGCCGTCGCATGACGTCCGGGGGCCGTCAACGCCGCTTGCGCCGGGGCGAAAGCGGGTAGAGGCTCGGCGCAAAGCTATAAAAAGGGAAACGCCGATGTCTCAGGGTATCGCGGCCGGATCGGCCGCCGACGATCCGCGCGTGTCCGCCTCCGGCGGCGTCGCGGCCTCGACCAAAGGTCAGGTCAGCTGGGCGCTCTTCGAATGGGCGCGAAACCCTTACGTCCTTCTTATCACCATCTATGTCTTCGCGCCGTATTTCTCCGGCGATCTGGTCGGCGACCCCGTGGCGGGACAGGCGTTGTGGGGCGATCTCTCAAGCCTTGGCGGGTTCGTCATCGCGTTTCTTGCGCCCATCCTCGGCGCGGTGGCCGATCTCGGCGGACGGCGCAAGCCGTGGATCGCCGGCTTTGCCTTCGTCCTGGCGCTGCTGACGTTCAGCCTGTGGTTCGCGGTGCCGGACGAAGCGATGCTGCCGCTCTGGGTGATCGGCTTCATCATCGTCGCCAACAACGTGCTGTTCGAATTCACCGCCGTCTTCCACAACGCGATGCTGCCGGAAATCTGCAGCCACAAGCGCGTCGGCGCGATCTCGGGTCTCGGCCTTGCGCTGGGCAATCTCGCCGGGCTGATCATGCTGCTGTTCATGCTGTGGGCGTTCGCGCTGCCCGGTCTCGTCGGCTGGGGCTTCGTGCCCGGCGAACCGCTGTTCGGGCTCGACCGCGCGGCGCATCAGACCGAGCGGATCTCGGGCCCGATCACGGCCATATGGCTGCTCGTCTTCACGCTGCCGCTGCTGCTGTTTACGCCGGACCGCGCGTCTTCGGGGCTGCCGCTCGGCACGGCGGTGACCAAGGGCGTCTCGCGCGTGCTCAAGACGCTGCGCGATGCGCTGCATTACCGCAATGTCGCCACTTATCTGCTGGCGCGCATGTTCTACAATGACGGCAAGACCGCGATCCTCACCTTCGGCGGCATCTATGTGGCGGGCACGTTCAGCTGGGGTCCGCTGGATATGCTGGCCTATGGCGTGACGCTGTCGATCTTTGCGGTGGCCGGCGGCTTCGTCGGCGGCTGGCTGGACGATCATCTCGGCTCGCAGAAGGCGATCCTCGTTTCGATCTCGGGCACGGCGATCGGCCTCGTCGCCTCGCTGCTGACGACGCCGACTTCGGTGCTGGGCATCTGGACCTGGACGCCCGAAACGGTGCCGGTGCTCTATGACGGGCCGTTCTTCAACACGGTCCCCGAGGCGGTCTATGTCGGCCTCGTCATCCTGATCGCGATCTTCATCACGGCGGCCTATGCCAACAGCCGCACCATGCTGGCGCGCATCGCGCCGCCCGAGAAAATGGCGGAGTTCTTCGGGCTCTATGCGCTTTCGGGCACGGCGACGGCCTTCATGGCGCCCTTCGTCGTCGGCGCCTTCACCCGCTGGTTCGACAGCCAGGCCGCCGGCATGGCCTCGATCCTCATCTTCCTCGCCATCGGCCTTATCGGCATGCTCTTCGTGAAGGACGAGCGGGCGGTGGCGAAGGACTGACCGCGCGGCCCGCCGCGGCGGGCCGCTGCCCTCAGTGGCGGAAGTGGCGTACGCCGGTGAAGGCCATGGCGATGCCGGCCTCGTCGGCGGCGGCGATCACTTCGGCGTCGCGCATCGAGCCGCCGGGCTGGATGACGGCGGTCGCGCCGGCCTTCACGCATTCCAGCAAGCCGTCGGCGAACGGGAAGAAGGCATCCGACGCGGCGGCCGAGCCCTTGGTCTTGGCTTCCGACCAGCCTGCGGCCTCACGTGCATCTTCCGCCTTCCAGGCGCCGATGCGCGAGCTTTCGCGACGGTTCATCTGGCCCGCGCCGATGCCGGCGGTCTGGCCGTCCTTGGCGTAGACGATGGCGTTCGACTTCACGTGCTTGGCCACGGTGAAGGCGAACAGCATGTCGGCCAGCTCCTGCGCCGTCGGCTGCCGTTTCGTGACGATCTTCAGATCCGCCGCCGTCACGCGTTTGGCGTCGCGTTCCTGCATCAGGAAGCCGCCTGCGACGGTCTTGAAGGCGAGGCCCGCCGCCGCCGGATCGGGCAGCGCGTCCGTCAGCAACAGGCGCAGGTTCTTCTTCGCCGCGATGATCGCCATCGCCTCGTCGCTGGCCCCCGGCGCGATGATCACTTCGGTGAAGATCTTCGCGATCTCCTCGGCCGTCGCGGCGTCGAGCGCGCGGTTCAGCGCCACGATGCCGCCGAAGGCGCTGACCGTGTCGCACAGATAGGCCTTCTCATAGGCATCCTTCAGCGACGCGCCGGTCGCGACGCCGCAGGGATTGGCGTGCTTGATGATCGCGACGGCCGGCGTCGCGGCGTCGAACTCGGCGACCAGCTCGTAGGCCGCGTCGGTGTCGTTGATGTTGTTGTAGCTCAGCTCCTTGCCCTGCACCTGGCGCGCGGTGGCGACGCCGGGGCGCGCGTCGGTGACGTAGAACGCCGCGTGCTGATGGGGGTTTTCGCCATAGCGCAGCGCCTGGCGCAGATTGCCGGAGATCGTCATGCGCGAGGGCACGGTTTCGGTCTCACCCGCTTTGGCGCGCCATTTCTCGAACCAGCCCGAAATCGCGGCGTCATAATTCGCGGTGCGGCCGAAGGCCTTGGCCGAAAGCTCGCGGCGCAGCGCCGCGGTGACGCCGCCCTCGTCGTGCTGGGCGAGGATGCGGGCATAGTCGGCCGGGTCGGTCGCGACCGTCACATAGGCGTGGTTCTTGGACGCGGCGCGGATCATCGCCGGGCCGCCGATATCGATCTGTTCGACGATGGCGTCGAAATCGTCGGTCGCGGCGACGGTCGCCTCGAAGGGGTAGAGGTTGGAGACCAGCAGGTCGATGCCTTCGATGCCGTGCTCGCTCATCGCCCGGGCGTGTTCGGCGTTCTCGCGGATCGCCAGCAGGCCGCCATGCACCTTGGGGTGCAGCGTCTTCACCCGCCCGTCCATCATCTCGGGAAAGCCGGTGATCTCGGCGACGTCATGCACCTTCAGCCCGGCCTCGCGCAGCGCCTTGGCCGAGCCGCCGGTCGAGACTAGCGTCACGCCCCGTTCGGCCAGCGCCTTGCCCAGATCGACCAGCCCCGTCTTGTCGTAAACGGAAAGCAGCGCCCGGCGGATCGGACGGCGCGTCGTGTCGGTCATGGCATGGGCCTCGGGACGGGGTCGCGGAATGGCGCGGCTGGTAGCACGCGCCATGCGGTCAGACCAAGCGCCGCCTTGGCCGGTGCGCGGGGCTTTCGGTCTTCAGCGCCCAGCGCAGGGTCCAGCTCTGTTCCGTCATGACGGCGCGGATGGCGATCGCCTGCGTCCGCCGCACGGCCTCGCCGCCCATATAGACGGCCTCTTCCAGCGCCAGCCGCTCGTCTTGGCCCCCGGCTACGGCGCGAAACCGCCAGGTCGGACCGCCCGGCGGCGCCAGGATCGCGCTGTCGCCGCCCTGGGCCAGGGTTACCTTGACGTCGGGATGCACGAGAAAACGGACGACGGGCTCCAGAACGCCGCGCGGCCGTTCGCGGGTGAGCACGTCTTCCCCGCGCAGATCCTCGCCGGCCGCGTCCAGAAACAGCCGCCGCCGGTGGGTCGCGCCGAAGCGCGGCTTCCACAGATCGTGGCTGCCCTCCGCCCAGCCGCCTTCATCGCTGAAGGCGGCTGTCCCTTCGCACCGTCCGCCATAAAGGCGCGGTCCCAGCCGCCTGGCCGGCCCGCCGTCCAGCAGGGCGCCGGCATCGGCCTCGCCGATCTGCAGCGTGGAATGGGCCGCCGTGCGCCGCGCGGCGTCGATCCAGCCGGGCCCGCGCCGCCGGGCGACGCCGCCATTGACGATCAGGCGCTGCTCGCCATGCGCGAATTCAAAGGCCAGCGGCGCGGCATGGGCGGCTGCCGCGAAGACGCCCGGCGGCGGCCCGCCGCAATCGAGCAGCGCCACGCTCTCGCCGCCTGCCAGCCGGGCAAAGCCCATATCGGGGGCGAATGACGGGCCGGCCGGGCGGGCGCCGCCGGCGATATCGCCCAGCAGCACCCGGTCGCCCTCGCGGCTGGCGTGAAAACACGCAAGTCCCCCGTCGCCGAAGCGCAGCATGGCCAGCCGCGCCTCCGCGGCCGCCAGCGCGGCCTCGAAGGCCGGCGGCATGGCCATGCGGGCATCGCCCAGCGCCCGCTTCACCCGCGCGAGCGCCGCCACCGCCTCGGCCTGGTCGTGCGGGCTGCGCGTGACGATGCCGCCATCGGCGCCGAACGTGCCGCCGATGGCGGCGGCCAGCGCGGCGAAGGCGCGCTCGGGCCGCTTCACCGCCTCGGGCATGGCGGCGGCCATCACCGCCAGCGCGGCGGCGGCGGCGAGCCGCGCCGGGCCTTCGGGGAGGTCATCGACGCTGCGCGCCAGATGGCGCGTCTCTTCGGCCATCGCCCGCATCAGGCGCGAGCGGAACACCAGATCGTGGTCGCTTGTGAGAAAGCGGAAATGGGCGGCCCAGGCGACGAGGCGCGGACCCAGCACGTCGGGCCGCCAGCTCAGCGCGTGCCAGCTTTCGAAGCGGTCGAGCCAGTCCTCGGTCAGCGCCCGGGCGACGCCCTCGGCGGTGCGTCCGCCGGCTTTCTCAAGATGCGCCAGCCAGCCGAAACGGTGCAGTTCGGCGCGCACGGCGCTGTCGGCCTCGGCATCGAAGGGCGACTGGCCGCGCACGGCCAGGCTGCCCGTCTCCAGCGCAAAGGCGCCGCGCAGAATGTCCTGCGCGCCCTCAAGCGTCGCCGGAGCCAGCGCATCGGGCGTGACCGCGAGATGGGCGGGCAGCGGCCCGGCCAGACCCAGCCGGGCGAGGGGGCTGCGATAGAATTTCGCCCGCGCCGCGTCTTTCAGCCGCTCGGCGGCATCGCGCGCGAGCGCCGCCGCGAGTCCCGGATAGGGCACGCGCGGCGCTTTGGGCGCGGCAGGCGCGGGGTCAGCCGCGAAGCGCTCCGATATTGCCCGCATAGGCGGTCTCTCCGCCCTTGAAGACGGCCGATCCGGCCACAAGCACATTGGCCCCGGCGGCGACGCAACTGCGCGCCGTCTCGGGGTTCACCCCGCCGTCGACCTCAAGCTCGATCGCGCGCCCGGAGGCGGCGATGCGCGTGGCGACGGCTTCGATCTTTTTCAGCTGGCTGGCGATGAAGCTCTGTCCGCCGAAGCCGGGATTGACGCTCATCACCAGAATGAGGTCGGCGAGGTCCATCAGATTGTCCAGCGTCTCCACCGGCGTGCCGGGGTTCAGCACCACGCCGGCCTTCTTCCCCAGGCTGCGGATGAGCTGAAGCGTGCGGTGGACATGCGGCCCCGCTTCCGGGTGCACGGTGATGATGTCGGCCCCGGCCTCGGCGAAGGCCGCCACATAGGGATCGACCGGGGAAATCATCAGATGCACGTCGAAGGGCTTCTTCGTGTGCGGCCTCAGCGCCGCGACCACGGCCGGGCCGATGGTGATGTTGGGCACGTAATGCCCGTCCATCACGTCGATATGGATATAGTCGGCGCCCGCCCTGTCGATGGCGCGCACTTCCTCGCCCAGCCGCGCGAAGTCGGCGGAGAGGATCGACGGCGCGATTTTCAGCGAAGCAGCCATGCGCCTGCCTAACATGCGTTTCGCGCAGCGCTCAAAGAAAAACGGCCAAAAAGAAACGGCCGGAGGTCGCCCTCCGGCCGTTCTTCAAACCCGAAAAGCGGGATTTAGCGGCGCGGCACCACGCGGGCGCGGCCGCCGCCATAGACGACGTCGACGCGCGTGCCGTTGCGGATGATGTAATCCGCCGGCTGGACGACGTAGATCATCTCGCCGCTGTCGAGACGGATCGCGTACTCGATGCCGGGCTGCTTGGTCGCGCCTTCCTCGACCGCGTCGCCGATCAGGGCGCCGGCCGTCGCGCCGACGAGACCGGCCAGGATGTGCTCGGTCTGGCCGCCGCCGATCTGCGAGCCGGCGACGCCGCCCGCCACGGCGCCGACCGTCGCGCCGACGCCCGACTTGGTGCCGCCGATGGTGACCTGACGCGCATCGACGATCACGCCCGACACGGCGCGGTCCATCCGGCCCACGTCGTTCCGGTCAACGGTGTTCGAGCTCATCATGGAAGAGGCGCATGCCCCGAGAGAGCCGGCCAGCGCGACCACAAGGGCGGCGCGCAGTCCGAGAGTCATGATCTTCATGGATACTAATCCCTTCGTCGAAAAACCTGTTCGCAGTCTCCCCCTGCGCCGCGGCAAATTAACCCCGCGTGAACGGGGCGTCCATCACCCGGCCCGGGTGAGGGCTGCGACGAAAAAGCCGTCGAGACCGCCGAGTTCCCCGAGCATCGAAGGCAGGATGCGCAAGCCCGCAGGCCGCTGCGCCTCAGGCGGCAGGCCGAAGGCGGCGGCCTCGATTGCGACGGGCCGGGCGGCGGGTGTGCGCCCCAGGAAGGCGGCGATCTGATCCTCGCCCTCCTCGGGCTCCAGCGAGCAGACCGCAAAAACCAGGACCGCGCCCGGCTTCAGCGCCGCGAAGGCTGAATCGAGCAGGCCGGCGGTGACGGCGGCCGGCCGCGTCACCGCGCCTTCGTCGCGAATCCAGGGCAGTTCGGGGTGGCGGCGGATCGTGCCGGTGGCGCTGCAGGGCGCATCCAGCAGCACCGCGTCGAACGGCGCGGCGGGTGTCCAGGTCCGGATGTCGGCCTTGATCGTCGCGGCGGAAAGTTCCGTGCGGACCAGATTGGCCTCCAGCCGCTTCAGGCGCGGACCGGAGCTGTCGATGGCGGTCACCTGCGCGCCGCTGGCGGCGAGCTGCATGGTCTTGCCTCCCGGCGCGGCGCAGAGATCGGCGATGGTCTTGCCCGCGCCGCCGCCGATAAGGCTCAGCAGCACGCGCGCCGGGATCGCCGCCGCCGCGTCCTGCACCCACCAGGCGCCCTCGTCATAGCCGGGCAGCGCCTCCACCGGGCCCGCCTTGGCCAGCCGCAAAGTGCCGGCGCCCAGCATGGCGGCGTTGAGCCGCGTCGCCCACAGCGCGGTCTCGGCCGCGGCCCGGGGCGTCAGATCCAGCGGCGCCGGGGTTTCATGCGCGACGGCGATGGCGCGCGCCCCGTCCTCGCCATAGGCCGCGCTCCAGCGCCGCCACAGCCAGTCGGGCACGTTCAGCCGCGCCCGGTCGAGCGCGCCCCAGATCGCGCCGCCTTCCTGCGCCACGCGGCGCAGCACGGCGTTGACCAGCGCCTTGAAGGGCTTGGCCTCGCGCACGGCCAGCGCCAGATGGTTGGCCCCGTCGACCGCCGCGTGCGGCTTGCCGTTCAGCACCATCAGCTCGGCGGCCCCGGTCAGCAGAACGCGGCTGGCGGCGAGGCCGTGCTCGGGCAGGGGGCGTTCGACGAAACGCTTGAGCAGCGCCTCCAGCGCGCCCTTGTGGCGCAGCGCCGCATAGGCGATGGCGCGGCCGAAGGCGGCGTCGCGCGCCTCCATGCGCGCCGCGACGCCGGCCAGCGCTTCGCCCGCCTCGTCCAGCGTCACGCGCTGGTCCAGCACGCGGGTGACCAGCGAGAATGCGAAACGGCGGGCCGGAAGGCCCGCCGCCTCGTCTTCAGGCTTTACAGCGCGGTTCAACCCCACGGGCCACTGCGCGCCGGCTGGGGCGTCCGCGTGTCCCAGGCGCCCTGATAGCCGGACGTGATGCCCATCTCCGCCGCCATGATCCGCAGCTTCTCGATGCGGCTGGCGGTGGAGGGGTGGGTGGTGAAGAGGCCGTCCACGCTCTGGGCATGCAGCGGATTGATGATGAACATATGCGCCGTCGCCGGGTTGCGCTCGGCGACATTGTTGTCGATGCGCGGCGCGGCCATGGCGATTTTCTCCAGCGCGCTCGCCAGCCAGTCGGGCCGCCCGGAAATTTCCGCGCCGCCACGGTCGGCCTCGTATTCGCGCGTGCGGCTGATAGCCATCTGCACCAGCATCGCGGCGATGGGGGCGAGGATCACCATCAGGATGACGCCGATCGCGCCCAGCGGGTTGTTGCGATTGTCGCCGCCGCCGAAGAACAGGCCGAAATTCGCCAGCATGGAAATTGCGCCGGCCAGCGTCGCGGTGATCGTCATGGTCAGCGTGTCGCGGTTCTTCACATGCGCCAGCTCGTGCGCCATCACGCCGGCGATCTCTTCGCGGCTGAGGCGCTGCAGCAGGCCGGTGGTGGCGGCGACGGCGGCGTTGTCCGGGTTACGGCCGGTGGCGAAGGCGTTCGGCTGCGGGTTTTCGATGATATAGACCTTGGGCATG
The DNA here is from genome assembly GCA_029778105.1 of Pseudomonadota bacterium. GTDB lineage: Bacteria > Pseudomonadota > Alphaproteobacteria > Micropepsales > Micropepsaceae > JADZAI01. The sequence continues at coordinate 14,301 of JAKOQZ010000159.1, read as the reverse complement.
GGCATGCCGGCGCGGCGCACCAGGCCCTCGACGATGGCGTAGAACTCGCCGCCCGTGCGCGCATCCAGCGGCTTTGCGCCATACATGCTCAGCACGATCTTGTCGGCGTTCCAGTAGGCGAACAGGTTGGTCGCCGCCGCGACGCCCAGGGCGATCACCATGCCGGTCGGACCGCCGATGAGATAGCCGATGCCGCCGAACAGGGCGGTGAGGGCGGCGATCAGCAATCCGGTGCGAAACTGGTTCATGGACTCCTTCAGCTCCTCGTAGGCCGTGCCAGGATGACGCGGCGGGGAACGTCTCTTATGTAAGGGCCCCTCCCGCCCCCCGCAATTCCATGGGGTCACAAGGGATTTATCGATGGATAGCACCGAGCAGCCCCCGGAAAAGCCCGCAGACCCGCCCAAAGTCCTCAGCGAAGCGGCCAAACGGGCGCTCGCCGAGGCGGCCGAGCGCCGGGCGAAGGCCGACGCCGCAGCCGGGAAGCTGCCGCCGGAGCAGGGCGGTCCCACCGGCCCTGAGCCCACGCGCTACGGCGACTGGGAGCGCAAGGGAATCGCCAGCGACTTCTGAGGCTGGTGGGCTGGCCCTGGCGGCTCAATCCGTTTTGGATGCGTAGGCGTAAGGTCCGCCCTTTTCCAGGCCGCGCTTGTAGGCGGGGCGGGCCTGCATCGCCTTCATGTGGCGCATGAGTTCGGGATAGGGCGCCAGCACGCCGCGCGCGTTGGCGGCCTCGCTGACGAAGGAGAGCTGGATATCCGCGCCCGTCAGTTCGCCGCCGACGAAAAAATCGCGGCCCTTGATGGCGTTCTCCATGTAACGCAGGTGGTTGTCGATCTCGCTGTCGATGCGCGGATAGAGCGGCGCGCCCGCTTCGCCCAGCAGCGAATTGTAGAGCTTGAGCATCAGCGGCAGCATGGCGCTGCCTTCGGCGAAGTGCAGCCAGTGGATGTAATCCACATAGGCGTCGGTGCCGCGTTTCGGCGCGAGACGGTCGGGGGCGAAGCGTTCGATGAGCAATTCCACGATGGCGCCGGATTCGGCGATCGTCTTGCCGTCGACCGTCACCACCGGCGATTTTCCCAGCGGATGCACAGCCTTCAGCTCGGGCGGGGCCAGCGGCACCGGCGACATGCGCTTGTAGTGCTTGATCTCGTAGGGCTCGCCGATCTCCTCAAGCAGCCAGAGAATGCGCTGCGAGCGGCTGTCGTTGAGATGATGGACGATGATTTTCGCCACGGGCGGTCCTCCGATACCGTTTTGCGAAGGCTGCACGCTTTATCGGGCCCGCGCAAACGCGCCGGCTTGATCTGGATCAAAGATGACGCACCCGTCATTTTATAGCCTGCCCGGACAATAAACGTCCGGGAGAAACGTCGTGCTCAACGTGCATGTGGTGAAGGGTCCGCCGACCGATATTCAGTATTTCGACGATGACGATCTGGCCAAGCGGCTGACCGACCACGACGTCGAAACCATCCGCGAGATCTTCAGCACGCCGCTGACGGGCTCGTACAACTGGGACTACGACACGGCCAACGCCAAGATCCGCCGGCTCTACGAGCTCGGCAAGCGCTTCAACTGGAACGTCGAACTGGACATCGACTGGAACCAGCCGTCGCCCCTCGAGACGCTGCCGCCCGAGGGTGAGCCGGAAGGGTTCTGCGACCATCCCAAATACAAGGCGCTCACCGACGCCCAGAAGATCGACTTCTCGCGCCGCGCCAACGCCCAGGTGCTGTCGCAGTTCCTGCACGGCGAGCAGGGTGCGCTGATGGTCGCCTCGCAGCTCGTCAGCTGCGCGCCCACGCACGACGCCAAGCTCTATGCCGCCTCGCAGACCTTCGACGAGGCGCGGCATGTGGAGGTGTTCCACCGCTATCTGATGGAACGCTGCCGGATGATCTATCCGATCAATCCCAGCCTGAAATTCCTGCTCGACAAGGTGCTGACCGACCAGCGCTGGGACCTGAAGTTCATCGGCATGCAGATCCTGATCGAGGGTCTGGCGCTGGCCGCTTTCCAGGCGATCCACGCCACCACGCGCGATCCGCTGCTGCGCGACATCACGGGTCTGGTGATGCGCGACGAGGGCCGCCATGTCGCGTTCGGCGTGAACTATCTGGAAGACTGGATCCGCGCGCTGCCGCAGGACCAGATCGAGGAGCGCGCCGAGTTCGCCTATGAGGCCTGCGTCGTGATGCGCAACCGCATGGTGTCGACCACGGTCGCGCGCGAATTCGGCTTCACCGAGGAAGAGGCGCTGGAGATCAACGCCGCCAGCCAGGGCGGCCGCGCCTTCCGCACCTTCCTGTTCGAACGCATGATCCCCAACCTCAAGCGCGTCGGCCTCCTGACCGATCGCATCCGCCCGAAATTCGAGGCGTTGGGCGTGCTGCAGTTCGAAAACCTGAAACATGACGGCGCAATCGACTGGGCGACGCTGGAAGCGCCGCTCGCCACGGGCGCCGGAATCCTTCGTACGGCGGCCTGACCGGCCGCCTTACCCCAGAGGCTGCGGACGCTTGGCCTCCCTTGTCCGTGTAAGCCTCTTGTCCTAGGACCATGAACCTAGTACGCTAGGTTCATGGTCCGCTTTCTTTTCGGCCTTCTGATCATCGGCGTTCTCGCCCGGCCTGCCGCGGCGGCGGGCGCGGCGCTGCCCGGGCCCTATGCGGCCGACGTGGTGCGCGTGCTCGACGGCGACAGCTTCGAGGCCCGCATCCGCATCTGGCTCGATCAGGACGTGACCGTCACCGTTAGGCTTGCGGGCGTGGACGCGGCGGAGCGCGATGCGCCCTGCGCCGGGGCGCAGATCATGGCGCGGCTCGCGACGGCGGCGCTCACCGCGCGCCTTTCGGGCGGCGTCACGCTCAGCGACGTGGAACGCGACAAATATGGCGGGCGGGTCGTGGCGCGGGTGCGCGATGCCGGCGGCGCGGATGTTTCGGACGCGCTCGCCGCCGCCGGTCTGGTGCGTCACTATGCCGGACGGCGGCCGGTCTGGTGTCCCTGAGCCCCAGGATGCGGCGCTGGCGGGTCGGCGGCGCTGCGCTATGCTGGCCCGCCGGATCGTCCGGCCGGGAACGTCCATGCGGCAGATCTCCATCGGCGCTTCATCGGAGAACGTGCGTCTCGCGCAGCGTCTGCTGAACCGACACCTGCGCCGGACGCCCGGATTCATCCGCCTGCGCGCCGACGGGGCGTTCGGTCGCCGCACGGCCGACGCCGTCGCCGCTTTTCAGCGCCTCAATCACATCTCCCACGAAGACCGCGTGATCGGGCCCACCACATGGCGGGCGCTGGGCGTCACGATCGAGATCGACCACCCCGTCACGATGCGGGCGCAGCATTACGACATGGGCTGCTGGGCGGCGGCGGCCGCCATGGTGCTGGACCGCGACATGAGCGTCGGCACGAACGACGCCTCGCTCGGCACCAGTTTCGGTCTCATGCCGGAGCTGGAGAATGTCGAACGCTTCGTCAGCCAGTTCGGCTGGAGCGTGGAATCGCCGCCGGGCGATCCGCGCGGCCTTGCGTCGATCCTGCGGGCGGGGCCGATCTGGATCGCCGGCACGGTGATCCGCGAGGACGGCTCGCAAGGCGGCCATGTCGTCGTGATCTCCGGCGCCTGGGGCGACGGCACGCCCGAAGGCACCTATATCCGCATCCACGATCCCTGGCCGGTCAACCACGGCACGGTGAAGAGCTGTTCCTATCCGCTGATGGTGGTGTCGGAGGATCTGGCCTTCGACCCCACCTTCATCGCCGGGCCGTTCTAGCCGCCGCGGTTGGCGATCAGGTCGTCGACCACGGCCGGGTCGGCCAGCGTCGAGGTGTCGCCCAGGCTCTCGGTCTCGTTCTCGGCGATCTTCCTCAGGATACGGCGCATGATCTTGCCCGAGCGCGTCTTGGGCAGGCCGGGGGCCCACTGGATCACGTCGGGCGTCGCGGTCGGACCGATCACCTTGCGCACTTCGGCGACCAGCTCCTTGCGCAGCGCCTCGCTCTGCTCGATGCCCGCTTTCAGCGTGACATAGGCATAGATGCCCTGACCCTTGAGGTCGTGCGGATAGCCCACGACGGCCGCCTCCGCGACCAGCGTGTGGCCGACCAGCGCGCTCTCCACTTCGGCCGTGCCGATGCGGTGGCCCGAGACGTTGATCACGTCATCGACGCGGCCGGTGATCCAGTAATAGCCGTCTTCGTCGCGACGGCAGCCGTCGCCGGTGAAGTACTTGCCCGGATAGGTGCGGAAATAGGTGTCGATGAAGCGCTGGTGGTCGCCATAGACGGTGCGCATCTGCCCCGGCCATGAATCCGTGATCACCAGATTGCCGCTGGCCGCGCCTTCCAGCACGTCGCCCTTTTCATCGACCAGCTGCGGCTTGACGCCGAAGAAGGGCAGCGTCGCGCTGCCGGGCTTTTGCGCGATGGCGCCGGGCAGCGGCGAGATCAGGATGCCGCCCGTCTCGGTCTGCCACCAGGTGTCGACGATGGGGCAGCGATTGTCGCCGACCACGCGGTGATACCAGAGCCAGGCCTCGGGATTGATCGGTTCGCCGACGCTGCCCAGCAGGCGCAGCGAGGCGCGGCTGGTGGCTTTCACCGGCTCTTCCCCGTCGCGCATCAAAGCGCGGATGGCGGTGGGCGCGGTGTAGAAGATGTTGACCTTGTGCTTGTCGATCACCTGCCAGAAGCGCGAGGCGTCGGGATAGCTGGGCACGCCCTCGAACATCAGCGTCGTCGCGCCGTTCGCCAGCGGGCCGTAGACGATATAGCTGTGGCCGGTCACCCAGCCGACATCGGCGGTGCACCAGTAGATGTCGCCGTCGCGGTAATCGAAGACGTATTGGTGGGTCATCGCGGCATAGACCAGATAGCCGCCGCCGGTATGCAGCACGCCCTTGGGCTTTCCGGTGGAGCCCGAGGTGTAGAGGATGAAGAGCGGGTCTTCCGCGCCCATCGGCTCGGCCGGGCAGGCGAGGGCCGCGTTCTGCGCTTCGTCGTCCAGCCAGGTGTCGCGGCCGGCTGTCATGTTGATCTGGCCGCCGGTGCGCCTGACCACCAGAACCGATTTGACGCCCGGGCAATGCTTCAGCGCCGCATCGACATTGGCCTTCAACGGCACATGCTTGCCGCCGCGCAGGCCTTCATCGGCGGTGATCACCAGCGCGCTGTCGCAGTCGAGAATGCGGTTGGCGAGGCTTTCGGGCGAGAAGCCGCCGAAGACGACGGAATGGATCGCGCCGATGCGGGCGCAGGCCAGCATCGCATAGGCCGCCTCGGGGATCATCGGCAGGTAGATGGTGACGCGGTCGCCTTTGCGGACGCCCTTGTTCTTCAGGATGTTCGCCAGCCGGCAGACATGATCGTGCAGCTCGGCATAGGTGATGTGCTTCGATTCCGAGGGGTCGTCGCCTTCCCAGATGATCGCCGTCTGGCCGGCGCGCTCGGGCAGATGGCGGTCGATGCAGTTGGCGGAGACGTTCAGCTGACCGTCGGCATACCAGCGGATGTGCAGGTTTTCGGGATCGTACGAGACGTCTTTCACACGGGTATAGGGCCGCATCCAGTCCAGGCGGTGGCCTTCGCGCGCCCAGAATGCCTCCGGGTCGGCCACCGACTCGGCGTATTTGGCGCGATAGCCCGCCTCGTTCACATAGGCCCGCGCCGCCCAGGCGGGGTCCACCGGGAAGATTTCATCGCTCATGGCGTTTCCTGCACTTCGGCTTCGGCCGACTGTTGTTATCGGCGGGTATCAGGGATCAGGCGTCGCGGTCATTCAACATCTCCGGCAAGAATCCGGCAATGACCTGATGCAAGGATGCGACGCATGAGACATGCGATCGCCGCCTTCCTCGCCCTTCTGATCCTCGCGCCGGCCCGGGCTGCCGATGCCGATACGGCCAAGGTCTATCAGGATCTGATCGGCTGCTACGTCGCCTACGAACAGGACAAGGCGGATTCCGTCGTCCGCGGCGATCCGGCGCGCGGCGCGCGGCGCGACGCCCAGATTCCCGCGCTTCTTGTGCTGCTTGGCCAATACGGCCAGTCGCTGGGCAAGAAGCAGGCCGACGTTCAGGCCGATATGCAGGCTGGCATGCAGGCCTGGACCGCCGGAATCGCATCGGGAACGATCGATCCGGCGTCGCTGGCGGAAAAGGTCGCGGCCTGCGAGGCCTGGCTCAAGAGCTGAGGCCCAGCTCCTTCAGCACCTCGTCGGTATGCTGGCCAAGGCTCGGCGGATCGCGCCGCACCGACGCCGGGGTTTTGGCGAATTTCAGCCCCGGCTTCATCGAGCGATAGCCGCCCGCCTCGCCCGGCAGGTGGCGCTCCTCGAAATAGCCCGTCGCCTTGAAATGCGGATCGTCGAAGATCTCGGTCAGGCGGTTCGCCCGCATCGCGGGAATGCGCGCCTCGGCGCAGATCGCCATCCAGTCCTCGGTCGTGCGGGTCAGCGCCGTTTCGGCCATCAGCTCGTAATAGGCATCGACCCGCGCCTTGCCGTCCTTGGCCTCCAGGAAGCGCGGCGAGTTATAGGGGTCTTTCACGCCGCCGAGCTCCAGAAAGCGGTTCGACGCCTCCTGGCTGGCCGGCATGATGACGATATAGCCGTCCTTCGTCTTATAGGGGCGGCGGTGCGGGGTGATCGTGGTGGGATGTCCGAACCTGCCGCGCGCCGGCACGAAGCTCTGCCCATGCAGATGCTCGGCCAGCATGAAGCCGGTGAAGGTCTCCAGCATCGGCACCTCGACATACTGGCCCTCGCCGGTGCGGGCGCGGTGGGTGAGGGCGGCGAGCGTCGCGATGGCGGCATAGAGGCCGCAGGTCTTGTCGGCGATCAGCGAGGGCAGGGGCCGAAGCGCCGGGTCGCCATCGTAAAGCGGCAGCAGGTCGCACGTGCCCGATGCGCCCTGGATGAGATCGTCGAAGGCGAGACGCCCGGCATAGGGCCCGTCGGAGCCGAACCCCATGGCGACGACATAGACGATATCGGGCCGGATCGCCGCCACCGCCTCATACCCGAAGCCGTGCTTGGCGATGGAATCGGGCCGCATATTGTGGATGAAGACGTCGGCAGTCGCGATCAGCGCCTTCAGCGCCTCCTTCGCCTCGGGCTCGTTGAGATCGAGCACGACCGAGCGCTTGTTGCGGTTGAGCTGGACGAAAGGGCCTGAAAGGTCGGGCGCGGGCGCGGTTTTGCCTGTGCCGCGGCGCTGACGGTCGCCGCCCGCGTCTTCCACCTTGATCACGTCGGCGCCCAGATCGCCCAGCGTCTGGGTGCAGAACGGCCCCAGCACGAACTGGGTCAGATCGACCACGCGGATGCCGGTCAAAGGGCCGGCCAAAGCTTCGTGAGGGGCGGAAATCGTCATGGCGCTGTCATCCGGTTCTAGATTATTGCACCTTGTCGCCGGGCCCGCAGACGGGCAAGACCCCGGCCGCCGCCTCAAACCCGGGAAGTCCCATGCGTCTGTCGCGTCTCGCCGTCCTCGCCGCCCTTCTTCTGGCGGGAACCGCCGCCGTCCAGGCCGCAGAGCTCAAGCTCCGCATTCTGGCGACCACCGATATCCACATGAATCTGGTCGATTTCGACTTCGTCCGCGACAAGCCGGACGAGACCATCGGCCTCAACCGCACGGCGGCGCTGATCGAGGAAGCGCGCAAGGAAAACCCCAACGCGATCCTCGTCGACGACGGCGATCTGCTGCAGGGTTCGCCCATGGGCGATGTGGTGGCGCGCGAGCGGCCGCTGAAAGAGGGCGAGGTGCATCCTGCCTATCTCGCCATGGACCTGCTGAAATACGACGCGGCGGCGATCGGCAATCACGAGTTCAACTACGGTCTCGATCTGCTGGAACGCGCCCAGATCGGCCGCAGCTTCCCCATTCTCGCGGCCAACGCCTATCGGCTGAAGCCGGACGGCACGCCGGGCGAGACGCTGTTTCCCGCCTCGGTCGTGCTGGAGCGCAGCTTCAAGGACGAGACCGGCGCCGAGCGCGCCGTGAAGATCGGCATCGTCGGCGTGCTGCCGCCCCAGATCATGAACTGGGACAAGGACAAGCTGGAAGGAAAGATCACCACCGGCGACGCCGTCGAGGCCGTGCAGCGCGAAATTCCCAAGCTGAAGGCCGAGGGCGCCGACGTGATCGTCGTTCTGGCCCATGCCGGCATTTCGGCGGCCCCGCGCGAGGGCGGCGACGAGAACTTCTCGGGCTATCTCTCCACCATCGACGGCGTCGATGCGGTCGTGACCGGCCACTCGCACCGCGTCTTTCCGGGCAAGGATTATGAAAGCCTGCCCAACGCCGATCTCGCCAAGGGCACGATCGACGGCAAGCCCTATGTGATGGCCGGCTCGTTCGGCAGCCATCTCGGCGTCATCGACCTGACGCTCGACGACGCCTCGGGCAAGTGGAAGGTGACGGCCGGCCGGGCCGAGGCGCGGCCGGTGGCGGCGAAAGGCGACGACGGCGACATGCATGCGCGCCTGCCCGCCGACGCGCGCATCACCGATGCGCTGAAAGACTGGACCGAGGCGACGCTCGCCTATATCCGCGCGCCGATCGGCGAGGCCAAGGGGCCGTTCAACACCTATCTCACGCTCATGGGCAACACCGAGGCGCTGCGCCTCGTCGCCGACGCGCAGAGCGCCTATGCGGAAAAGATCGTGAAGGGCACGCCCTATGAGGGCCTGCCGATCCTCTCGGCCATCGCGCCCTTCCGCGTGGGCGGGCGTCCCGGCCCCGACTACTACACCGATGTGAAGGCAGGCCCCGTCGCGATCAAGGACGCGGCCGATCTCTATTTCTATCCCAACATGCTGACCATCGTGAAACTGAAGGGCAGCGAGGTGCGCGAGTATCTGGAGAAATCGTCGCGCCTGTTCAATCAGATCGATCCGGCCAAGGCGGGGCCGCAGCCGCTGATCAGCAATATGCCCGCCTATAATTTCGACGTGCTGTTCGGCCTGACCTATACGATCGACGTCACGCAGCCCTCGCGCTACGGCCGCAGCCCGGCGGTGGAGAACCCCGACGCCCGCCGTATCAGCGACGTGCTCTACAAGGGCCAGCCGCTCGACGACAATCAGGACTATCTCATCGTCACCAACAATTACCGCTCGAACGGCGGCGGCGAATTCCCGCGCATGGACGGCTCGGCCATCGCGCTGGTCGCGCCGGAGACGAACCGCGACGTGCTGATCGACTATATCCGCTCGACAAAGGATCTGGTGCCCGACAACACGCCGGTGTGGTCGTTCAAGCCCGTTCCCGGCGCGCCCGACATCCGGGTCGAGATCGGGCCGGCCGGCGCGGCGGTGGTCGCCACCGACAAGCGTCTCACGAAGCTGGAAAGCACCGAGACCGGCTTCGACGTCTACAAGGTCGATCTGTCGGGCGCCGCGCCTTGAGCGCCGCCGACGATTATCAGGCCTGGACCCAGAGCGCGGGCGTAATGAAATTCGCGCTCGATCTGGTGGAGGGCGCGGGGCTCGCTGAAGAGGTCGCCAAGCTGCGCCCCATCGCCCGCGCCGTGGTGCTGGAATGGGAGGCCTGCGCGATCGCGGCGGGCGTCGATGAAGACACTCGCGCCAACGATCTGACGACGGCCTCCACCAATGCGGCCCGCGATCTCGGCGACAAGCCGGATCAGCTGGCCGCGGCGCTCAGCGCCTCGGCCCGTGCGGTGGGCATGATCCTGACCGTTCGGGACTAGCCCTCAGGGCCTCATTGCGTTAGCCCGGACGTGACAAGTCACGCGGAGGCGGCCATGCAGCTCCATCAATCCTCCTGGCAGGAGATCGACGCGTATCTCACGAAGTCGAAAGGCATCATCGTTCCCATCGGCTCCACCGAACAGCATGGGCCGAACGGCCTGCTGGGCACCGATGCGATCTGTCCGGAAGTGATCGCCAAGCGCGCGGGCGACGCCAGCGGCATCCTCATCGGGCCGACCTTCAATGTCGGGCAGGCGCAGCACCATCTCGGCTTCGCCGGTACGATCTCGCTGCGCCCCTCCACCATGATCGCGGCGATCTATGACTGGACGGCCAGCCTCACGCGCCACGGCTTCGAGCGCGTCTACTGGTTCAACGGCCATGGCGGCAACATCGCGACCATCAATGCGGCCTTCAGCGAAATCTACGCCGACTGGTCGCTGAAGCGGGCGGGCGGCAATCAGGCGCCGGTGCGTTGCACGCTTCGCAACTGGTGGGATCTCGACGGCGTGATGGGCCTCTGCCGCGAGATGTTTCCGGTCGGCGAGGGCAGCCACGCGACGGCCTCGGAGGTGTCGGTCACCTATGCCGCCTATCCCGACGCCATCAAGAAGGTCGAGATGAGTCCCAAGATCGCGCCCACCGGGCCCATTCTGGACGCCGACGATTATCGCCGCCGCTTCCCGGACGGCCGCATCGGCTCCGACCCCAGCCAGGCGACGCCGGAAAAGGGCGAGCGTCTGATCGCCCAGGCGGCGAAGGCGCTGGTCGGCGATTTCGAGACTTTCATGAACGCGGCCTGACGGCCGCAAAACCAGGAGGGACGATGAAGGGAATCGTGGCGGCGGCGCTTGGGGCGTTGCTGATCGCGGGTGCGGTCGCCGAAGAGAAGATCGATCGCACCGGTTGGGACCAACAGATCTGGCGCGCCGAGAATACGCCGGATGCGCGCGTCGAAATCCGCACGGGCGATATCGACAATCTGGGCTTCGGCTGGGAAGACGGCTTCACGCCGTTCTCGGGCAAGTCGACGGAGGCGCATCGCTATCCCTGGAAGCCGGACGCCGACGACCCCAAAGGCACCGACCGCATCATGGTCGGCAGCTCCGCCGATCCCGCCCGGCCGCCAAGCTGCGAGACCGGCTCCGACGGCTACAACGCCGGCACATTGCGCCGCGACACGCAGCCCGAGCCGGTGACGCTGGAGCTCGGCGCGATCGGCGCGCCCAAGGCGGTGCTGGTGCAGATGTTCATCGACGATTTCCAGGCGCCGCGCTGGGGCACGAAATTCGAAGTGTCCCTGAACGGCGAGCGTCTGCCGCTGTTCGAACAGGCGCTGGCCAAGATCGATCAGACCGGCCCCATCGGCAAGCTGATCAGCGTCAAGCTGTTTCCCGAACAGTTCCACCTTGTCGAAGGCGGCCAGGCGGTCTTCCTCATCGACGACACGCAAAGCGGCGCGTGCGACGGCTATGCGATCGACTTCATCCGCATTCTCGTCGACCCGACTCCCGCCGCGTTCCCCGTGGCGCTGGAAGGCGACGCGGTCGACATCGACACGCGCGAGCCCATTGCGGGCGCCGTGGTGCAGGCGGCGCTCGGCGGCGGCGAGACGGCCGGGAACGGCACGTTCCGCATCGAGGGTCTGCCCGCCGGCCTCGTCACCGCCCAGGCCTCGCACCCCGACTACGAGCCCGACATGGAGATCGCCGATCTGACGGCGGGCGAAACCGGCGAGGTGCATTTCGAAATGAAGCGGCGCAAGGCCGAAGCGGGATCGCTCGGCGAAACGCTGGACGAAACCGGGCGCGTCGTCATTCCCGGCATCTATTTCGATACCGCCAAGGCGACGCTGCGCCCCGACTCGCAGCCCGCGCTCGAAGCTCTGCTGGCGGTGATGCAGGAGCGGCCGGATGCGCGCTTCGTGGTGGAAGGCCACACCGACGCGCAGGGCGAAGATGCCTATAACCTCAAGCTCAGCGAGGATCGCGCGGCATCGGTCGTCGCCTGGCTCGCCGAACACGGCGTCGACGCTGCGCGGCTGACGCCGCAGGGCTTCGGCGAATCCCGCCCGGTCGCCGACAATGCGACCGAGACGGGCCGCCAGCTCAACCGCCGCGTCGAAGTGGCGATATCGCGATGACGCTCTCCGGTCTCGACGGCGCGCTCGCCTCACGCTTCGCGCGCATCGCGCTCGGGCATGTCACGCGCACCTATCCCAGCTCGATGATGCTGCGCGTCGCGGGACCGGACGATCTCGGTACGCCCGACACGCTGACGCCGATCTTCCACGGCAGCTTCGACTGGCATAGCTGCGTGCACGGCTACTGGACGCTGTCGCGGCTGCGGCGGCTGTTTCCGCAGATGGCGGAGGCGCGCCAGATCGACGCGCTGTTCGCCGACGCGTTCACCCCCGCCAAGGTCGCGGGCGAACGCGCCTTCCTGCTGCGTCCCGGCAATGCCGGGTTCGAGCGGCCTTATGGCTGGGGCTGGCTGCTGAAGCTGGTGGCCGAGGCGGACCGTCCCGTCCTGCAGCCGCTGGCCGACGTGATCGTCGAGCGGCTGCACGCCTATCTGCCCAAGCTCACCTATCCGGTGCGCAGCGGCGTCCATTCCAGCACCGCCTTCGCGCTGATCCTCGCGCTCGACTATGCGGATGAGAAAGGCGACGCGGCGCTGGCGCACCTCATCCACGACCGGGCGCATGCCTGGTTCGCCGGCGATGCGGAATGCACCGCATGGGGCGAGCCGTCGGGAGAGGATTTCCTCTCGCCCGCGCTCACCGAAGCGCTGCTGATGAAGCGCGTGCTGGGCGCCGATTTCGCGCCCTGGTTCGCGCGCTTCATGCCGCGCGTGCCCGATCGCCTGCTGCACCCGGTCACGGTCAGCGACCGCAGCGACGGCCGCATCGCGCATCTCGACGGGCTCAATCTCAGCCGCGCCTGGTGCTGGCGCGGCATCGGGGCGAACGAAGACGCAGCGCGGGCGCATCTCAAGGCCAGCCTGCCGCATGTCGCGGGCGACTATATGGGCGAGCACTGGCTGGCGAGCTTTGCGCTGTTGGCGTTGAGCGAAAGTCAGGCGCCGGACTGAAACAGCCTGCGTGGTTCGAGGCCCTGCTCTGCAGGGCGCCTCACCATGACGCCGTTCGTCAAATCGAAGTCCAGTCCCTCTTCGTCATCCTGAGGTGCGCGCACGGCGCGCCTTGAAGGACGCAGGATGGTTCGACGATCTCAGAACGGATCGCTGCCGGCCGTGTAGAGCGCGACCAGCGCCTCGCAGCCCTTGCGGTCCTCGTCGTCGAAACGCGCAAGGTTCGGGCTGTCGAGATCGAGCACGCCCACCACCGCGCCGTCGCGCAGGATCGGCACGACCAGCTCGCTGCGCGAGGCCGCATCGCAGGCGATGTGGCCGGGAAATGCGTGCACGTCCTCCACCAGCATGGTCGTCTTCTGCGCCGCTGCCGCGCCGCAGACGCCCTTGCCGACCGCGATGCGCACGCAGGCCGGCTTGCCGACGAAGGGGCCGAGCACCAGCTCGCCCGAGCGCATGATGTAGAATCCTGCCCAGTTGAGATCGGCGAGACCCCAGGCGATCAGCGCCGCCATGTTCGCCGCATTGGCGATGGCGTCGCGCTCGCCTTCCATCAGCCCGCGCAGCTGCGAGGCCAGCTCGGCATAGATTTCGGCCTTCGTGCCCGTAGGCCGGTCGCCGCCGTCAAACATCGAGCCTTACCTCCCCGTCTTCCACACGGATCGAGATGGGCGTCAGGTGACGCCCCGCGCAAGGCCCGGCGATGCACAATCCGCTGGTGGGCAGAAACCGTGCGCCATGCGCAGTGCAGACCAGGGCGGTGCGGTCGGCGTCGAAAAACCTGTCGGGCAGGATCTCCAGCGTCACGCCGTTATGCGGACAGGAATTGAGGAAGGCGCGCACGCCCGCGCTCGACTCCACCACCACGATCTCGCGTCCGTCGGCCAGCGTGATCCCCTTCGCGCCGGTCGCCGCCAGATCGCCGATGGCGCACAGCCGCGTCATGCTTTCAGGGCTTTCAGGAACGCGGCGCGCTCGGCGGCGGTGGAGACGCGGAAGCGGATGAAGTCCCTGTCGCCTTTCGCAGCGCGCCAGTCGGCGAACAGCCCGTCTGCGTCTTCATGGAAATGCAGCGCCGCCTCGCCGCCGCGATAGAAGATGCCTGGCTTTCTTTCGTTCAGCGCTCCGGCCGCGCGGATCGCCGCCAGCAAGGGTGCAAGCTCGGCCAGCGCGGCTTCGCCCGCATGCTTCACGGGCGCACGCCACCCATTTTGCAGACGGTCTTCCACTCGTCCGCCGTCACCGGCTGCACCGACAGGCGCGAATATTTCAAAAGCGCCATCTCGGCCAGAAGCGGCTCGGCCTTCACGTCGGCCAGCCCGACCGCCGTTTTCAGCGGGCCGACCGCGACGAAATCGCAGACCACCCAGGGGCTGCCCGCCGGGGCGGTGGGGTCGGGATAGGCTTCCTTCGCCACCTCGCAGATGCCGACGATCTCCTTGCCGATATTGGAGTGATAGAAAAAGGCGCGGTCGCCTTTCTTC
>JAKOQZ010000158.1 GCA_029778105.1 Pseudomonadota bacterium | reverse complement strand
TTCCCCATCGACGACGAGACGATCCGCTTCCTGAAGGCCTCCGGCCGCGCCAAGGCGCGCGTCGATCTGGTCGAAAAATATGCCAAGGCCCAGGGCCTGTTCCGCACGTCCAAATCGCCCGATCCGGTCTTCACCGACACGCTGGAGCTGGATCTCGGCACGGTCGAACCCAGCCTCGCCGGTCCCAAGCGTCCGCAGGACCGCGTGCCGCTGGGCCAGGTCTCGGCGAATTTCATGGACACGCTGGTCAACGATTACGGCAAGGCCGGCGAAGCGCTGAAGACGGTCAAGGTGCCGGGCAAGGACTATGAGATCGGCCACGGTGCCGTGGTGATCGCGGCGATCACCTCCTGCACCAACACCTCGAACCCCTATGTGATGATGGCCGCCGGCCTGCTGGCGCAGAACGCCCGCAAGCTGGGGCTCAAGACCAAACCCTGGGTGAAGACCTCGCTGGCGCCCGGAAGCCAAGTCGTCACCGACTATCTCGCCAAGGCCGGCGTGCAGAAATCGCTCGATGAGCTGGGCTTCAACCTCACCGGCTATGGCTGCACCACCTGCATCGGCAATTCAGGCCCGCTGCCCGACGACATCACCGAAGCGGTGACCGGCGGCGACCTGGCCGTCGCGGCCGTGCTCTCGGGCAACCGCAATTTCGAAGGCCGCGTGAACCCGCTGACCCGCGCCAACTATCTGGCCAGCCCGCCGCTGGTCGTCGCCTACGCGCTGGCCGGCACGACGGGACTCGACCTCACCACGCAGCCCATCGGCGCCGACAAGAAGGGCAAGCCCGTCTTCCTGAAGGATATCTGGCCGAGCGCCCAGGATGTCGCCAAGGCGGTGCGCAAATGCGTGACGTCGTCGATGTTCAAGTCGCGCTATGCCGACGTGTTCAACGGCGACGCCGGCTGGCGCAAGGTGAAGTTCTCGGGCGGCCAGACCTATGCCTGGGACATGACCTCCACCTATGTCCAGAACCCGCCCTACTTCCAGGGCATGGGCATCGAGCCCAAGCCCGTGAGCAATATCGAGCAGGCCCGCGTTCTGGCCCTGTTCGGCGATTCCATCACCACCGACCACATCTCGCCCGCCGGCTCGATCAAGGCGTCGGGCCCGGCCGGCATCTATCTGCAGGAGCGTCAGGTCCGTCAGCAGGACTTCAACTCCTACGGCGCGCGCCGCGGCAACCATGAAGTGATGATGCGCGGCACGTTCGCCAATATCCGCATCAAGAACGAGATCATGGGCGGCAAGGAAGGCGGCGTGACCAAGCACTTCCCCGACGGCGAGGAGCTGTCGATCTACGACGCCGCGATGAAGTACGAAGGCGAAAAGCGCCCGCTGGTGATCTTCGCCGGCAAGGAATACGGCACCGGCTCGTCGCGCGACTGGGCCGCGAAGGGCACGCTGCTGCTGGGCGTGAAGGCGGTGATCGCCGAAAGCTTCGAGCGCATCCACCGCTCGAACCTCGTCGGCATGGGCATCCTGCCGCTTCAGTTCAAGGACGGCATGGACCGGAAGCAGCTGGGCCTGAAGGGCGATGAGATCATCGACATCGGCGGCGTCACCGAGCTGAAGCAGGGCATGACCATGACGGTCTCGATCACCTATGCCGACGGCACGAAGAAGGACGTCCCGGTCCTTTGCCGCGTCGATACGGTGGAAGAGGTCGACTACTACAAGAACGGCGGCATCCTGCCCTACGTGCTGCGCAACCTGCTGAAGGCCGCGTAAGCCGCACGGCCGACCGGAAACGAAAGGGGCAGCCGCGGCTGCCCCTTTTCATTTCAGTCGTCATCGTCGTCGTCATCATCGTCGTCATCGTCCCGGCGGCGACGGCGGCGATAACGCCGCTCGTCGTCGTCATACGATCGCGCGCGCCGCCAGCGGCGTGGCGGCGGTGCGCTGCCGCCGCCATCCTGGCGCCGCCACTCTTCGTAAGAGAGCGCCCGGCGCACCGCTGCGGCCCGCCGTCCGCGCCCGATCAGCAGGATCAGCACGACGCCCGCCAACCAGGCGATCACGGCCGCGGCCGCGCCCAGCGTTCCGAAGAACGTCAGCGCCGGCTCGATCCAGCCGGCGAGATCGGGATTGGCTGCGAGCCAGGCCGCGCCGGGCGTGATGAAGGCCATCACCGCGTCGGCGAACCACCAGATGCCGGCGACAACCAGCGTCCACAGAAGAAGCGCGATCACCATGGCCGGGCCTCAATCGAAAATGTCGAAGATGTCGAAGCCGCGCTTCTTCTTGCGGTAGCCAGAACCGTCGCCGTCATGGCGATCGCGCGGACGCTCGTCGAAGCGGCGTTCCTCATAACGGCGGTCTTCATACCTGCGCTCGTCGTCACGCCGCGGATCGCGCGGCGGCGGCGCGGCGTCATAGCCGCCCTCTTCCCGCGAGGCGGTCATCAGCTTTTCAAGCTCGCCACGATCCAGCCACACGCCGCGACAGGTCGGGCAGAAATCGAACTCGACGCCGTTGCGCTGGACGCTTTGCATCGAGGCGCTGTCGTTGGGGCATACGAGCAGGGGCATTATGCGATCTCCTTGTGGGGTTCAGCCAAGGCGCTGCGGGTTTTCCACAGCGAGTACAGAACGCCGCCAATCAGCAGGGCGAAGGTGACGCCAAGCGAGAGTTCGGTCGGCACTTTGCCCGTCGGGAACAGGTCGCCGAGGAAGATCTTTCCCCCGATGAAGATCAGCACCAGCGCGAGGGCATATTTCAGGTAATGGAAGCGGTGCACCATCGCCGAGAGCGTGAAGTAGAGCGCTCTGAGGCCGATGATCGCGAAGATGTTCGAGGTGTAGACGATGAACGGCTCCTGGGTGATCAGAAAGATCGCCGGCACCGAGTCTACCGCGAAGATGACGTCGGCG
This sequence comes from Pseudomonadota bacterium, assembly GCA_029778105.1. Lineage (GTDB taxonomy): Bacteria > Pseudomonadota > Alphaproteobacteria > Micropepsales > Micropepsaceae > JADZAI01. The sequence goes on along the minus strand of JAKOQZ010000158.1, from coordinate 3,774 downwards.
AACTCGACCGCCACGAGGCAGAGGAAGAGCGGCGTCACCCAGCGGACCATCCTGCCCGTCTTGGGGTCGGGCTCCCTGACGAAGAACTTCTCGCCCCGCAGGCCTTCGGTCACGCGCATGTGGCCGCGCATCCAGCGGATGAGCGCGCTTTCCTTCATCTCATCCTCGGTGCCCTTGATCGCGTTCCAGAGCAGCTTGACGCCCGTGAGGATCAGGAAGACGGCGAAGACGTAGAGAATCCAGGCGAAGTTCGCGATCAGCGTGGCGCCCAGCGCGATCATCATCGCGCGCATCACGATCACGCCGATGATGCCCCAGAAGAGCACGCGGTGCTGATAGGCGGCCGGCACGGCGAAGTAGGTGAAGATCAGGCCGATGACGAAGACATTGTCCATCGCCAGCGTGTACTCGACGACATAGCCGGTGAGATAAAGCTCGACCGCCGTCCAGGCCCGCTCGCTGTCCGTCGCCGCGTTGACGATCAGCGCATCGGTCGAACCGGCAGGCGCCGGGCCGTTGTAGAGCCAGTACACGACGCCCGCGAACGCCAGGGCCAGGGCGATGTAGAGCCCCGACATCGTCAGCGATTCCCGGAAGCTGACCTCGTGTGAATCGCGGTGCAGAACGCCCAGGTCGAGCGCCATCACCACCAGAACGAGCGTGATGAACCCGAGCCAGACCCAGACGGGCATGCCCAGAAACAGTTCGGCGAAAAAATCCACGTAAAAACCCCCGAAAGAAACATGTCGAGGGGTGGCGCAATGGGGGATTGGGAAGAATCCGGACCCAGCATCGAGCTCACCCGATGCAGTCCGACATCACGGTTCCATGGAACCGCCAGAGGGGCCCGGCCTGCAGAAGCCGACTTAGGAGACTTCCGGGGGACCTTCAAGCCCCTTGGCGCAGGTTCCGCATGGGTCGCGCCGGTTTGGCGGCTACGCCCTTAACGGCCGACAATCATGGCGATCTGGGCCTTGAGCAGGCGCCAAAGGAATCGCAGCGGCCATTTGCCGTAGACCTTGCCACCTTCGGGAAGGCTCAATCCCTCGGCGACATAGCGCGTCTGAACGCGCATCTCGATCGACGGGCGGTCAGCCGGCGCGAAGCGCTCGCGATGGATTGAAACCCAGTGCCCTTTGCTGAAATCGAGATACATCATCGCGTCACAGCACACGGCAACGCGACGCCGCGTTGGGCTTGAGGCGGACAAGCGGAAATCCTGCAGCCGGTCCTCGCCTTTTGCAATCTGCATCCGGTCGCGGCGATAGAGCAACAGAGGCGTTCCGCCCGCTGCGTCGGCGACCTTCGGCGCATCTGGCAACCCTTCGAGCGCCTTCGCCGCCGCCTGGCAACTGTCGCAATAGCAAAACGCCGTCAGGATCGGCTCGCCGGTCACGATCACCTCCACCGCGCCGCAGACGCAGCGCGCGGACGTCTGGGTCAGGGGCGCTGCGGCCAAGACCTCAACCGCGCAGGGTGCCGCCGGTCGCCTTGCCGACCGCAGCGACGATCTTCTGGCCGACCGCGTCGATCTCCGCCTCCGTCAGCGTCTTGTCCCTGGGCTGCAGGCGCACGGCGATGGCCAGCGACTTCATGCCCTCGGCCACGCCCTTGCCTTCATAGACGTCGAATACCGAGACGCTTTCGATCAACGCCTTGTCGGCCCCCGCAGCCGCCTTCACGACATCGGCCGCCGCTACGGACTGGCTGACGACAAAGGCGAAATCGCGCTCCACCGCCTGATAGTCGGACAGCACCAGCGCGGGCTTTGTCTTGGTCGCCTTGGCCTTGGGCAGGGGGATGGCGTCGAGGAACACTTCAAAGGCCGAGGCCGGGCCTTTCAGGTCCATCGCCTCAAGCACCTTGGGGTGCAGTTCGCCGAAACGCGCCACCACCGTCTTCGGCCCCAGCTTGAGCTGGCCCGAACGCCCCGGATGATACCAGCCCGGCGCATCGGCCCAGACGGTGAGGTTCGCCACCGGCCCGCCCAGCGCTTCGATCAGCGCCAGCGCATCGGCCTTGGCCACGAACACGTCGGGGGCCGGTGCGGCGCCCGTCCACTGGCGTGCCGGCGTACCGGCGCGCAGGCCCGTTGCGACATAGGGCTGCTCGGTCTCGCCCGCGCCCGCGAAAGCGGGGCCGACTTCGAAGAGATGCGAAGGGGTGAGGCCGCGCGCCGCGTTGCGCGCCGCCGCCGCGATGAGCGAGGGCAGCACGTTCGGGCGCATCGCATCCAGATCGGCGGAGATGGGATTGGCGAGCTGCATCGTCTCGTCGCCGCCGCCGAACAGCGCCGCATGCGCGCGCGGAATGAACGAATAGGTGACGGCTTCGACAAGGCCGCGCCCCGCCAGCGCGCGACGCGCTTCGCGGGCGCGGCGCTGCGCCGCATCCAGCCCCGGCCGCGTCACCGCGCTGAGACGCGGCAGGGCGGTCGAGGGAATCGTATCGAGGCCGGCGAGGCGCACGACCTCTTCCACCAGATCCGCCGCACCGTGCAGATCGGGCCGCCAGGATGGCGTCGTCACCTTGAACGGCATCGCGCCGGTGATGGTGCAGCCGATATCGCCGACGAATCTGAGGACGTCGGCGGTCGAAATCTCCAGCCCCGTCAGCTTCGTCACCAGCGCCGGATCGAAATCGATCGTCCGCCGGCCTTCCGGGGCCGCACCGGCGCTGACTACATGCGAGGCCTCGCCGCCGCACCATTCCAGGATCAGCCGTGTCGCGAGCTCGAGCCCCGCGCGGTTGAACTGCGGATCGACCCCGCGCTCAAAGCGATAGCGCGCATCGGAATTGATCCCAAGCTGGCGCCCCGCCGTGGCGATGCGCACCGGATCGAACAGCGCCGCCTCGATGAACACATCACGCGTCGTTTCAGTGCAGCCGGTTTCTTCGCCGCCCATAACGCCGGCGATGGCCTGGGCGCCCTTCTCGTCGGCGATGACGACGGTTTCCGCATCGAGCACATACGACTTGCCGTCGAGCGCCAGCAGCGTCTCGCCGGGTTTGGCCAGCCGCGCGGTCAGATCGCCGGTCAGCTTCGCCGCGTCGAACACATGCAGCGGCCGCGCGCGGTCGAGGCTGATGAGGTTGGTGACGTCGACCAGCGCCGAAATGGGCCTCAGCCCCACGGCGCGCAGCCGGGCCTGCACCCAGGCGGGCGAGGGGCCGTTCTTCACGCCGCGGATCAACCGGCCTTCGAACAAGGGGCAGCCATCGGTCGCGACATGCGTCTTCACCGTCGACTCGAACGAACCGGCCACCGGCTCGACAGCAGGCGTCACCACATGGCCGATGCCCGCCGCCGCAAGATCGCGCGCCACGCCGGCGACGGCGTTGCAGTCGCCGCGGTTCGGCGTGATCGCAATGTCGATCACAGGATCGTTGAGGCCAAGGACATCGGCCAGGCGCGCACCGACCGGCGCGTCTTCGGGCAGTTCGATGATCCCGTCGTGATCCTCGCCGAGCTTCAGCTCGCGCGCCGAACACAGCATGCCGTTGGAGAGCTGGCCACGGATCGACCCCTGCTTCAGCTCAAGGCCCGACGCCGGGATGATGCTGCCGACCGGTGCGAACGCCACCTTCAACCCTGCGCGCGCATTGGGCGCGCCGCACACGACGGTCACGTCTTCAGCGCCCGTGTCGACGATGCAGACCTGCAGCTTGTCGGCGTTGGGATGCCGCGTGGCGGTCTTCACATGGGCGACCGTGAACGCGGCAAGATCGGCGGCGCGGTTCTCGATGGATTCCACCTCCAGCCCGATGCGCGTC
>JAKOQZ010000019.1 GCA_029778105.1 Pseudomonadota bacterium | reverse complement strand
GGCGGATGGCCTCGAAGAAGGGCAGGCCCTCGATGTCGCCGACCGTGCCGCCGATCTCGACCTCGGCCACTACGAGCGCTTCACCGGCGTTTCGTCGTCCAAGTCCGACAACATCACCACCGGCCGCATCTACCAGAACATCATCGCCAAGGAACGCCGCGGCGGCTATCTGGGCGCAACGGTGCAGGTCATTCCGCACGTCACCGACGCCATCAAGGAATTCGTCCTTGAGAACACCGACGGCTACGACTTCGTGCTCGTCGAGATCGGCGGCACGGTCGGCGACATCGAGGGCCTGCCCTTCTTCGAGGCCATCCGCCAGCTCGGCAACGAGCTCGGCCCCGAGCATTCGGCCTTCGTCCACCTGACGCTCGCGCCCTATATCCCCAGCGCCGGCGAGCTCAAGACCAAGCCGACGCAGCACTCGGTGAAGGAGCTGCGCGGCATCGGCATCCAGCCCGACATCCTGCTCATCCGCGCCGACCGCGAGATCCCGGAAAACGAGCGCCGCAAGATCGCGCTGTTCTGCAACGTCCAGCCCGGCCGCGTCATCCAGGCGCTCGACGTGAAGACGATCTACGAAGTGCCGATCGCCTATCACGCGGAAGGCTTCGACACCGAACTGCTCGGCGTCTTCGGCATCCGCGACCTGCCCGAGCCCGACCTCACGCGCTGGAAGACCATCACCGAGCGCGTCACGCGGCCCGAAGGCGAGGTGAAGATCGCGGTCGTCGGCAAATATGTCGGCCTGCACGACGCCTACAAGTCGCTCGCCGAAGCGCTGACCCATGGCGGCATCGCCAATAATGTCCGCGTCAAGATCGACTGGATCGAATCGGAAGTCTTCGAAAACGGCGGCGCGGTTCAGGCGCTGGAAGACAAGCACGCCATTCTCGTGCCCGGCGGCTTCGGCGAGCGCGGTTCGGAAGGCAAAATCCGCGCCGCCCAGTTCGCGCGCGAAAAGGGCGTGCCCTATTTTGGCATCTGCTTCGGCATGCAGATGGCCTGCATCGAAGCGGCACGCAATCTGGCGGGCATCAACGACGCCACCTCCTCGGAATTCACCCCGAACGGCACGCACATCGTCGGCCTGATGACCGAATGGCTGAAGGGCAACGAGCTGGAAAAGCGTTCGGCCACGGGCGATCTCGGCGGCACGATGCGTCTCGGCGCCTATGAGGCGGCGCTCAAGCCCGGCAGCCGGGTCGCGGACATCTACGGCGGCACCGACATTTTCGAGCGCCACCGGCACCGTTACGAGGTCAATTTCGGCTTCCGCGAGGCGCTGGAATCGAAGGGCCTCAGCTTCTCGGGCACCTCGCCCGACGGCCTCCTGCCGGAAATCGTCGAGATTCCCGACCACCCCTGGTTCATCGGCGTCCAGTTCCACCCGGAGCTGAAATCCCGCCCCTTCGCGCCCCACCCCCTCTTCGCCAGCTTCATCAAGGCGGCGGTGGATCACAGCCGGCTGGTCTAGGCCAAACTGCCTGAAGCGCCCGTATTGATCCTTCCCATGCGGCCTCGCGCCCGCTAGAAGGCGCGCGCGTCATTCATTCGTCATCTCTCGGCAGGGGCGCGCGTTCAAAAAAGCGCGCGTGAGGGCATGAAAATTCTCGCGGGCAATTCCAATCGCGCGCTGGCCGAGGGCATCGCCAAGGTGCTGGGGCACCAGCTGGTGAAGGCGAACGTCAAGCGCTTCGCCGACAACGAGGTTTTCGTCGAGATTCTGGAGAACGTGCGCGGCCAGGACGTCTTCGTCGTCCAGTCCACGTCGTTCCCCGCCAACGACAATCTGATGGAGCTGCTGATCGTCATGGATGCGCTGCGTCGCGCCTCCGCGCAGCGCATCACCGCCGTGATCCCCTATTTCGGCTACGCCCGTCAGGACCGCAAAGCGGGCCCGCGCACGCCCATCTCGGCCAAGCTGGTCGCCAACCTCATCACCGAGGCGGGCGCCAACCGCGTCCTCACCGTCGATCTGCACGCCGGTCAGATCCAGGGTTTCTTCGACATTCCCACCGACAACCTGTTCGCCGCGCCGGTGTTCGACCGCGACATCGTTCAGCATATCGGCACCGACGGGCTGACCATGGTCTCGCCCGATGTCGGCGGCGTGCTGCGCACCCGGGCGCTGGCCAAGCGCCTCAACGCCGACCTCGCCATCATCGACAAGCGCCGCGAGCGCGCCGGCGAATCGGAAGTGATGAACGTGATCGGCGACGTGGCCGGCCGCACCTGCATCCTCGTCGACGACATCGTCGATTCCGCCGGCACGCTCTGCAACGCGGCCGAGGCGCTGATGAAAAAGGGCGCCGCGCGCGTCTTCGCCTACGCCACCCACGCGGTGCTGTCGGGCGGTGCCGTGGAGCGCGTCTCGAAATCGCAGCTCCAGAGCCTCGTCGTCACCAACTCGATCGCCCCCACGCCTGACGTGGCCGCCTGCAAGCAGATCCGGGCCATCGACATCGCCCCCTTGCTGGCCGAAGCGGTGCGACGCATCACGAACGAAGAATCGGTCTCCAGCCTCTTCGACTGATCTCTGGTCTCGCGCCACACGTGTTGGGCCGGGTCCGTCCGGGCGCGGCCGGTGTATGCCTGCGCCGCCAATCATCGCGGCGGCGCAGCGGCGCCGCCGGACTTCCTAAGAAACCCCCGTGAGGAAACCATGACCGGACGCCCGCGCCACCCCGAAACGCT
>JAKOQZ010000157.1 GCA_029778105.1 Pseudomonadota bacterium | reverse complement strand
CGTTGAACCAGTAGCGCGGCTCCATCGTGACGACCGAGCGTGGCGTCTCGCCATCAAGCCCGCCCCGCCAGGTCTGCACCACGCCCTGCGCATAGTTGGTGACATAGTTGGCGGTATTGGGCTGCGAACCGTCGGCGATGATCTGCACCAGAGGTCGCGTGCCGCGATCAGCCAGGCGCTGCTCGAAATCCTGCGGGATCACCACCAATCCGCGCAAGTCGCCCGAGACAACCCGGTCGGCGACCTCGCGCCGGTCATGGGCGAAGGTGACGTCCAGATAACGGGTGCCGGCGAAGGCGGCGGCCAGCGATTGCGCCGAAGCAGACTGCGATTCCTGCACGACACCGATGCGCACCGCGCGCACGTCGAGCGACACCGCATAGGAAAACAGCAGCAGCAACACGACCGGAAGGGCGAAGGCGATCAGCAGCGTGGACGGATCGCGCATCGCCTGCAGGCTTTCCTTGAACACCAGCGCCCAAAGGCGCTTCGGATCGAAGCGGCGCATGGCTTGAAGGTCCGTTCGCAATCCGCCCGCGCCGTTCATGCGGCAACTCCGCTGCGGGCTTCGTCAGCGCGGTCCTCGGCTTCGACCAGATGAATGAAGGCGTCTTCCATGGTCGGGTCCGGACGGAGATCGCTTACCGCGCTGCGTTTGAGGGCGTCCGGCGTGTCGAGCGCGATCAGCCGGGCGCGATAGAGCATCGCCACCCGATCACAATATTCCGCCTCGTCCATGAAGTGGGTGGTGACCATCACCGTCACCCCCTTGCGGGCAAGGCCGTTGATATGGGTCCAGAATTCGCGGCGCGTGATGGGATCGACGCCCGAAGTCGGTTCATCCAGGAACAGCACGGGCGGGCGGTGCATCACCGCGCAGGCCAGCGCCAGACGTTGCCTGACCCCGAGCGGCAGGGACTCCGGCGCCGCCGACAGCCAGGGTTGCAGCCCGAAGATGTCGATCATCTCGTCGATCCGCGCCTGCCGCGCGGCGCCTTTCAGGCCATAGACGCCTGCGGAGAACTCCAGGTTCTGCCGCACGGACAGCAGGCCATAGAGCGAGAATTTCTGCGCCATATAGCCAAGCTGGCCTTTGGCAGCACCGGTCGCCCGGCGCAGGTCCAGCCCCACCACCTGCGCTTCGCCGCTGGTGGGTTTGAGCAGGCCGCACAGCATCTTGAAGGTAGTCGATTTGCCGGCGCCGTTCGGCCCGAGCAGACCGAATATCTCGCCCTTGCGGACCTCGAAGCTCACCATGTCGGTGGCGGTGAAATCGCCGAAACGCTTGGTCAGATCGCGGCAGGAGACGGCAACGTCTGAAGCCAGTTCGACCGGCGGCATCCCTTCGGCAAGCGCCGATGTGCCGCCCGGACCGCCGCCCAGAAGATCAATGAAGGCATCCTCGAAGCGGGCAGGCACCGCTTTCAGTTGCGCGCCGACCCGATCGGCGAGCGCGCTAATTTGCTCGGTTCCCGCATCGGCGCGCAGCACCACGCGGACGCCGGCGCCCTGGATCACCCCGTCGCCGACACTGTCCAGGCTGAGCACTTCGGCTAGCACGGCCCGCCGCCGCTCGCCGACCTGTTCCAGCCGAAAGCTCCGGCTTGTAAGGCGCGCGGTCAGCTCTCCGGGCGGTCCGTCATAAGCGAGCTGCCCTTCGTTGAGCAGCAGCACATTGTCGCAGCGTTCGGCTTCGTCGAGATAGGCAGTCGACCAGACCACGGCCATCCCTTCGTCGGTCAGCGCCTGCACCATGCGCCACAGGTCCTGACGGCTGACCGGATCGACGCCGACGCCCGGTTCGTCGAGCAGCAGGACGGCAGGCCGGGCCATCAACGCGCAGGCGAGGCCCAGCTTCTGCTTCATGCCGCCGGAGAGCTTGCCCGCCAGGCGTCCGGTAAAAGGGGCAAGGCGCGTGAAGTCGAGCAATTGGGCAAACAGGTCGGTGTGCCCATCGGCATCCATGCCGCGCAGCTGTGCATAGAGGCGCATATTCTCCATGACCGACAGGTCTTCGTAGAGCCCGAAGCGTTGCGGCATGTAGCCTGTCGCAACATGGATGGCGTCATTGTCGTCCGCCACATCGAAGCCCGCTACCGTGGCGTGGCCGCTGTTCGGCACCAGCAGTCCTGTCAGGATACGCATCAGGGTGGTCTTGCCCGCGCCGTCCGGCCCGACCAGCCCGGTCAGTCGGCCATAGCTTATCTGCGCGCTGAGATCCTGTAACGCAGGCGCACTGCCGAAATGCTTGCTCAACCTGTCGATGACGACCGCGACATCGCCATTTTGCTCCTGTGGCGCGGTGGCGGGCGGCACGTCAGCGGCCTTTGGCGCGCGCGCCGGTGGCTTGTCCGGCTTCGACCTCGATCGTTACCGGCATGCCCTGACGCAGCGCAGCATCGGCATTGGTGACCACGATCCGCAGGCGATAGACCAGATCCGTGCGCAGATCGGTGGTTTCTACCGTTTTTGGCGTGAACTCCGCCCGCGGTGATATGAACCCGATCTGGCCTTGATAGGTCTTGTCGGACGAGTCGCTGCGAACGCGCACCCGCATTCCGGGCGCGATGCGCCCCAGATCCGGTTCGCCGACATAGGCGCGGACATAAACCGGTGCATCAAGGCTGAGGCTATAGACCGGGCTTTGGCTGACAACCATGCTGCCGGGTTCGCGCACCCGTGCGATGATTGTGCCGGTGCCGGGTGCAAGCAGAACCGTGTCGGCAAGAGCGGTGGCGGCTTGAGCCCGTGCTGCCTGTGCGGCGGCGAGGCGGGCTTGCCCGGCCGCGATGTCTTCCTTGCGAAACCCTTCGGTGGCTTGCGAATGCGCGGCCCGGGCCGCTTTGACACTGGCGGCGGCCTGATCGCGCGCAGTGCGCGCGGCATCGACCGTCTTTTGACTGGCGGCGGCCTGATCGCGCGCAGTGCGCGCGGCATCGACCGTCTTTTGACTGGCGGCTCCCGACGCGAGCAACTGGCTCTGCCGATCAAAATTACGCTCCGTGTCCCTGGCGACGGCCAGGGCCTGATTGAGGGCCTCCTGCGCCTGCGCAATCTCCTGCGGCCGCAGCCCGCGGCGCAGTTTGTCGAGGTCTGCCTGTGCGACCGCTACGGCGGCGTCGGCGGCCGCGAGCGCTTCCTCGAACGGCTGCGCGTCGAGAGTCGCCATATGTGCGCCCGGCTCGACATGATCGCCTTCATCGAACAGCATCTGCGCGACGCGGCCGGACTGGCGGAAGGCCAATTGCACCTCCCGAATATCGACATTGCCGTACAGATTGAGGGCGTCGCCGTCGCGGCTGCCCCGCTGCATCCACAGCCATCCAGCACCGATGATCACGATGACGGCCGCAATGATCAGGATCCGCTTTGTCGTGCCGGACAGGCGGATGTTCTTCATGATGATGCTCCGACGCCGCGCAGATAGATGGCGAACACGCCGGGCGCATCGCTGCGGATGCGGGCCACATCGTCCGCCAGCATGGATTGCATGACCAGGCCCTGGACCGTGCCGATGAACAGGGTGGCCGCGGCTTCCGGATCGAGGTCCGCATGCAGTTCGCCCCGTGCCTTTCCGGCGTCGAGCAGGGTATGCAGCCGTTCGCCATAATGGCGGATCAGGGTCTGGGCCATGCGCTTGGGAAGCGTCTCGCCCGGTCGCTGCAACTCCCCGAACAGCATTCGCGGCACACCGGGGTGGTCAGACACGAAATCGATATGCGTCATGAAAACCGCCTCAAGCGCGGCAGCCGGAGAGGCGGCTTCTTCGATCGCCTTGTCCACGCGGGCGAGCAACCGCTCGGTCACCCAGGACATGACCGCCTGCAGGATGGCGTCCTTGGTCGGGAAGTGGCGGAAGAGAGCGCCCTGGGTCAGACCCATCCGCTGGGCGATGGCCGTCGTTGTGATGTCGCTCGGGTTCTGTTCCGCGGCCAGGTCGACCACCGCCTCCACGGTCGCCGCCCGTCGCTCGTCAGCGGGAAGATGTTTGGAACGCCCATTCATTGTTCGCGCCTTCAAAAGAAAGTAATTTATTACTTTCTATCTTTTTCGTATACCAACCGCAAGAGGGAACCGCCGAGGGGCAAACTTCATGAACGTCAAGAGCGGGAGAGGAGAAGGCCTGAAGGTCGGTCACAGCGTGCCCGAGCGGCCTTTCGCGGTAAACTAAGGCTTCGAACCAATCGCGTTGCCAGCTTGATCCATTTGCGCGGACTGGATGTGAACGAAGTGAGTTGAGGTATGATCGAACTACGCCAGCTACGCTACCTGCTTGCGGCGGCCGAAGCGGGCAGTTTCAGCCGGGCGGCGCGGAACATGAATATCAAACAAGCTACGCTCAGCCGACACATCCTCGAAATCGAGAAGCGGCTGGGCCTGGCGCTGTTTGATCGCAACACGCGCGGCGCTACGCTGACACCAAATGGCAGAACCTATCTGCGGACGGCGCAGCGCATCGTCAGGGAATTCGAAGAGCTGAACGCTTGGATCCGCGCCACGAACAACGGCCATGCCGGTAAGCTCACGGTGGGTTTCTATACATCCTTTTCTGCCGGCAACTTGCGGGCAACGCTGAGCGAGTTCGGCGAACGCCATCCTGAGGTGAAAGTATCCGGCTTTGAGCGCGATCGGGATATGCTGCTGGCCGGGATCGAGAATGGCTTACTCGACATCGCGATCATGACAGGCGAGACGCCCTATCGGGGGTTGGTGAGCCGCCCCTTCTGGAGCGAGCGCATGTTGGTGGCGCTGCCGGATGGTCATCCACTCATCGCGCGTGAGCGCATTCATTGGCCGGACCTGAGCGGCGAACGCTTCCTGCTGACCGAGCGCGACCCCGGTCCCGAGATCCACAACGTACTCCTCGGGAAGCTCGGAATGCCAGGCTATACACCCAAAATCGAAATGGACGACATTGGCCGCGACACGGTGCTGAGCGCCATTGCGCTGGGAGGGCGCATCTCGATCGTCGCGGAATCGGCCCTTGGCATCCAGATTCCAGGCGTCGTGTTTCGCGAAGTCCATGAAACCGGCGGCCATATTCGGATCGGCTTTTCGGGCTATTGGCGGGCCGACAACGAAAATGCGGTCTTGCACCGATTTCTCGATTTCGTGGCCGTTCGCTATTCGCTGCCACCCATCCCGGCACCGCAGCTATCTGATCATGAAGCGGGAAAGAAATTACCATGACACGGAGCAGGATACTAATCACTGTGCTGGTCGCACTGATCGTCGGGTTCGGCGGGGGCTTTGTGCTCCGGCCGGTAATCATCCCTGTCGAAAGCACGCCCGTTCTCGCAAATCCGGCCGTCACCGTCCCCGCGCCAGCCGAGCCGCGCGGCAAGCCGTATTTCGCGGCGCATCTCGATGAAGCGCGCCAGATTCTCACGGGATGCGCAGACGGCTCGGTTCGCGGCGAAGAATGCTTCAATGCCGAGATGGCCGTGACCGAGGCGGAAGGCAGAGCGCGGCACAAGAAGTTCTTTGGCAATTGAGCGCGAAGGCGCTTTCAGTCCCCTTGCGCGCGCTGCCGCCGAAACGCCCGATCGGTCGCCATGAACCGGGCGACCATCGGTGCGATCAGCTTCTCAGGCGGGGCTGGCACCTCCCCGGTTTCGGCGGCGAGCGCGGCGGCATAGGCTTGCAAGTCGCGATGGACGGCGGCGGGTAACTCCACGGCGAGTTTTACCGGCCGATCGTCGGCGAGCGGCCCCAGCTTCAGTTTCGTCATCGTGCGGCTCCGATAGGTTCGAGGATCAAATCCCGCGTGATAATGACGTGGAGCGGATGGCCCGGCCGGATGGTGAGCGTCGGCTGCACATTCAATTGCCGCCGCACGATCTGCTGGCCGGTCTGGTTGATGGTGTCCTGCGAGCCGCGACGCAGCGCGCGGGTGAGGTCGTCGTCACTATCCGCGCCCAACTCGGCCCCGACGCTGAGCAACGTCGAGACGGCGGCGGCCTTCAGCAGATTGCCCCAATGCTGGTTGATGCGATCCTGTAGCCCCGCAAAACCTGCGGCGTCGGCGCCGGGCTGGCGTTCCAGCACGATCGAGCGGCCATCTGGCAACAGGAGCCGGTCCCATGCCAGCAACACGCGGGTCTGTTCGGCCGCGACCTCGCTGTCATATTCGCCGATCAGCCGCGCGCCCTGCGGAATGAGCAGGATGCGCCCGGTGGGGCTGTCATAGACGTTCTGCGTGACCTGGGCGGTGATCTGACCGGGAAGATCGGAACGGACGCCGGTAATGAGCGCGGCGGGGATGATGCTGCCGGCCTGCACGATATTGGGCGATGCCGGTGCGGTCAGCCGCTCGACGCTCACGGTGCGCTGGTTCGACGCCTGCGCCATGAAGGCCCGCTTGCCGGCCTGATCGCCCTGCGGTGTCTCGGCGGGCTGCGATGCGGCGGCGGAATCCAGTGCGGTGCCGATCATCGGCAATGCAGCCGTGCCGCCCGTGCCGCTGCCACCGAGGAACAGGCTGGCCGTGCGGGCGGCGTCACGTTCCTGTTGGGCGCGCTGGCGCGCGGCTTCTTCGGCCTGGACGCGGGGGTCGGGCTGTCCGCTCCCCATCGGCGGGACAGGCACGTTCTCCCCGCGCTCCCGCGCCGAGAGGATCGGCCGCCCGAGATCGCCGGGAAGCGGCCCGCCGAGTTTGGGCACCTGACCATAGTCCTTCGGCCCCGAAGTGATGGTCTCGGCGGTCGTTCGGCTTTCGGTGCTGTAGAGTTCCTTTCCCGACCTCTCTCCTTTGGGCGCGAGCGCGAACCACAGCGAGCCGCCGATGCCGAGGCCCGCGACGACGCCGAGCGCGGCGAGCGCCTTGCGCGACAGGCGCATGACACGCGGCGTCGGCCCGCGAAGCTGGAAGGCGGCGGGATTGGCGGGCGCGGGTTGCGGGACGGCTGGCGCGGACTGCTGCGATGCAGGCTGGGCGGACGTGTCGGCGGGATCGCTCACGGCCGCCCCCTGCCCGCATCATCGCGCAGGATGCGAACGCGCTTCTCGCTGCGCTTGTCGCCGAGGCGGAGTTCCGCGCTGGCGAACAGCCGGTCCACCACCATGTAGCGGCCCTGGACGCGGTAGTTGACCAGCTCTGCGTCGCCGCGCGCGCCGGTCACGAACAGCGGCGGCATCTCGCCCTGCGAGATCTCGGCCGCGAACTCGATATAGACCTGCTTGCCATCGTCGAACGCGCGGGCTGGACGCCAGGGCACGCGGTCGCCCTCGATCCGGTAACGGAAATTGAGCGCGGCGATGTCCAGACCAGTGGCGACGGGCGCGGCGGACGCCGCGGCGGCGTTGGCGCCGCGCAGTGCGATCAGCGCGTCCTGCGGATAGGTCCATGAGACCGACGCCATGTAGGTCGCTGGCGTGGCGCGCAGTTCCAGATGATAGGTGCGCCGGTCCGTGTTGATGACGAGATTCGTGCCGATGTCCGGCCGGGTCGGCTTGACCAGGATATGGACGCGCGCCGTCGCACCGCTGCCGCTCACCGTGTCGCCGATGATCCAGCGCACGGTGTCGCCGGCCGCGACCGGCCCCGCGCCGACAAGCAGTTCGCCTTCCTGAAGCGCGATGTCCGTGACCTGGCCGGGCGCGGCATAGACCTGATAGAGCGCGCCTTCGGTCCACGGATATTGCTGAATGGCGTTCACATAGCCGTCGCGGGTGGGCTGGACACGGGCGGCGGCATTGGCCGCACCGACGCGGCTGCGCGGATCGGCGGCCTCGGACGATCGCGCACGCGGCGCGACCGGCTTCAATTGACCGGGAAGCGGTAGCGGCTCGGGGATCGTCACGACCTCGACTTGGCGCGGCGGCTCGGGCGCTGGCGTCGCGGCGATCTCGGCGCGCGGATCGTCATAGATGATCGCGGGCGTCTTCGCCGATGTCGTGGCGCAACCGGCAAGCGCGGCGGCGGAAAGCAGCATGGCCGCACTTGCGGCATGGTGGGTGGACATGCGTGTCATTGCGACAGCTCCTTCGACCAGTTGAGAGCATTGACGAAAACGCCGAGCGGATTCTTTCGCAGGGCTTCGGGCGTGCGCGGCGGCTGCACGACGATGGTGAGGATGGCGGACCAGCGTTCGGTGGCCGCGAGGTTGCCGTCCTGATAGCGCCGCTCGATCCAGGCCACGCGGAAGCTGTCGGGCGAGGCCCGGATGACGCTCGACACTTCGACGGCCACTTGCACCTTGCCGACATTGGCGAACGGGTCGTTCGACCTCGCATAATCGTTGAGCGCCATGGCCCCCTTGTCGGTGGTGAAGTCGTAGGCGCGCAGCCAGTTCTGGCGCACGATGATCGGATCGGCGGGGATGCTCCTGACCTGTTCGATGAACCGCGCGAGGTGGAACGCGATCTGCGGATCGGTCGGCCGATAGTCCGCTTCGGCCGGAGCGACCGCCTGCGCCTCGCCCAGCTTGTCCACCTGAACGACCCAGGGGACGATATGGCCGCGCGCCGATTGCCACACGAGGCCAGCGGCAAGCCCGCCCGAGAGCGCCAGCGCGCCGAAGAAGGCGAGCCGCCAGGACCGCGCCTGCACGCGGGCCGAGCCGATCCGGTCGTCCCACGCCTGCGCGGCGCGTTGATAGGGTGTCACGGGTTCGGGCGTCTGCCCGTAGCGAATGGAGGGGCGTCGGAACATTGCGGGATCAGTCCTTTTCCTTGATGTCGGGACCGCTGCCGCCGCCGTGGCTGTCGCCGGCCTTCATCGTGTGCGCGAGGGCGGTGGCACCATGGACAGCCGACTGGCCATTCCTGGCGGAAGCGGATTGGGGGGATGCAGGCGCCGGGGCAGCGGGCGATGCCGTGGCCGTGGCGCCACTTGCTCCAGGCGCGACACCCAGCCCGGCGCGGGCGCCGGTGCGGAAATTGTCTTTCATGGATGCGCTGGCGCTTCCGGCCATCTTCCGTAGCGGCGAAAGCGCGGCATTGGCGCCGCCGCTGGCGGCTTTCCCTCCGACAGCGGCCATGCCGCCTGCAACGGCGCCCGCGCCGCTGCGGCCGAACGAGCCGACGCTGTAGGCGCCCGCCGCGCCGCCCGCCATGCGCGCGCCGCCGCGCGCGGCTGCCGCACCCATTCGGCCGGTCGCGCCGATGGTCGAGGCGGCAGCGCCCACGCCGAGTTTTGCGGCGGCGGCGCCACCGACCAGTGCGCCGCCCGCCGCCAGCGCGGTTCCGGCCGCCGCGCCCGCGCCAAGTTGCGGGCCGCCTGAGACGATACCGTTGGCGATGCCGGGTCCGAAGATCGCAAGGCCGAGCAGCGACAGCGCGCCGAGCGCGATCGCCAGCACCTCGCGCGCCGTGGGATCGAGTCCGACCGCGACCGTGAACGTGCTGAACAGCGTCATACCGATCCCGGTAATGACCGCGAGAACCAGCACCTTGATGCCGCTGGAGACGATATGCCCCAGCACCTTCTCGGCCATGAACGCGGTGCGGTTCCAGAAGGCAAACGGGAGCAGGATGAACCCGGCCAATGTGACCAGCTTGAACTCCACCAGGGTGATGAAGACCTGAATGGCGATGACGAAAAAGGCGAGAACGACGATCAGATAGGCGAGCAGCAGCACGACGATGATCGCGAGATTGGAGAAGACCGACCACATGCTGTTGAATGCCTCGGTCGCATCGACCAGCGGCTGCGCGGCATCGAGGCCCTTGGCGGCGATCGTGCCGGGCTTCATGAACTCCGCGAGGCTGAGCGCGTCACCACTCGCCTTGAGGCCCAGCCCCGCGAAGCTGTCGAACACTATGGTGGCGAGCGTCTGGAAATTGCCGATGATGAAGGCGAAAGCGCCGATATAGAGGGTTTTCTTGACCAGCCGCTGGATGACGTCCTCGTCGGCGCCCCAGGCCCAGAACAGCCCGGCGATGGTCACGTCGATCGCGATCAGCGTCGAGGACAGGAAGCCGATCTCGCCGCCGAGCAGGCCGAAGCCGGAATCGATATAGGTGGTGAAAGTGTCGAGGAAGGTATCGACGATGCCGGTGTCGCTCACGGCGCGATGCTCGCGGCCGGATCGGCGGGGACAAACTTGCCGGGCAACTCCGGCTCGATAGCCTCATTCGCCCGGCTGTCGTCGCGCCCCGCGCTATTATCGGCGGCGGGGAGCGAAGCATTCTCGGCCGGCTCGGACGTGACGGCCTCCCGCCCGAAGAAGCGCCTGCGGTTCTCCGCCCATGCCGTCTCGCAGTCCCTGTCGGGCATGGTGAGCGTGGCGCAGCGTTCCAGTTCCCGCGCCAGCAGCGTATGCGCTTCCCCGTCGTCGAGCAGCGGCAGGATGGCATCGAGCGGCATATCGCCCGGCGGGCGGAGGGCTTCCACCGCCACCACGGCGAACATGATCCCGGCAAGCGCCGCGACGCCCGCGATCTTCTTGTTGCGCGACATGGGCGATTCTCCTGTCAGTCGCGGCCGAAGAAGCGGCGGAAGCGTTCGCGTCCCTCCGCCTCGATCGCGGCCTGCCGCGCGGCGTCGAGCGCCTGCGCCCGGCCCTGCGCGGCGACCGCGGCGGTGAGGTCGGCGAGCTGCTGCGATTGCAGGGCGAGAAGCTGGTTGCCCGCCTGCGCGGCCTGGAGCGCGCCGGTCGCCGACTGACTGGCCGAGACCAGGCTGTTCATCGTGGCGCGGGCGCCGTCGATATTGCCGACCACACCGGCCTG
>JAKOQZ010000156.1 GCA_029778105.1 Pseudomonadota bacterium | reverse complement strand
GCGTGCCCAAGACGATGATCCAGTATCTGATCCGCTGGGTCATCGCGCGCGATCTGTTCGGAGCCGATGCTTCGGGCGTTCTGCAGTCGATCCTCGATACCGAAATTTCGCCTGAGCTGATTCCTGCGACCGACGGTAAGGCGGTGCAGCGGACGGAGGACACGATCGGCCCGTACGAGCTGCAGGATTTCAACATTTACTGGACCGTCCGCCACGGGATGAAGCCATCGAAAGTCGCGTTCCTGGCATGGCATGCGTGGCGATCCGTCGACGCCGGGCGCTGGCCGGACGGTCTGACCGGCGCGCGCCGCCACGCCTATGGCCTCGGTGAGATCAGGCGGTGGCTTGAGGTCTTCCTATATCGATTCTTCACGACCAGCCAGTTCAAGCGGTCGGCCGTACCCAATTCGCCGAAAGTGCTGTCGGGGGCGTCGCTCAGTCCGCGCGGCGATTGGCGCGCGCCGAGCGACGGCAATGCGCGCATCTGGATCGACGAGCTGAAAGCGAACGTGCCGGAGGCGTAACGTGAACGCGCCCGCGATCTATTCTCTCAAGGGCAAGCGCGTCTTCGTCGCCGGTCATCGGGGCATGGCCGGTTCGGCCATCGTGCGGCGGCTGGAGCGCGAGGATTGCGAGATCCTGTCGATCGAACGCGCCGCGCTGGATCTGCGCCGTCAGGGCGATGTCGAGGCGTGGTTCGCCGCGCACCGACCCCATGCCGTGTTTCTGGCCGCCGGCACGGTGGGAGGCATTATGGCCAACGCCACGCGGCCGGCCGAATTTCTGACCGACAATCTGCTGATCGAGCTCAACACCATCGAGACGGCCTACCGCAGCGGCGTCGAGAAGCTGCTGTTTCTGGGCTCGTCCTGCATCTATCCGAAATTCGCCGCGCAGCCGATCCGCGAGGAAGAGCTGCTGACCGGCGCGCTGGAGCCGACCAATGAGCCCTATGCGATCGCCAAGATCGCGGGCGTGAAGCTGTGCGAGACCTATCGCCGGCAATACGGCAGCGACTTCATTTCGGCGATGCCGACAAATCTGTTCGGGCCTGGCGACAGCTATGCGCCCGGCTCGGCGCATGTGCTGCCGGCGTTGATCGACCGGGCCCACAAGGCCAAGATCGAGGCCCTTAGCGAACTGGTGGTCTGGGGCTCGGGAACGCCGCGCCGTGAGTTTCTGTATGTCGACGATCTGGCGGATGCGTGCGTCTTTCTGATGCAGCGCTATAGCGGGCCGGAGCATCTCAATGTCGGCTTCGGCGACGACATCGCGATCGCAGACCTCGCGGCGATGATCGCGAACATCGTCGGGTTCGAAGGCCGCATCGTGCTCGACCCCACCAAACCGGACGGCACGCCCCGCAAGCTGCTCGACACCGGACGGCTCGCGGCGATGGGCTGGCGGCCCAAGGTCGACTTCAGCGAGGGCCTCAGCCGCGCCTATCGCTGGTATCTGGACAACGTCGCCTGAACGAAAAAGGGCGGCCCTTCGGCCGCCCCGGTTCGCTTTTCGATGTCGCGCCGATCAATCGACCGACTTGCGCAGCTCCAGCTTGTCGCCGGTCGGATCGGAGTGGGAATAGCCGGCATAGGGATCGGCGCGCCGCACTTCCTCTTCGCGGCGGGCGTTGAGCGCCTTCTGCACAGGGGCCGGACGCGTCACTTCGCCTTCCGAGGCGAGCGGGTCCTTGCCGCCGCAGACGGCCGGGTCGACGCCGAGCTGGCGCGAGACCATCTCAAGCACGCCGCGCTCGATCACCGAACGGACCGCGAGCTGGATGGGCTCAAGCGCGCGTTCGCCGACGCCCACGTCGATGATCGTCCCGTTGAGGAAGTCGAACACGCCGGCCGAGATTTCGCGGCCGATGATCTGCTTCTGGTAGGAAATGACGTCGACGACCTCAAGCGTATTGGTGTTCACGAGGCGCATGTCGATCGCCACGTTCATCACATAGGCCTTGTAGCCGAGCTGGCCCTTGGCGCCTTCGGTGGCGGGGTCGGAGGCGAAGGCGTCGGCGCCGACCGAGCGGATGTTGTAGTTCAGTTCGGTGATGCCGCCGACGAGATAGAGATCCGAGCCCGGGAACTGGCCGGCCGTGATGGCGCGGAAGCTGGGGTCCGGGCTGCCGTCGCCGATGAGGCGGTTATTGGCATATTTCAGTTCGAGCTCGGCGACCGAGGTGTCGAAGCGCTCGACGAGGTTCACGCCGGTCTTGGAGAGCGCCGACATGGCCATCAGCGCGGCGCCCTGCGTCACGCGGCGACCGCCTTCGTATTCTTCCTTGCCGGTGTAGTCGGCGATCTGGCCGACGGCGACGCGCAGCGGACGGCCCGCCGCCATCGCATAGCCGGCGAGGCAGCGCAGGCCGGCGGAATAGGGCGTTTCGTTCGACACCACGGGCGAGTTGCCGATGGGCGCGGCATAGCGGCCGTCTTCACCGGCGATCGGGCTGACGCAGGCGCCGAGCGCGAGCGCGCTGGCGATCACCGCGGCGAGCGGGCGTGCCGTCTTGCGGCGCGGACGCTCAGCAGATGCGATGTTCCTCAAAACTTCAGCCCTCCGTTCAGGACAACCGTCTGATCGCCCGAGTTGTTCTGGTCAGCAGTGACGATGACCGTGTTGTAGTTGCCGCTCACCACGACATTGAGATTGTTGCCGATGGCGGTGCCTGTCGCGCTGCCGGCGCCGGACGAATTGCGGCCAACCCCGTAGGTGAGGCCGTCCTGATCCGTGTAGCTCGACCCCGCATAGACACCGTTCACGATGACGCGGTTGCCATTGGCGTCCCGCGTCGAACCCGTCATCGGCTGGTTCTCCTGTCCTGGCGTCGTGCCGTAAGGCCGCGCCATCGCATCGGCGCCGTCTCCGGACGAACGGCGGACAGTCTGCGCAGAGGCAGGTGAAATAACCGTCACCGCGAGCGTGGCGGCGGCGAGGAGGGCGGTGCGGTACTTCATCGTTTTCTGGCCTCGAAAAGGGCGTTCGGGCCGGATGGCTGCAACGGATATGCCAGCGCGCATCACGGCCGCCCCGCACTTTGCGCGCGAGGCGCCGTGCGCAAGACGATGGTGAATTTAATCTTACCGTGCCGGATCGGCGCTATCGCGAGGCGTCCGGCGGGGTCGCATCGCGGTCCCGGAACGGCCGGTGTGTATCGTCCTGAGACGGATTTGCGCCGGGGGATGAATTGCCGTTAGCCTTACCCAAGGATTAACCCCGCGTGTGGCCGGTCCATGACGAAGCTCGAGTTCTACTTCGACTGTTCTTCACCGTGGACCTATCTGGCGTTCACCCGCGTGCACGCGTTGGCCCAGCGGGCCGGCGCGACCATCGTGTGGAAGCCCATTCTGGTCGGCGGCGTGTTCAACGCCGTGAACCAGGGCGTCTATGAGCGTCGCGCCAGGCCCGAACCACGGCAGAAGGCGTATTACGACAAGGACATGCAGGACTGGGCGCGGCTGTGCGGCGTGAAAATCGTCTGGCCGCCGCGCGTTTTCCCCGTGAACTCGGTGGCAGCCATGCGCGGCGCCTGGCACGCGCTCGATGAAGGCAGGCTCGTTCCCTATGCGACGCGCGTCTTCCAGGCCTATTGGGGCGAAGACCACGATATTTCCGACCGGACGGTTCTGGCCGCGTGTGCAGCGGAGGCCGGTCTCGACGTCGCCGCCTTCGGCGCGGCGCTGGACGATCCGAAAAACAAGGAGAGGCTGCGGGCTGCGACAGATGAGCTGATCGCGCGAAACGGCTTTGGTTCGCCGACGATGTTTGTTGATGGCGAGATGTATTTCGGCAATGACAGGCTGCCGCTCGTCGAGGCGGCGCTGACGAAGGCGACCCCGTGACGCACGATTTTCCGCCGCCGCCGCGCAGCTCCGAGCCGCTTTTTCTCGTTCCCTGGCAGGTTCCGGCGTTCGCCGGGCTGTTCATCGCGCTGCATGCGCTGGTCACCTTCGCGCCGATCGGATGGAAGGCGTGGGCCTACAACTCGCTGGCGCTGGTGCCGTCGATGTTCCTCACCGACGACCCGGCACGCACCTGGCTGTCGGTCGCCGACCTGCTGACCTATGGCTTCCTGCATGCTGACTGGACGCATGTCATCGTGAACTGCGCCCTCCTGATGGCGGCGGCCGGGCCGGTGCAGCGCAATTGCGGCACGCTGGGCATGTTTTTGCTGTTCGCGCTATCGACCATCGGCGGCGGACTGGCGCATCTCGCCGTGCATTGGGGCGAGAGCAATCCGGTGATCGGCGCATCGGCGGGGGCGGCGGGGCTGATCGGCGCCGCGCTGCGCTACCGTGCGCGGCGGCTGTCGCAGGGGGAAATCGTCGCGCCGATCTCGCGTCCGCCGGTGATCACGTTCACCTGGATATGGATCGGCCTCAACGCGGCGTTTTTCCTGTGGGATAAGCTGGGCGGCGGCTTTGTGACGGGGTTCGCATCCATCGCCCATATCGGCGGATATGTTGCGGGCCTGTTTTTGGCGAGCCTGTTCGTCAAGGGCGCCCGCCCGCGGCCCTGGCCGCCTCGGCCCTGAAGGGATCGGCCTTGAAGCGCGCGGCGCCCATGACCATTTCCAAGCTATTGGAGGTTTTCGACCGATGACGACCGCAAGCCCTGCAGAAAATGGCCTGACGCCCGCCTCGGGCGAGCCGGAAACCAAGAGCGGCTATCCGTTTCGCAAGCTTCTGATCAGCGTGTTTCTGTTCGCCATGCTGTGGCTCGCCTTCTGGGCGGCCGTGTTCGTGACGATCGCGCAGTTCGTCCTGCGGATTTTCGATGCCGACGCCAGCGGCGATCTCCGCAGCTTCGGGGCGCGCCTGGGCGTCTATATGGGCGAGCTGGTGGCCTATATGACATTCGCTCGCGAGACCGCGCCGTTCCCGTTTGCGGCCTTCCCCAAGGCCTAACCGCGGCGTATCTTGACGCGGTGTTCGCAGTTGCGAGATGATTGCGGCATCGGCAACCGGTCGGAGCAAGCTTAATCATGCCAGCCGTTCGGGCTGCGATCTTGTGCGGCGGCGCAGGCACGCGTCTCTGGCCCGTCTCCAACGACGCAGCGCCCAAGCAGTTCCACCCGCTCATCGGCGAGCGCTCGCTTCTGAGCGCGACCGTCGCGCGCGCGCTCGATCTGCCGCACGATCGGCCGCCGCTGATCGTCACCAGCGCCGCCTTCGCCCGCGAAGCCCGCGCGCATGCCGCGGCCGGCGGTGCGGCGGATGCCGTGCTTCTGCTGGAGCCTTCGCCCCGCAACACGGCGCCGGCGGCGGCCTTCGCCGCTCATGCTGCCCTTGCCGACGATAAAGATGCGATCCTGGCGTTGCTCGCCTCGGACCATCACATCGCGGACGGGGCGGAATTCACCCGGGTGATCGGCGAGGCCGCGGCGTTGGCGGCCGAGGGCCGATTCGTGGCGCTCGCCATCGTGCCGACCTCGCCCAATACCGGCTATGGCTATATTCGCGCCGGCGCGCCGCGCAATGAGGGGTTCGACGTCGCGCAGTTCGTCGAGAAGCCCGATCTGGCAACTGCCGTCGGCTTCGTGACGGCCGGCGGCTATTTCTGGAATGCCGGCATCTTTGTGTTCCGCGCGCGCGATTATCTGGCCGAACTCAGAACCTATCGTCCCGATATCGCGGACGCCGCGCAGGCCGCATGGGAGAGCAGCCGCGAAGGCCCCGACGGGCGGATCGCCGACGCTGCGGCGTGGTCTGCGTGCCCGTCCGACTCGATCGACTATGCGGTCGCGGAGCGCACCACGAAGGCGGCCATGGTGCCCGCGTCCATCGGGTGGAGCGATGTCGGCTCGTGGGCGACGCTGATGGAGCTGGCGCCCCGCGACGAGTCCGGGAACGCGCTCATCGGATCGGCCCGGGCTCTGGAATCCACCGATTGCTATGTCCGCGCATCGTCGCGCAACGTGGTGGTGATCGGCGCCGACCATATGATCGTGGTGGAGACGCCGGATGCCGTCCTGGTCGTCCACAAGGACAAGACGCAGGCCGTCAAGCAGGCGCAGGCCCTGTTCAGACCCGGGCAGGCGGCGGCTGAGTGATCGGCGCTTGAACGGCTGAAGGCCCGCGAGTAGGTTCCGCGCCCTTCCAGAACCTGCGGAGCGCTCCCCCATGACCAAGACGAATTTCGCCAAGGATCAGCTGAAATCCGTGGTGGAACGCATCGAGCGTCTTGAGGAAGAAAAGGCGGCGCTGGCCGCCGACATCAAGGAAGTCTACGCCGAGGCCAAGGGCAACGGCTTCGACACCAAGATCCTCCGCAAGGTGATCCGCATCCGCAAGATGGATGCCGCGGAACGCTCCACCGAAGAAGAGATGCTCGACCTCTATCTCAGCGCTGTCGGCTCGGGCCGCTAGGGCAGGGCGGTCAATTCGGCGACCGCCGATCCGATCGGCGCGTCGCCTTCGAGCCTGACGGGAACGGCGCGTCCGTCGGCATCGAGCCAGAACCAGATTTCGGCCTCTTCGTGGCCTCTCGACGAGGACAGCCAGCTCTCCGGCGTCTGGCCGCCGGTGCGCTCGTAGGTGATGCGGCACTTGAGAGCGGTGACCCGCGCGTCGCCGATCTCGATGGCTTCGAGAATGCCCTCATCGAGCGTCAGCGTGTAGCTGCGCCGCCCGTCATAGACCTTGTGCGAGCCGGCGCAGCGATAGCGCGTGGGCTCGCCCAGCGAGAAGGCCAGCAGAGCGCTGATCGGATCGAGCGCATCCTGGCGCGCGTCATCTGGGATCGGCGCGCGCTCCTCTTCCTCAAGAGTCGGGATCACATAGTCCGGATGGGCCTCCGGCCCGGTCCAGATGACGCGCGTGCGTCGGGGCGCGCCGTCATAGAGATTGTCGGTGCCGAAAAGGATCGGCTCGATCTGGCGCGACGGAATGGTGCCGGCCGCTGCGGCCGAAAGCGTCAGGCTGCCGAAAAGATCCGCCAGACCCGAATTTGCGCCGATGACCCGCACGTCATAACGCCCGCTTTCGATCGTCGCCGTGACCGTCGCGTCGGCGACGGTGAAGCCCATCGCACGCATCTCGTAGTTGAGAACCAGACGGCTGGCCGACGCCGTGCCGGCGAACGCGACCGCAGCCAGAGCCACGGCCACGCGGCGGCGCATCTCAGCGACGCCCGATGCTGGTGTAGTCGAAACCGCGCGACCGCATGTCCGCCGGGTCGTAGATGTTGCGCAGATCGACCACGATGGGACGCTTGAGCAGCGTTTTCAGGCGTGTCAGATCCAGCGCCCTGAACTGATCCCATTCGGTGAGGATGACGATCCCGTCGGCACCTTCGGCGGCTTCATAGGCGCCGCTGCGGAATTCGGCGCCGGGCAGCAGGGGCTCGGCCTCGTGCCGGCCTTCGGGATCGTAGGTCTGCACCCGGGCGCCCGCCGCCAGCAGAGCCGGGACGATGCTGAGGCTGGGTGCGTCGCGCATGTCGTCGGTCTTGGGTTTGAAGGTCAGGCCCAGAACGGCGACCGTCTTGCCTTCGACGCCGCCGAACGCGTCGATGATCTTCGTGGCCATGTCGCGCTTGCGCTGGTCGTTGGAGGCGACGGTCGCCTCGATCAGCGAGAGCGGCGTGCCTGCGTCGCGCGCCGTGCGCACCAGCGCCATTGTGTCCTTCGGGAAGCACGAGCCGCCATAGCCGGGGCCGGCGTGCAGGAATTTCGGCGCGATGCGCTTGTCGAGCCCGATGCCGCGCGCGACCTGCTGTACGTCCGCACCGACAGCCTCGCAGAGATCGGCGATCTGGTTGATGAAGGTGATCTTCATCGCGAGGAAGGCGTTGGCCGCGTATTTCGTCAGCTCCGACGTGCGGCGGCCGGTGAAGAGGATCGGCGTCTCGTTGAGGAATAGCGGGCGATAGATCTCGCGCATCACCCCTTGCGCCCGCGCATCGTCGGTGCCGACGACGACGCGATCGGGACGCTTGAAGTCCTCGATGGCCGAGCCTTCGCGCAGGAATTCCGGATTGGACACGACGGCGAACGCGGCGTCCGGCCGAACGCGGCCGATGATCGCTTCGATTTCGTCGCCGGTGCCGACCGGCACGGTCGACTTCGTGACGATCACCGTAAAGCCCTCGATCAGCCGCGCGACTTCCTCCGCCGCCGCATAGACATAGGTCAGGTCTGCGTGCCCGTCGCCGCGGCGCGAGGGTGTGCCGACCGCGATGAAAACCGCGCCGGCACCCTTCACTGCGCTCGCCTCGGTCGTGAACGACAGGCGGCCTTCGCGCGTGTTGCGGGCGATCAGTTCGTCGAGACCGGGCTCGTAGATCGGCACTTCGCCCCTGTTGAGGCGCTCGATCTTGCCGGCGTCCTTGTCGATGCAGACGACGTCATGGCCGAAATCGGCGAAGCAGGCGCCCGAGACGAGGCCGACATAGCCCGTCCCGATCATCGCGATGCGCATGTCTGTTCCTCAGCCTGGCGGCGCTGAGTCGTTGCGCGCCGGATGGGCGATGCGGTGCCACTTCCAGGCGGTCTCTGCAATGGTCTTGAGATCGGAGTGCGCCGGTTCGAAGCCGAGGGTTGTACGGGCGCGTGACGGATCGGCGACAAGCATGTTGGGATCGCCCGCGCGGCGCGCGCCCTTGGGGGCGGGCATCTCGCGGCCCGAGGCGGCGGCGACGGCCTTGAGGATCTCCAGCACCGAATAGCCGTGGCCGACACCGAGATTGAAAGCGCCGGGATCGCCGCCGTTCTGCAGGTATCGCAGGGCCAGAACGTGGCCTTCCGCAAGGTCCGTCACATGGATGTAGTCTCGGATGGCGGTGCCGTCGGGGGTGGGGAAGTCGCTGCCGAAGACCTGGAAGTCGTGGATATAGCCCTGCAGCGCCATCATGGCGCGGGGGATGAGGTGGGTTTCTGCGGCGCGTTTTTCGCCGATTTCCGTGTCCGGATCGGCCCCGGAGGCGTTGAAATAGCGCAGTGCCACTGCCTTGACGCCATGCACGCCATAGTCGGCCGCCATGCGCTCGCAGATCAGTTTCGTGCGGCCGTAGACGTTGACCGGCGCGAGTGCCGCATCCTCCGAAATGGGTAGTTTTTCGGGTTCGCCATAGACCGCGGCGGTCGAGGAGAAGACCAGATGGGGCGTGCCAGTGGCGACCATCGCATCCAGAAGGGCCATCGTGCCGCGGACATTGGTGTCGTAGTAGCGGGCCGGTTCGGCCATGGATTCGCCCACCGCCGAGAGCGCCGCGAAATGGATGACGGCGACCGCCTTGTGGGCGCGCAGCGCCGCCTCAAGCGCCGCACGGTCGCGCACGTCGCCCTGGACGTGGGGCCCCCATTTGATGTGGGCGGCGTGCCCGAGGCTGAGGTCGTCATAGGCGACGGGCAGATAGCCGGCCTTCGCCAGCGCCTTGCAGGCATGGGCGCCGATATAGCCGGCGCCTCCGGTGACGAGCACGGCCTGGGTCACATGGGCTCCATTGTGCAATGCAGCATGAGGAGGGATTTAGAGGGCCGGATGCGTCCGGCGCAACCCCAAACCTACTCGGCGGCGTCAGCCTTGTCGCCGAGGCCCATTTCCCGGAGCTTGCGGTAGAGCGTGGAGCGGCCGATGCCGAGGCGGCGGGCCACTTCGGTCATGTGCCCGTCATAGAGATCGATGGCGAAACGGATGAGATCGTTCTCGATTTCCTCGAGCCGGCGCAGGTGCCCGGCGCCGTCCATGGCCTTGATCTCGGTGCCGTTGGGCAGGCGCACGGTGCCGGCCGGGGCCGGAGGCTCGTAGCCGCCGCCGGACGGCGCGTAGGAGGTGTCGTGCCCGACGGCCATCGACACGGGCGCGGCGATTTCGGCGACGCGGACCTGCGCCTTGATCTCGACGCCCATGAGGGAGGCGATCTGCGGGAAGTCGGCGATGGCGAGCTGGGCGCCGTCGGAGAGGACGACCGCGCGGAAGACGGTGTTCTCGAGCTGGCGGATATTGCCCGGCCAGGCGTAGCCCATGAGCATGTTGAGCGCCGCCGGCTCGATGCCGATGACCTTCTTGTTTTCCTCGGCGGCGAAGCGCTCGATGAAGAACTGAATGAGGTCGGGCACGTCGTCCATGCGGTCGCGCAAGGGCGGCACCTGAACGGGGAAGACGTTGAGGCGGTAATAGAGATCTTCGCGGAAACGGCCATCCTGCGCGAGCTGCGTCAGGTTGCGGTTGGTCGCGGAGATGAGGCGGATGTTGATCTTGACCGGGCGCTTGGCGCCGACGGGATCGACTTCGCCTTCCTGGATCGCGCGCAGCAGCTTGACCTGCATGTCGAGGCGCAGCTCTCCGATCTCGTCGAGGAAGAGCGTGCCGCCATCGGCTTCCTGGAATTTGCCGATATGCTTTTCGCCCGCGCCGGTGAAGGCGCCCTTCTCGTGGCCGAAGAGGATCGACTCGATCAGGTTTTCCGGGATCGCGCCGCAGTTCACGGCGACGAAGGGCTTGTTCGCGCGGTCGGAGGCCTGCTGGATCGCGCGGGCGAGGACTTCCTTGCCGACGCCGCTTTCGCCTTCGATGAGAATGGGAATGTTCGACTGCGCGCCGCGTTCGCCGAGGCGCACCACCGTGCGCATGGCGGCCGACTTGGCGATCAGGTCGGAGAAGCCGAGATGGCCGCCGCTGCGCTTTTTCAGGCGCTGCACTTCGCCGGTGAGGGCTTTCACCTTCAGGCAGTTGCGGATCGAGACGAGGATGCGTTCCGGGCTCGCCGGTTTGACGAGGAAGTCGTCGGCTCCGGCGCGCATGGCCGAGACGACGGTTTCGATGCCGCCCTGCGCGGTGAGCACGATGACGGGAAGTTCCGGATTGCCGGGACGCAGGCGCTTGAGCGCCGAGATGCCGTCTTCGCCGGGCATGACGAGATCGAGCATGACCATGCCGACATCGGGGCCCTGCGGACCGCCGAGCACGCGGAACATCTCGTCCGCGCTGGCGGCCTGGAGCGTGGCGAAGCCGTTCCGCTCGATCACCGCCTGCATCAGCCGGCGCTGCGTCGGATCGTCATCGACGATGAGGATGGTATGCGTCATCGAAACCCGTCAAAACCCACCGCCCGCGCCGTTTTTCCGGCTGTCAGGCTTTCACAAATGGTTCAATTCGGGACGAGCATGCGGCGAAACCCCTAATTCCGGGTTTATCGTGAGCCTTCAGAACCTTAAGAGATCCTTATGAGCGCAGCCCCCACGTCCAGTGTTTCCGCGGTTCCCAGCTGGGACCTCAGCGATCTCTATGCCGGCACAGGCGATCCGCGCCTTGCGGCCGATCTGAGCGAGGCGCTGGCGAAGGCAAAGGCCTTTGCGGCCGCCTATAAGGGCAAGCTGGCGGCCGGCGACGCCGCCGTGCTGAAAGCCGCCATCGCCGACTACGAAGCGCTGGGCGATCTGTCGGGGCGCATCGGTTCGTATGGCGGGCTGCTGTTCGCCGCCCATTCCGCCGATCCGGCCATCGCGAAATTCTATGGCGACCTTCAGGGCCGCATGTCGGAGATCGGCACCGAGACGCTGTTCTTCGAACTGGAGCTGTCGCAGATTCCCGACGACGCGCTGGAGGCGGCCTTCGCCGCCGATGCGGCGCTGGCGCGCTATCGCCCGTGGTTCGCCAATGTCCGCGCCTTCCGGCCCCATCAGCTGTCGGAAGAGATGGAGCGGCTGCTCTACGAGCGCGACCTCACCGGCGCATCGGCCTGGTCGCGCCTTTTCGACGAGACGATCTCGAGCCTGCGCCATGACGTGCGCGGCGAGAGCCTGACCGGCCCGCAGGCGCTCAACCTGCTGTCGAGCCCCGACCGCAGCCTGCGCGCCGATGCGGCGGCGGCGCTGTCGAAGACGTTCGGCGAGAGCGTGCGGACCTTCGCCTTCATCCTGAACACGCTCGCCAAGGACAAGGAGATCGACGACCGCTGGCGGCACTATCCCGAGGCGACCTCGTTCCGCCATCTGCTGAACCAGGTGGAGCCCGAGGTCGTGGACGCGCTGCGCGCGTCGGTGGTGGCTGCGTTCCCCGATCTCTCGCATCGCTATTACAAGCTGAAGGCGCGCTGGCTGAAGCTGCCGCAGCTCGCCGACTATGACCGCAACGCGCCGCTGCCCAAGGCGAGCGCGGCGGATATTCCGTGGGCCGAGGCGCGCGAGACGGTGCTTGGCGCCTATGGCCGCTTTGCGCCGCCGATGGCCGAAATCGCCAAGCGCTTTTTCGACCGCAACTGGATCGACGCCGAGCCGCGCGCCGGCAAATCGGGCGGGGCGTTCAGCCACGGCACGGTGCCGAGCGCGCACCCCTATATCCTGATGAACTATCTGGGGAAGCCGCGCGACGTGATGACGCTGGCGCACGAGCTGGGCCACGGCGTGCACCAGACGCTGGCCGCCAAGCAGGGCGTGCTGCTGTCGTCGACGCCGCTGACGCTGGCCGAAACCGCGTCGGTGTTCGGCGAGATGCTGACTTTCCGCGCGCTGCTGGACGCCGCGCCCACCCCGCGCGAACGCGCGCTGCTGCTGGCCGGCAAGGTGGAGGACATGATCAACACCGTGGTGCGCCAGATCGCGTTCTATGAATTCGAGCTGCGCTTCCACGCCAAGCGCCGTCAGGGCGAGCTGACGCCCGACGACATCGGCGCGATCTGGATGGATGTGCAGCGCGAGAGCCTGGGCCCGGCGTTCAGCTTCGAGGCCGCCTATGCCAACTGGTGGTGCTATATCCCGCATTTCGTGCGGACGCCGTTCTATGTCTATGCCTATGCGTTCGGCGACTGTCTGGTGAACTCGCTCTATGCGCTCTACGAGGAGGCGCATCCCGATTTCGTCGCCAAGTATTTCGCGATGCTGGAGGCGGGCGGTTCGCTGCACCACAAGGCGCTGCTGGCCCCGTTCGGGCTGGATGCGTC
>JAKOQZ010000155.1 GCA_029778105.1 Pseudomonadota bacterium | reverse complement strand
GGAATTCCGGGCCGCCGGGAATGAAGGGAAACTGCTTCATCTCAAGCCCGGTGACAGTCCATGACGCGACGCCGAAGACCTGTTTGTCGTCGACCAGGAAGGACAGCTCGGTCAGCGTGAGACTGGAGATGAGCGTGCGGAAGGTTTCGTCGGTGGCCCCGGCATAGGCGTTGGGGTCGAAAACCGTCGCGAATGCCGCCTCGTTGAGGCCGATCGCTTCGATGCGCTTCACATAGAGCTTGTGCGATTCGTCGGTGCCCCCGCCGGGCAGGCGGCGCACGAAGCTGACGCCTTCGGCGACCAGATGGTCGTTTTCCTGGGTCAGGCTGTCATAGCGCACCACAATGCCGGGGATGGCGGCGGCCAGCTGATCGAGCGCGTTGGCCGGCGGCGCAGGCGGAACCGGCGGCGCGGGGGGCGAGGGAACTTCGGGAACGGCCGGAGGCGGTGGCGCAACCGGGCCGGGCGGCGGCGGGGGGGGCGGTGCCGGGGGCGCCGGCACGGCGGGCGCGACAGGGGGCGCGGGCGGCGGCGGCGGGACCTGGGCCTGCAGCGGCAACGTCAAGGCGATGGCGAAAGCCAGGGCGAAAGAAGCAGGGCGGCGCATGCAGGTATCCCCTCCACATCGGGCGCGGCCCCGACGAAGCCGCACGACAGCATCACGAAAGCACAAGCGGCCGGGTTAAGGCAAAACCGCAAATGCGAAACGATCCGGCAGGATTGAGACACGCAATTGCGTCAGGCTCTGTGGCCGGTGTCGCAGCCGGCGCGAATTTCGCGGGCCGGCCCGCTTCTGTATGGTGCGCGGATTCGGGCATCGGAGATGGGTATGCAGCGGGTCTTGAGCATGTTGACGGCGCTGGCCCTGCTGGCCCTGCCCGGCTGCGCCTCGCTGAGCGCCCAGTCGAACGATCCGCTGATCGCGGCGAGCGAAACCCGCGGCTACCGGCTGTCGAACCTGTCATCGGACCGGGCGAGCGACGATCTGCTGGTAGTGGTGTCGTTCTCGGGCGGCGGCAAGCGGTCGGCGGCGTTCGGCTATGGCGCGCTGACCGCCATGCGCGACATGAACTTCACCTATAACGGCGTGACGCGGAACCTGCTGCATGAGGTGGACATCCTGACCGGCGTTTCGGGCGGCAGCTTTCCGGCCGCCTATTATGCGCTGCACCGCGACGCCATCTTCCAGAACTTCCGCGAGGACTTTCTGGACGAGGATCTGAACGACGAGATCGCCGGCATCTATCTGCTGCCCTGGCGCTGGGACTGGATGGTCAACCCCAACTGGGGCACCAACGACGAGATGGCGCGCGTCTATGACGAGAAAATGTTCCACGGCGCGACCTACGACGATCTGGAAAAATTGGGGCCGCCTTTCGTCATCGTGCAGGCGACCGATCTGGCGAACGGCGCGGCGTTTCCGTTCATGCAGAGCCAGTTCGACCTGATCTGTTCGAACCTGTCGACCTATCCGCTGGCGCGGGCGGTGGCGGCCTCGAACGGATTTCCGATCCTCTTCACGCCCATCGTGCTAAACAATTACCGCGACAATTGCGCGATGGGCGAGCCGTCCTGGGTGACGCGCGGCCTTGCCGACCCCGACCCGCTGTCGCGCCAGCGTCAGCAGGCGCTGCTGGCGCGGCGCTATATGCGGGTCGACGAGCCGTCCTATGTGCATCTGATCGACGGCGGCGTGGCCGACAACCTGGCGATGCGCGGTCTGCTCGACTACATCTCGCGCTATGACAATCCGAGCCAGGCGCCCGATCCTTCCGGCCGGCTGGGCAAGCTGACGCGCATCCTGTTCATCTCGATCGACGGCCAGGCCGACAAGGACCGCACGATCAACCGGACACCCATCGTCGGCGACGTCCTGCGCATCGCCGGCGCGGTGACCTCGAACACGATCGACAGCTATAATTTCGAGACCCTGAGGCTGGCGCGGACGGCGGCACGCAATATGGCCGAGAACCTCACCAGGCTGCGCTGCACCAAGGGCGGCAAGGGTCCGGGGGCGCGGTCGGCCATGATACATATCGCGTTGACCGATCAGCCCGGCGCGGATGCGCTGAAGGATATTCCCACGGGCCTTACGATCTCGTCCGATAACGTCGACAGGCTGACCGCTGCTGGCCGCGATGCGGTGGAGCGCAACGCCGCGCTGTCGCAATTCCTCGCCGAGGCCGACATCGACGACGCCTGTCCGGTGAGCCTTGCGACAGGCCCGGAATAATGAAAACGGCGCCCCGGTTCCCCGGGGCGCCGCCGAAACCGCGAACCGTCCGCTGCTTACTGCGGCGTCGACTCGACCGTGATGCCCAACGCGTCAGCGCCGGTCATCGGATCGAACAGCGCGCCCATGCCCGTCGCCGCCGTGATGGGCGAGGCCGGCTGGACCTTGATGGTGAGCGTGCCGGGCGAATTGATGAAGGCCTTGAACGCGGCGACGATCGACTTCACCCGCTCGGAGAGCGGCTTCACCGTTCCATCGGCCTGCGGCATGCCGCCTTCGATCTGGGTGAGCTGATCGAGCGCCTGCTGCTTGATCGCATCGGGCGTCGTGTTCTGTTCGCGCGCCGCAAGGGTCAGGAATTTGTCGAAGCCGCCGTTGTTCTTGACGAAAAGCTGCGCGCCGGTCAGGCCGACGCCCATGAGCGCGCCCTGGGCGGTCGCCGGATCGACGAGCTGCGCGAGATTGATGCCCGTGAGGTCGAATGACAGCGTGGCGTCAAAAAGCTGGGATTCGGCGATGCGCAGTTCCTTGAGGCTGGCGCTGCCGCCATTGCCGTCGAACTGCCATTCGACGCCGAGATCGAGATCGAGATGATCCAGACCCAGCTCGGCGAGGTCCTTCTGCGCGCTTGTGCCGTCCGTCGCCGAAGGCGTGTAGTAGATGTCGTTCAGTGAGAGCTTGAACGTCGAAGGCACCAGCCAGTAGAAATTGATCGGCTCGACCGTGTAGTTCGCGATGGTCAGCTTGGCGCCGTTCATCTCGTAGGACAGGCCATCGACCGAAGAGGCGCCGAAATACATCAGCGCATCCGGGCCGACCGGCGGCATCTCGCCTTTGAGCAGCCACGGAAGTCCCTTGGTGAAGTCGGCGCCGTCGGACTTCGCGGAGGCGATCTTGCTGACGAGGCCGTCGGCCTGCGATTCGAAGGTATCGATCGAGGACGGCCCGAACTGGCCGCGATTGATGCCGCCGAATACCAGAGTCTTGATCGAGGCGCGGTTGCCGCGATCTTCGGTCGTGAAGTTGGTGACCTTGATCTCGCCGGTGATGGCGCTGTCGAGCAACGCGCCGAGGAACTGGAAGCCCTCCTTGTCCGACATCGCACCGAGTTGAGCGCCAGGCGGCTTGAACTGGAGCTGCTTCATCTGGACGCCGCCGAACGCGATCTCTTCGACGCCGGCGACGGTCTGGCCCCGCACGGTAAGCGAAACACCCTTCACGAGAATATCGCCGAAGAGCTGCTTGAAGGTCGCGTCCGGGGTCGCGCCATAGGCGGCGAAATCGAACACGTATTTGAACGCCGCCATGTCGACGCCGCGCAGGCCGATCTCGGATACGGCGAGGAAGCTCTGATCCTCATGGCCGGCCTCGGCGATCTTGAGGTCGCGAATGGTGGTGATGCCGGTCAGGGCATCGTAGGACTTGGAGCCATAGGTGGCCTTGGCGTCGGGCGGCAGGAGCTTGAGCAGCCCATCGACATCGACTTCGCCTGCCTGGACGGCGGCCTCCTGCGCCTGGACGGCCGGGGTGAGAAGGGTCAGCGCGCCCGCGCCGAAGCCGGTCGCGAGGGCAGTGGAAAGAAGAAGAGCCGAAAGGCTGAGGCGCATTGTCGTAAGATCCCAAGTTAGGCCGCAGAGGCCCTGACGGCGTGTTTCATACGTGAAACAATGCGGCAGGCATATGACGAACCCCGGATAGCGTGACCATCGCGTCAATCCGCCCTTGCTAATAACTGACTGGTCAGTTATTTACCTGCCATTACCAAGGCCACATTGCGCTGGAAACGCCGCGCCGCCGCCCGCCCCGACGAAATTCTGGACGCGGCACTGGATGTGTTCATCGAGACCGGGTTCGACGCGGCCCGGATGGACGACATCGCGGCGCGCGCGGGAATCTCGAAGGCCGGGGTCTATCTCTATTTCGACAGCAAGGAGGCCTTGCTGCGGGCGCTGATCAGCCGCGAGATTTCGCCCATCGCGGCGCAGTTGACAGCGATCGCCGAGGCGGGCGCGGCCGACCCGGAGGCGACGCTGCGGCTGATGGCGACCGCGGCGATCGAGCGGCTGAGCGATCAGCGCTTCTTCGCGGTGCCGCGCCTGATCATCGCAATCTCGGGACGGTTTCCCGACATCGCGGATTTCTATCGCACCGAGATCGTGGAGACCGCCATGGCGGCGCTGGCGAAGCTGGTGACCGCGGGCATCGACAAGGGCGCTTTCCGCCCGGTCGATCCGGTGCTGACGGTCAGGGCGATCATCGGGCCGGTGATGTTTGCGGCGCTGTGGCGGCACGTGCTGCGCGGCGATCTGGATATCCCGCCGGCCAAGGTGATCGAGGGCCAGGTGGATCTTCTGCTGAACGGGTTGAAGCCATGAGGACGCATCTCCTTCTCGGCGTGGCGCTGATGCTGGCGGCGTGTTCGCCGCAGGGTGAGAGCAAGCTGCAAGGTTATGGCGAGGCGACGTATCTTTATGTCGCGCCACAGGATGGCGGGGTGATCGCCAGCTTGAACGTCAAGGAAGGCGACCGGGTTGAAGCGGGCGCTGTCGTTGCGACGCTGGATGGCGCGCGGGCCGCCTATCAGCGCGATGCGGCGAAAGCCGCAGCGGAAAGCGCACGGGCGAATGTCGCCGAGGACGGCGCGCTGGCGGAAGCGGTGCGTCAGGCGGAGGCCAATCGCGATCTGGCGGCGAAGACGTTGAAACGGACTGAGGAGCTGGTCGCGACCAAGGCGGCGAGCCGGGCCAAGCTGGATGCGGATCGTGCAGCGCTGCAATCGGCGGAGGCGGCGCTGGCGGCGGCGAAAGCGCAGCGGGATGCGGCTGCACGGCAGCTGGGTGCCGCGGAAGCCGATCTCGGGCTGGCGGAGCGCCGGCTCGCCGATCTGACGCTGAAGGCGCCGGCGGGCGGAACGATCGAGCGAATCTATCGGCGTGGCGGCGAGGTCGTCGCCGCGGGAGCGCCGGTGCTGGCGCTGCTGGCGCCGGAGAACATGAAGGTCCGCTTCTTTGTGCCGGAGGCGCAGCTGGCGGCGATGACGCCGGGCGCGGAGGTTTCGATCTCGTGTGACGGCTGCAGGGACGGGCTGACGGCACGCATCACATGGGTCGCCAGCGAGCCGGAGTTCACGCCGCCGGTGATCTATAGCCTGGAGGAACGCGCAAAGCTGGTGTTCCTGGTGGAGGCCGCCCCAAGCGATCCGACGGCGATCCGTCCCGGCCTGCCGGTGGATGTGAAACTGAAATGAGCGCCGAAGCGGTCATCGATGTCCGCGGGCTGACCAAGAGGTTCGGCACGAAGACGGTGGTCGACCATGTCGACCTGAAAGTGCCGCGCGGAGCGATCTATGGCTTTCTGGGGCCGAACGGTTCGGGGAAGACGACGACGATCCGCATGGTGTGCGGCCTGCTGCGCCCCGATGGCGGCGCGGGGCAGGTGCTTGGCTATGACGTCGTGGCCGACAGCGCGCATATCAAAGCGCGCACCGGATATATGACGCAGAAATTCTCGCTGTATGAGGATCTGTCGATTGCGGAGAACCTCAGCTTCGTCGCGCGGCTGTTCGATGTGAAGGATCGCGCGAGGCGTGTCGCGGAGGCGATCGAAGACCTGGGGCTGACGGCGCGTGCCGGACAGCTGGCCGGCACGCTGTCGGGAGGGTGGAAGCAGCGCGTGGCGCTGGCGGCCTGCATGATCCACGACCCCGACCTGTTGCTGCTGGACGAGCCGACGGCGGGCGTCGACCCCAAGGCGCGGCGCGATTTCTGG
>JAKOQZ010000154.1 GCA_029778105.1 Pseudomonadota bacterium | reverse complement strand
GCGCCGGGCCCTGCTGGCCGCTGACCTGCGGCAGCTTGTCGAACTTGTCTTCGACCGGGAATTCGGTGTCGAGCGCCTTGCCCGCGCCGCGATGGATCTCGGCGATCATCTGCGGCAGGCGGTGATAGGCCTGCGGGCCGACGACGATGTCGACCTCGGGCGCGCGGCGGGTGATCTCGGCGCCTTCGGCCTGCGCCACGCAGCCCGCGACGGCGATCATCATGCCGTCTTTCTCCGCCTTCATCTTCTTGAGGCGGCCCAGCTCGGAATAGACCTTTTCCGCGGCTTTTTCGCGGATATGGCAGGTGTTGAGGATGACGAGATCGGAGCCTTCCGCCTCATCCGACACGGCATAGCCAAGGGGGCTGAGCACGTCAGCCATGCGCTGGCTGTCGTACACGTTCATCTGGCAGCCATAGGTCTTGATGTGGACCTTGCGGGTCACGGCAGCGGGCATCCTTGAGGATTTAAGGGGGCGGGTTATGCCGCAAACGGGGGTGCGGGGGCAAATGGGGGCGGCGTTTCATCCTGAACGGCCTCAGGCGTGGGTCCCCGGATCGGCCTGCGGCCGTCCGAGGATGACAACCCATTTTGTGCTGTCATCCTCGGGGCCGCGAAGCGGAACCCGGGGACCCATGCCTGAGGCGGTTCAGTGAAGAGCTACTTTGTTTACATCCTCGCCAGCCAGAAGGGCGGCACGCTGTATGTCGGTGTGACGGGCGATCTGGCGCATCGCGCGACCCAGCATCGCGACGGCGCATGGGAAGGCTTCACCAAGGACTATGGCGTGAAGCGTTTGGTGCACTACGAGACGTTTGACGATGTCGAGGTTGCAATACGGCGCGAGAAGCAACTGAAGAAATGGCTGCGGGCGTGGAAGATCGCGCTGATCGAGAAAGCCAATCCGGATTGGCGGGATTTGTGGCCGGAGGTGGTGGGGTTGCGGGAGCCGGATTGAGGTGCCGCTTGAGGAGACTCTGGCATGGGTCCCCGGGTTCACGGCTTCGCCGTGCCCCGAGGATGACAGATGGGGGTGCGACGTTACCCTCGCCCTGTCAGCGCCCGCGTCAGCGACTCCGACACCAGCGCTTCGCATCTGGCGGCCAGCGCCTTGCGGGAGCCGGCTTCGGTGACGGTGATGGGCGGGTGGATGGTGATCTCGCAGTCGATGGGGCCGAGGCGGGCCATGTCCCACAGGTGCGGCACGAGATCCATGTCGCCATACCAGGCATAGAAGGGCCGGTAGGCGCGGTTCATCGGCAGGCCGTGGAGGCGTGTGTAGGCGATGCTCATGGGCTGAACGCGGATGAGCTTTTCGCCGCCGTTCCCGTCGGGAATCGTGCCTTCCGCCGCGCTCATCAGCGCGCTCTTGAAGGTGAGGACGCGGTTGCCGTCGCTGGAGGTGCCTTCCGGGAAGAGGACGATGGTGTCGCCCTTCCCCAGCCGTTCCTTGATCTCGTCGCGCTGCTCGGCGGTTTTCGAACGGCGGTTGCGCGCCACATAGATGGTCTGCTGCAGACGCGCGAGCAGGCCGAAGCCCGGCCAGGTGTTGACCTCGGACTTGGCGATGAAGCTGATCGGGCCGACCGAAGAGACGGTGAGGATATCGATCCACGAGGAATGATTGGCGGCGATCAGCACGCCGCCGCCCGGCGCGATTTCGCCGGTCACCTTCACGCGGATGCCGAAGACGCGCAGCAGCCAGCGGTGGAAGCGGAAGGGGATGATCTTCGCGCCGATATCGAGCTTCATCAGCGTCCACTGGAACGGGAGCACGACAAGCACGCTGAGCACGAACAACGTGAGGCGGAAGACGCCGCGCGCGGTCTGCATGCGCGTCATCTCGTTCAGCAGCGGCAGCTCGCGCCCGGCATCGGCATGGGGCCGGCGGCCGGTCTCGGCGGCGGCCGGGCGGTCGACGGTGAGGGCGGGGAGCGCCGCCTGGCTCATGCCTTTTTCGCGTCCTTGGCGTCGAGCGGCCGGCCGTAAAGTTCGAGCCGGTGGTCGATCAGCTTGAAGCCGAGGCGCTCGGCGACGAGCTGCTGCAGCCGCTCGATCTCCTCGTCGTGGAACTCGACCACCTTGCCGGTAGAGAGGTCGATCAGATGGTCGTGGTGCTCTTCGGGGAGCTGCTCGTAGCGCGAGCGGCCGTCGCGGAAATCGTGGCGCTCCAGGATGCCGGCCTCCTCGAAGAGGCGCACCGTGCGGTAGACCGTGGCGATCGAGATGTGGCTGTCGATGGCGGCGGCGCGGCGGTGCAGCTCCTCCGCGTCGGGGTGGTCGTGGCTTTCCGAAAGCACCCGCGCGATCACGCGGCGCTGTTCGGTCATGCGCAGACCCTTGTCG
The DNA here is from genome assembly GCA_029778105.1 of Pseudomonadota bacterium. GTDB lineage: Bacteria > Pseudomonadota > Alphaproteobacteria > Micropepsales > Micropepsaceae > JADZAI01. The sequence goes on along the minus strand of JAKOQZ010000154.1, from coordinate 14,722 downwards.
ACGCACAGTTTCTCGATCCGGTGGGGCATGAAGTCTCCTCAGGTCTCACCCGCGATGGAGGCGAGCCCAGCCTGCATCACGATCGCATCGGTCTTCCCGCCATAATAACGCGGCCGGCGGGACATGTCTTGAAAACCGAGCGCGCGGTAGAGCGCAAGCGCCGGGTCGTTGTCGGCGGCGACATCGAGGAACATGACGGCGCTGCCGCCGGCCGCCAGGTCGCGCGCCGCGTGGGCCAGAAGGGCGCGCCCCAGGCCGTGGCGGCGCCGGGCCGGGTCGACCCCGATGGAGAGGAGTTCCGCCTCGGGCGGCACGCATTGCAGCAGGGCGAAGCCGGCGTCGCGGCCCTCCACGGCGGCGATCAGCGCAAAGCCGCCGGGGCCGCCGATGAGGCGGGCGATGGAGGGCGCGCTCCAGGCGTCGGCGAAGCTGAGCGCGTGGAGCGCCGCGATGGCCTCGGCGGCCTCCGGCCCGGCGCGGCGGATGACGGGGGCGCTCATAGGGCCCGCGCGGGGGCGGGGCCGCCTTTGAGCGGGCCGGGCAGCTTGGCGTCGGGCGCGCGCAGATAGAGCGGATGGGGCGGGCCGGGATCGGGGCGGGAAAGCGCGAGGGCCGCGACGAAGGCGGCGTCGGGCTGGCGGACCGCCGAGAGGACGCCGCCATGGGCCGCGAGGGCCTCGGCGGCGGTGCCGGCGAGGGTGAGGCCGGGGGAAATGAGCGCGGCGGCGTCGTCGAGCGTGAGCAGCGCGGGCTCGCCCAGCGGCGCGCCGTCGACGGCGAAGGCCTGCGCATAGCATTCGCCCCGGCGCGCGTCGGCGGCGACGAGCACGCCATGGCCGGGACGTTCGGCCCGTGCGGCGGCGGCCATGGCCTCAAGCGTGGTGATGCCGATGCAGGGGATTTTCAGCGCCAGAGCCAGGCCGCGCGCGAAGGCGAGGCCGATGCGCTGACCCGTGAAGGTGCCCGGCCCGGTGGTGACGGCAATGCGGGTGAGCGCGGGAAAGGCGAGGCCGGCCTCGCGCATCAGCCCCTCGACCATGGGGGCGAGCGCCTCGGCATGGCCGGTGCTCATGGCCTGGAAGCGGTGCGCGAGGGGGCCGGCGGCGCCGGTCAGCGCCACGGAGCAGGCGCCGAGCGCGGTATCGAGCCCCAGACACAGCATCGTCACGCCGTCAGTCGATCCGGCAGGCGTCCTCGAAGGCGAGGCGCGGCAGGCGGCCGAACACCTTGGACGGGTCGCCCTCGCCGATCGAGCAGATGAAGTTCGACTTCACGTCGGAGCCGGCGAAGAAGGCCGCATCGACCTTGGCGTTGTCGAAGCCCGACATCGGCCCGCAGTCGAGGCCGAGCGCGCGGGCGGCGATCATCAGATAGGCGCCCTGGAGCGTGCCGTTCCGGAAGGCGGTGGTTTCCGCGAGCGCCGCACTGGAGGTGAACCAGTCCCTGGCGCCGGGGTTGTGAGGGAAGAGCTCGGGGATCTTGTCGTAGAATTTCATGTCGTGGCCGATGATCACCGTGACCGGCGCGGCGACGATCTTGGTGGCGTTGGCGGCCGAGGCGAAGGAGGCGAGCTTTTCCTTCGCCTCCTGGCTGGCGCAGAAGACGAAACGGGCAGGCGAGCAATTGGCGCTGGTCGGGCCCATGCGGGCGAGGTCGTAGACCGCGCGCAGCAGCGTCTGCGAGACCGGGGTTTCCTTCCAGCCGTTCTGCGACCTGGCTTCGCGGAAGAGCTGGTCGAGGGTGGCGTCGGGCAGAGGCTGGTGAGTCATGGGGGCCTTGGAGGTCAGATCGCCAAAAATTAGATAGCCTGAACGGCGGTCACTTCGGGAATGTAGTGCATCAGCATCTTCTCGATGCCCCCTTTCAGCGTCGCCGTCGAGGAGGGGCAGCCGGAGCAGGCGCCGCGCATGTTCAGGTAAACCGTGCCGGTCTGGCTGTCGAAGGAGCGGAAAATGATGTCGCCGCCGTCCTGCGCGACGGCCGGGCGCACGCGGGTTTCGATCAGCTCCATGATCTGCTCGACGATGTCCTCGTCTTCCTCGGAGAGGACGGCGTCGGAGCCTGCCTCGGCCTCGGGCGCGGCCTCGCGGATGAGGGGGCGCTCCATCTGGAAATGCTCCATGATGGCCCCCAGGATCGCCGGCTTGAGATGCTGCCACTCACCCGCCGATTTGGTGACGGCGACGAAATCCGCCCCGAAGAACACGCGCGCGACGCCCTCGACGGCGAAAATCTCGGCCGCCAGCGGCGAACGCGCCGCCGCGCCCGCATCGGGAAAGTCGTAGAGCGCCCCGGCCCCCGCCACATCGCGGCCGGGCAGGAATTTCAGCGTGTTGGGATTGGGGGTGGATTCGGTCTGGATGAACATCGGTGCGCCTTGCGTCACAGCGGCTGCGGCAATATGGGGGCCGGGGACGGGCCGAAACAACCCTTTGAAATCAAGGGAGATTGGCCGCGTTCAGGCGAGGGCGTCGATTTCGGCGTCGTTCAGCGTGCCGGGCACGATGGTGACCGGGATCGGGAAGGCGTTGGCGCCGCCGGCCGCCACCGCCGCAACCAGCGGCCCCGGCCCGTCGCGGCCCTGACCGGAAGCGAGCACGAGGATCGAGATCGCCTTGTCGTCGCGGATGAGGCCGAGCAGCGCCTCGCGCTTCTTGCCCTCCAGCAGCACCACTTCGGCCGGCGACTGGGTGATGTCGAAGACGAAGCGGGCGGCCTCATACAGCGTCGCCTCGGCGTCGGCCTCAGCCTCGGCGCGCATCAGCTCCTCCACGCCCGCCCAGTGCTGGGTGTCGGGCAGCGGCATGATGTGGGCGAGGCTGACGACGCCGCCGGTATGTTCGGCGCGGCGGGCGGCGAAACGCATCGCCACCCGGCATTCGGGGGTCTCGTCGACGACGACGAGGAATTTGCGGCGGCGGATCGCGCTCATGCCGGCCTGTTTACGCGAGCGGCAGGGTGCCGGGAAGGGGTGGGGCTGCGTTGGGAAACATGACAACCACAGTTGACATCGCATATGTGTCAACTAAGGTTGTCACATGATCGAGGTGCGGACGACCATCGAGTTCGAGCGATGGCTGAAGCGGCTGAAGGATGCCACAGCCGCCGTCGCGATCACGCGCCGCATCATGCGGGTGGCGCAAGGCACTTTCGGCGCGTCACGTTCGGTCGGCGGCGGCGTGTTCGAAATGAAGTTCGACCTGGGGCCGGGCTATCGGCTCTATTACGTGACGCGCGGCAAGACGGTGGTGGTCCTTCTGTGTGGCGGCGATAAGGCTAGCCAGCAGAAGGATATCGGTAAAGCAAAGGAACTGGCGAAGGCGTTGGGCCCATGACTCTCAAGACGACATCATTTGACCCTGCCGATTATCTGAACACGCCGGAACGCCGGGAGGCTTTTCTGAGCGAGGCGCTGAACGGTGGCGATCCTGACGAAATCCGGGAAGCGCTTGGCATTATCAGCCGCGCAACCAATCTGTCGCGGCTGGCGGCGAAAGTCGGCGTTTCGCGTCAGGGTCTCATCAAAGCGCTCGGGCCGAATGGCAACCCCAGTTTCGCGCTGGTTGCCAATCTGATCGGCGAGCTTGGCCTGACGATGACGCTGGGCCCAAAGGCGCGCAAAACACCAAAGAAAAAGGCTAAACCTCAAGGTACCAAGCTGGCCGCTTGAGTGAATTGCGCACCTGGGGTGGCTAGGGCTGAATTACTTTCTGCAGCAGAAGAGCGGGAAGAGGCGGGCCGGATGAGGCGCGATGTCTGACCGGCCCCAAGGCATGGGTCCCCGGATCGGCCTGTTGGGCCGTCCGAGGATGACAAGGGCGAGAGGCGGCGGGGTTACAGGAACCCCGCCGCCTTTTTGGCTTCCGCGAGGATCGGCATGGCGATGGCGGCGGCCTTGTCGGCGCCGTCGCTCAGCACCTTGTCGATATTGGCGGTGTCGGTGAGGAGATCGGCCATCCGCGTGCGGATGGGGCCGAGCACGCTGACCGCGAGATCCGCCAGCTCGCCCTTGAAGGTCGAGAACTGCGCGCCCTCGAACTGCTCCAGAATGTCGGCCTTGGGCTTGCCGGCGAGCGCTGCATAGATGCCGATGAGGTTGGAGGCCTCAGGGCGAGCCGCGTCGATCTCCTCCATCGTGCCGCCGATGGGTTCGGGGTCGGTGCGGGCCTTGCGGATCTTGGCCGCGATCTCCTCGTCGCTGTCCTTCAGGTTGATGCGGGAGAGATCCGACGGATCGGACTTCGACATCTTGGCCTTGCCGTCGCGCAGGCTCATCACCCGCGGCGTGGGGCCGAGGATCAGCGGCTCGGGCTGCGGGAAGAAGCCGGGCACGCCGAGGTCGTTGTTGAACTTCTGCGCGATGTCGCGGGCGAGCTCCAGGTGCTGCTTCTGGTCTTCGCCGACCGGCACATGCGTCGCGCGATAGGCGAGAATGTCGGCGGCCATCAGCACGGGATAATCGTAGAGCCCGACGCTGACGCGCTCTTTATGTTTACCGGCCTTGTCCTTGAACTGCGTCATGCGGTCGAGCCAGCCGATGCGCGCGACGCAGTTGAGAATCCAGGTCAGCTCGGCATGGGCGGTGACGCGGCTCTGCGGGAAGATGATCGAGCGCTGAGGGTCGATGCCGCACGCGATATAGGCCGCCGCGATCTCGCGCGTCTTCATCGCGAGGTCGGGTTCGAAGCCGGTGGTGATGGCGTGCAGGTCGACGACGCAGAAGATCGACGGGTGCTGATCCTGCAGCGGCACCCAGTTGCGGATGGCGCCGAGATAATTGCCCAGATGCAGATTGCCCGTCGGCTGCACGCCGGAGAAGACGCGGGTCGGATGGCCAGCAGGATTGCTGGCGGGCGTTTGGACGGCCTGGTCGGTCACTTTGAAAGTCCTGATGGAAGGGACGGGCGGCGCTCTATGGCCGAGCGCTCCACGTCGATCAAGTCGGGGAAGGTGGCGAGGTCAGCGCGCGGCCACGCGCCATCGCCCCGCGAGGCGGGGTGCGAAGGCGTATCCCTGACGATCAAGGCGCGTCATGCCGCCCGCTTAGCAAGTTGGCGGCGACTTATCCAGTGCGGTCAGACCAGACCGGCCTCAATCAGGCTCCGGGCGGCGTCGAGAAGCGACGCCTCGGCCGGGCGGCTTTTCCAGCCCAGCAATCGCTCCGCTTTTGCGCTGCTATAGGGTTGGCGCCGGCCGAGGCCGGGCGTGAGTTCGCGCAGCTCCTTCTGCCACAGAGACGCGAAACGGACGAGAAAATCGGGTGCGACTTTCGTGGGAACGCGCTTGGCCGCATCGCCCAGACGTTCGCGCAACAGTTTGGCGATATCGGCGAACCAGAAGAAATCGCCGCCCGCGATGAAGCGCTGACCGGCGGCCTCGGGCGCCGTCATGGCGCGCAGATGCAGCGTGGCGAGGTCGCGAACGTCGACGATCGCGAAGCCGACGCGCGGCACCGCGGATACCTGGCCCTTCAGGAGGCGGCTGACGACTTCGATCGATCCGGAGACGTCCGTCCCCATGACAGGTCCCTGGATGAAGACAGGCAACACCGTCGCGACGCTCATCGCCGGGTTCTCAGCCGCGAAACGCCAGGCATCCTGCTCGGTCAGAGTCTTGGCGCGCGTGTAGTCGCCGAGACCCCGTTCCGACAGATCGGTCCAGACGGTCTCGTCCACCGGAACCGCCGACGGCTTGCGAGGTTGCGCGGCCCGGGTGGAGGAGGTGATCACCGTCCGCCGCACGCCGGCTTTCGCTGCCGCGCCGAGAACGCGCAGCGTGCCTTCGCGGGCCGGTCTGATGACGTCCTGATCGCGGAACTCGCCCACCTGCATGGGCGATGCGACATGCAGGACATAGTCCACGCCGGCGACGGCGGCGTCCCATCCCGCGTCCTTCAACAGATCCGCTTCGAAAAAGGCCAACCGTTCGCCGGAGCCTGTCACGCCAGACAGCGCCGCCCGGACCTCGCCTTCGCGCTTGAGGCTCCGAACCGTGGTGCGCACGCAGTAACCCGCATCAAGCAGCGCCGCGATCGTCCATCCCGCCAGAAAGCCGGTCCCGCCCGTGACCAACACCGTCTCTTTGCCCGCTTGTTCCGTCATCGCCGCCTCCAATTGGTCTCTATCGGAGACTAGGTGTAGAATGGAGGCGAAACGCGCAAGAAGGCACTTCAATGAGACTGGGTAACCTCGACATCCCCTCAGATGTGTGCCGATCGGTCGGCGATGTGCTGGGCCGCATCGGCGACAAATGGGCCGTGCTGATCATGGTGATGCTGAAGGACGGCGATCAGCGCTTCAGCGATCTTCAGCGCCGCATCCCGCCGGTCTCCAAGAAGATGCTGACCGTGACGCTGCGCGGCCTGGAGCGCGACGGCTATCTGACGCGCGCCGTCACGCCCAGCATTCCGCCGCGCGTCGACTATGCGCTGACGCCGATGGGCCGCGACGTGCTGAGGCCCCTCAACGCGCTTGCCCAATGGGCGCTCGATCATCGCCTCGATGTCGAAACCGCGCGCGCCGCCTATGACGCGAAGGCCTAGACGCCGGTCGGCTTCGTGGTCTGGGCGCGTTCGCGGCGGAACTGGTCTTTCAGTTCGGCCAGCGTCGCGCCCTTCAGCGCGATGACGGCGGCGGCGTAGACGATGAGGCCGCCGAAGCAGAGCGCGCCGAGCGCGGCGAATTTCTTCACCGTGCCCTGATCGAGCCAGCCGCCGACCAGCTGCATCAGGCCGTAAAGCGCCGCCCCCATGACGAGGCTGGCGAGCGCAATGCGCCAGAGCCGGTCGAGCGTGCGGGCGTCCATCGAGAAATGCCCCCGGGCGTGCAGCGCGCGGACCAGCAGCATCACGTTCAGCCAGGCGGCGGCGGCGGTGCCGATGGCGATGCCCATCACGTCGCGACCGAGCGCGAAGAAGAGACCGACGGCAAGTGCGACATCGACGATGAGAGTCGCAACCGCGAAGCGCATGGGCGTCGCGGTGTCTTCGCGGGCGAAGAAGGCGGGCTGCAGCACCTTGACGAGAATGAAGGCGGGGAGGCCCGCGCCGAAGGCGATGAGGACGTGGCCCACGGCCTCCGACGAGGCGCGGTCGAACGCGCCGCCTTCAAAGAGCGCGATGGAGATGGGGACCGAGATGACGAGCAGTGCGACGGCGGCCGGCAGGGTGAGCAGCATGGCGAGCTCGACGCCGCGATTCTGCCAGTAGAGCGCAAGATCCTCGCGCCCGCCGCGCAGATGCCGGGCGAGCGTCGGCAGCAGCACGATGCCCATGGCGGTGCCGACGATGCCGAGCGGGAACTGATAGATGCGGTCGGCGAAGTAGAGGATCGCCGGGGCGCCGTCCTGCAGCGTCGCGACGATGGTGGCGACGAAGATGGAGATCTGGCTGACGCCGCCGGCGATGATGCCCGGCACCATCAGCACGAAGATGCGACGGGCGTCGGGCGACAGCCGCGGCCAGCGAAGGCGCAGATGGATGCCGCCGCGCGCCAGCATGAAGACGAGAAAGAGGAACTGCAGCGCGCCCGCGACGACGCAGCCCCAGGCGAGCGCAAAACCCCAGATGCGGTCGCCGGGCGCGGGATGCAGCGTAAACTGCGCGATCAGCGCCGCGCCCAGCAGCGAGATGTTGAGAAGGCTCTGCGCGGCGGCGGCCGAGGCGTAGCGGCCATGCGTGTTGAGGACGCCCGAATAGAGCGCCACCAGCGACATGAAGAGCAGATAGGGAAAGGCGATGACGGTCATGTCGCTGGCCAGCGACAGCTTCTCGGGCTCGTCCACGAAGCCCGGCGCATAGACCTGCATGATCCACGGCATCGCCATCATGGCGAGCGCCGAGAAGGCCATGAGGATAGGGAGCACGACGCTCTGGATTTCCTCGGCCAGCCGGTCGGCGGCGCCCTTGCCTTCGCCTTCCAGGCGCTTGGCGTACATCGGCACGAAGGCCGAGTTGAGCGCGCCCTCGCCGAACAGACGGCGGAAGAGGTTGGGGAAGCGGAAGGCGACGGCCCAGGCGTCGGCCACCCAGCCGGTGCCGATGGCGCGGGCGATCACCATGTCGCGGGCGAACCCCAGGACACGGCTGACCATGGTCCAGAGGCCTACCGTGAACGCCCCGCGCAACAGGCTCATCGAACTGACCGGATAAGTGATTCTGACGAGGGAGATACGCTGATTTGGCCGGGGTGCGAAGCCGCAGCGGTTACAGCCTGCCCTGTTCGGGGCGCGGTTCCCGGGCCGTGATGCGGGGCCCTAGCCCTTGGCCGGCCGCCTGGGCTTCACCCCGCCGCCGCCCATGGCGTCGAGCAGGGCGCGCTCGATGGCCGCGATCTTGCCCGGATGGGTGATCTTGTGGCCGAAAAGATCCTTCACATAGAAAACGTCGACCGCCTGCTCGCCATAGGTCGCGATCACCGCCGAGTGGATCGAGAGCTGCGAGAGGAACAGCGCGCGCGTCAGGTCGTGCAGCAGGTTGGGCCGGTCGCGCGCGACGATCTCGATGAGCGTGCACAGGTTCGACGCCTGGTTGTCGAAAATGACCTGCGGCGAGACCGAAAACGCCTCTTCGCGGCTTTTGATGCGGCGCGCATCGATCTGCTTGCGGGCGAGGATTTCGCCTTTCAGCGTCTTCACCAGAGTCTCTTTCACCCGCGGAATGCGGCTGAGGTCGAAGGCCTGGCCGTCCTGGTCCTGCACCCAGAAGACGTCGAGCGCCATGCCGTCGGTGGTGGTGAAGACCTTGGCGTCGACGACGCTGGCCCCCGCGACGGCGAAGCCGCCCGCGAGGCGCTGGAAGACGCCGGGATGGTCGCCCGTGTAGACGCTGATCTCGGTGACCGCGCGGAACGGATCGGCGCGGGCCTCCAGCGCCAGCACCTCGCCGCTCTTGTCGGCCTCGCGGATGAAGCGGGCCTGACGTTCGTGCATCTCGGCGGGCAAGGTGAGCCAGTAGGAGGCGTAGTGGCGGGTCAGCGCCCTCTCCCGCTCCGCCGCCGGCCAGTCGGCGAGCGCCGCCTCGAGCCGCCGCCGCGCCGCGCCGACGCGGGCGCTCTGCGACACCTCGATGCGGCCGCCCAGCATGCGTTCCTCCGCTGCGGCGTAGAGGTCGCGCAGCAGCTGGCCCTTCCAGCCGTTGAAGACGCCGGGGCCGACCGAGCGGATGTCGGAGACGGTGAGGACGAGCAGCAGGCGCAGCCGCTCGGGCGTCTGCACGATGTCGACGAAATCCTCGATCGTCTTGGGGTCCGACAGATCGCGCTTCTGCGCCACGTCCGACATGATGAGGTGGTTGCGCACCAGCCAGGCGACGATCTCGGTCTCGTTCGCGTCGAGCCCGAGGCGCGGGCAGAGCTCGTGCGCGATCTCTTCGCCTTCCTCCGAATGGTCGCGCTCGGTGCCCTTGGCGATGTCGTGCAGCAGCATCGCGACATAAAGGGCCGCGCGGTTCTTGATGCGCGGCATCAGCGTGGCGGCCAGCGGATGATCGGCCTTCAGAAGCCCGCGCTCGATTTTGGAGAGATTGCCGACGGCGCGGATGAGGTGCTCGTCCACCGTGTAGTGGTGGTACATGTTGAACTGCATCAGCGCGACGATCCGCCCGAAGGCGGGCACGAAGCGGCCGAACACGCCGCATTCGTTCATCCAGCGCAGCACCGTCTCGGGGTCGCGGCGCGAGGAGAGAACCTCAAGGAACAGCCGGTTCGCCTCCTTGTCGGCGCGCAGCGCGTCGTCGACGAGATAGAGCGCGCGTGTCGCGGCGCGGAAGGCGTCGGGGTGGATATGGACGGCGCGCTCGTCGGCGATGTGGAAGAGCCGCAGCAGGTTCACCGGGTCGCGGGTGAAGACGCCCTCGTCCTCGATATTGAGGCGCCCGCCCTCGATGATGAAGCCGGGGGCCGGGGTCTGCCTGCGGGCGAAGCCGGAGAAGATGCGGCCGATGCCCGGCGCGCTCTTGCGGTTTTGTTCCTCAAGCACCGAGCAGATGATGCGGGTGAGATCGCCGACATCCTTGGCGGTGAGGAAGTAGTCGCGCATGAAGGCTTCGATGGCGTGGTTGCCGTCATCGCCATAGCCCATGCGCCGGGCCATATCGCGCTGGACGTCGAAGCTGAGGCGTTCCTCGGCGCGTCCGGAGAGGAAATGGAGGTGGCAGCGCACCGTCCAGAGAAAATCCTCGGCGCGGGCGAAGACGTCGAGCTCGTCGGCGCGGAAGACGCCGCGGCCCACCAGTTCGGCCACGTCCTCGACGCGGTAGACATATTTGGCGATCCAGAAGAGCGTGTTGAGATCGCGCAGGCCCCCTTTGCCCTCCTTGATGTTGGGCTCGACCAGATAGCGGCTCTCGCCCGATTTCTTGTGGCGCTGGTCGCGCTCGGCGAGCTTGGCCTCGACGAAATCCTGCCCGCCCTGCCCGACGATCTCCTTGTCGAAGCGCGCCTTGAGCTGCTCGGCGAGCCGTGCGTCGCCCCACAGGAAGCGGGCCTCCAGAACGCTGGTGCGGATCGTCATGTCGGATCTGGCGAGCCGGATGCAGTCGTCGATCGAGCGGGTCGCGTGGCCGACTTTCAGCCCCAGATCCCACAGCGCGTAGAGCATGTATTCCACCACGCTCTCGCCCCAGGCGGTCTGCTTGTAGGGCAGCACGAAAAGCAGGTCGATGTCGGAGCCGGGGGCCAGCGTGCCGCGCCCGTAGCCGCCGGTCGCGACGATGGCGATGCGCTCGGCGGTGGAGGGAAGCTGGGCGTAATAGACGTGCTTGACGGTGAAGTCGTAGAGCGCGCCGATGATCTCGTCCTGGGTCTGCGAGATGACGCGCGCCGCCGCGATGCCCGAACCGCCGGCCGAAAGCATCGCTTCCGCCCGCGCCAGCGCTTCGGCGCGCACCCGCTTGAGGATCGCGACCGCCGCCTTGCGCAGATCGTCGCGCCCCTCCGCGCCGTGGGCGGCTGCGGTGAGGTCGCGGCGCAGCGCCTGCCCGTCGATGGGCGGCGCGGCGTCGGTGACGGGCTGGGGCGCATTCATGCCGGCGAAGATAATGCGGTAACGGCCGGAAGCCTACCCGGACGCTGCGTCAGCCCTTGGCCGGCTTCCTGTCGGCGGGGCGGGGCTCGCCGGGCAGGTAGACCTTTTCGCCCAGCGCATCGCGCAGATAGAGGCTCTTCACCAGCACCAGCGCGACCAGCGTCAGCGGGGTCGCGAGGATGACGCCGAGCGGGCCGAAGAGGATGCCGAAGGCGACGATGGAGAAGAGCGCGAGCGCCATGGGGATGCCGGCGATGTGCTTCTGCACATAGGGCGTCACGAGATTGCCCTCGATCTGCTGCACGCCGACATAGACGAGCGCGGCCCAGCCGAACGTGCTCCAGTCGGTCGTGGCGGAGATCATCAGGCCCGGGATCGCCGAGACGACCGGACCCACAACGGGAATGAACTGCGCGAGACCTGCAAAGAGGCCAAGGCCCAGCGCGGAGGGCACGCCGGCGATCCACAGGCCCAATCCGGTGAGCGTGCCGATGACGATCATCGAGATGAGCTGCGCAGCCAGCCAGCCGGTGAGGGCATGGCCCGTGGCGTCGACCGCCCGGGCGGCGTTGGCGCGGGCCGGCCTGGGCACCAGCAGCAGCGTGCCGTCGCGATAGGCCCTGGGCTCCATCGCCAGCATCACGCCGCCGACGAGGGCGAGGCCGACATTGGCGATGACGCCCGCGATGCCCAGCGCGACCAGCGGCACCTGCGCGGCGAACTGTCCGGCATAGGCGCCGAGCCCTTCGATCTGCTTCAGGATGTCCTCGCCCCAGCCATAGCCGGCGAGCAGATTTTTGACGCCCGCCCAGGCGGCTGGAAGGCGGCCGATCAGCTCGGAGGTCTGGGCCGCCAGCGTCGCGCCGAACAGGAAGATGACGAGGCCGAGCAGCACCAGGATCGAGACGAGCGCCAGAACGACCGCCAGGCTGTCGCCGACGGGCAGCGCGCGGCGGATCAGATTGCCGACGGCCCGCAGCACCACCGCCACGATGACCGAGGCGAAGATCAGCAGCAGCAGATCGCTGAGCGTCCAGGCGAGCGCGGCGAGCCCCGCCAGGGCGAAGACGATGAGGACCTTGCGGATGAAAGGGCCGTCGCTCGCCTGTGAAGTCGCCATTTCCGTGGGTCCCGGGATGTTGGCGTGCATTGTCGCCGCGATGATCCGGTCGCGCCAGTAGGTGCGCGGCGCAGTTTGTGGCATATAACATGCCATAATATCGGGAGGATCGGATGATTCAGAATGTCGTGCGTGGACTTGTGGCCGTGGTGGGCGTGTTCGGGCTTTTCGTTGCGGTTCGGTTCTGGATGGACCCGGTCGGGCCGGGGGCGCAGCTGGGCCTCGCGGCCCTGAACGAGCTCGGCTATTCGTCGCTGCGGGCCGATCTGGGCAGTTTCTTCGGCGTCGGCGGGCTCTTCGCCCTGACGGCGGCGATAAGGAACGACCGCCGCTGGGCGCTGGTGCCGCTCGCCATGTTCGGCTTCGCCCTGACGGCGCGGCTGGCGACGGCGGCGGGCCACGGCTTCGGCGAGGTGATCCAGCCGATCGCCGTGGAGGCGGCCTTCACCGCGCTGATGGCCGTCGCCGCGCGGGTGCTCGGGCGCGGCTAGCGCAGCTGCGCCAGCAGCATGATCGTGCCCGAAAGCGCGGTGAGCGCGAACGGCACGGTGATGAGGAATGCCTTCACCCAGCCCAGTAGGCCGCGATAGGCATAGAGGCTGCCGGCGACGAACATGGCGCCGGCGGCGGCGCCGGGCGCCGTGAGCTTGAGGAAGCCCGGCAAGGCATCGGCGAAGGCCGGTGCGGCCTGCATGCGCCCGGCGCCCGAAAGGGCGATCAGCGCCTGCAGCATCTGGTCGCCGTCGCGGAAGAAGAGGATGGCGAGGGACGCGGTGCCGCCGGCGATCGCCATCGCCGCCGCGCCGGTGAACCAGGCGGAGCGGAACATCGGCCCGCCTCGCGTCAGCCCGCCGCCGAACGCCATCAGCAGCAGGCCGAGCAGCAGCCCGCCCGCCAGCGCCATCACGAACACCAGCCCCAGCGTGACGAGAAGATACTCGCCCAGCTCGTCCATCCTCACGGCCGGTTCGCCATACGTTGCGACAAACGCCGCCGCCGCGCCGAACAGCAGCATCGGAACGATCAGAACCGCGAGGGCGGCGGCGAGCGCGCGCAGGAAGCCGAGCCCGCCGGCATAGGGGCGGCCGATCCTTTTTCCCAGCACGACCGCAAAGGCCACAATGCCGGGGGTGAGGATCATCAGCGCGCCGGTCGCGGCCGAAGTCAGCTCCCTGGCGGAAAGCGTCGCGACATCGATGCCGCCGGTCAGCACGTACACGGCGATCGCCACCGGCGTCATGAAGGGCAGCCAGCCTTCCAGCACCGCCAGCACGACCGCCATGCAGAGCCCGGTGGCGATGACGAGGCCGAGAAAGCTCGTCTTGTAGGCTTCGGTGAAGCCGGGGCGATGGCCGCCGGTGAAAAGCGCGGTGATCGCGATCAGCAGATAGGCCGCCGGCAGCGCCAGTACGGCCGAGACGGCAGCGGCGGCCGCGATGGCGACGATAGCGGCGAGGGCGAGACCGAGCAGGATAAGCGCGGCTCCGCCGCCGGGGCCGGAATTATTATTGTTGTTGCCGAACGCGGTGTCGCGGCCCGCCTGCTCGCCCCATGTGTAGTACATCCCGTTGCGCGGCGGCAGGCCGGCGGCGCCGCGATTATAGTCCGACCAGTAATCGTCCCCCGACATGAACCCTCGGCCCCCACCTACGAAAGGCTGAGTTTCTTGAGTTCGTGAATGAGTTCAAGCGCGTCCTTGGGCGTCAACGAGTCTGGGTTGATGTCGCCGAGCCTTGCACTCGCGCGGTGATTTCGGTGCGTCGGACACGGGCCTGTGCCGCAGCATGTCAGGCGCGGTGATGCGCGCGGCCGAGCGCACTCGCATCAGGATATCGGCGCGCATCCGGCCCTGAGCTTTGCATCTGCGGCTTCGCGGTTCTGCCCGTCAGGTAAAGCGATGGGTTCGATTTCGCTGAAATTGTAAGATCCGCTGGACCCGTAAAGTCCCATCTGCAAGGGCGCTTCCTGAAGAGCGAACAAAAGGCTTTCGCTTTTTCCGGCCTGCTCGATGGTCAGGCAAACCTGACCCTCGCGTGTCCAACGAAGCTCGACAGAAAACGGCCGCGCCGGGTCCAGTAGCGTGCGAAACCAGGTCGTTCCGGCGTCTTCATCATCCAGGCCGAGCTGGGCGTAGACTTCAAGCAGCCAGCCGTCGCCTTGAGAGTAGGCCATCAGCCCTACGCTGCGCCGGTCGCCTTCGATGGTGGCAGTTATTCCCGGCGACCATTCGCCATACGGGCCCAGGCTCAAGACAGTGATGCGAGCACGAAGCCCGACATAGCCGGCAGCGCTCGCTTCCCATCCGTCGAACTTGCCTTGCGGCGCATCGACGGTGAACGCAGGGGGGCGATTGCCGTCCGACAACGCCATGAGGCCGAGCGAGGCGATGCCAAGAGCGAGCGCGCGCCAGATCACGGCGCGGCTAGCCGCCGCAATTCGTAAATCATCTCGAGCGCGTCCTTGGGGCTCATCGCGTCGGGATCGGCGGCGAGCAGGCGGGTTATGGCAGGCGGGACTTTGGGCTCCTCTGCCGCGGCCTGCGCCGCGGCGGCGCTGAAGAGGGGGAGATCGTCGATGAGG
>JAKOQZ010000153.1 GCA_029778105.1 Pseudomonadota bacterium | reverse complement strand
TCCAGCACGCGCTGGATCACGAACATCACGTCGGGGCGGCCGGCGTCGTATTCGTCGAACACCAGCGCGACCGGGCGCTGCAGCGCCCAGGGAAGGATGCCTTCGCGGAATTCGGTGACCTGCTTGCCGTCCTTCAGGACGATGGCGTCCTTGCCGACGAGGTCGATACGCGAAATGTGGCTGTCGAGATTGACGCGGATGCAGGGCCAGTTGAGGCGCGCCGCGACCTGCTCGATATGGGTCGACTTGCCCGTGCCGTGATAGCCCTGGACCATGACGCGGCGGTTGAAGGCGAAGCCCGCGAGGATCGCCAGCGTCGTCTCGCGGTCGAAGCGGTACGACTCGTCGAGATCGGGAACATAGGGGTTGGGCTGGCTGAAGGCCGGCACTTTCAGTGCGGTCTCGATGCCGAAAACGGTCTTCGCGTCGACAGTGGTGTCGGGCGCGGCTTCGGGGCTCAGGCCCTCACTCATCTCGGCCATGGGAATCCTGCGACGGTCTTTTGGTTTTAGATGTCTGGCGGCGCGGCGGAGAAGACAGGTCCGCCGCGAAGGGGGCTAGCCGAAGTTCGACTTCTTCAGCACGCCATATGCGCGGATCACCAGCGCAAGCCGCTCTTCGGCCGACCGATCCCCGCCGTTCACGTCGGGATGGTAGCGTTTCACCAGTTCCTTATAGCGGGCCTTCACCTCTATCAAGGATGCCTCAGCGGTAAGCCCGAGCACATTCAGCGAGTCCATCTGCAGCTTGGGCACGACGCGGGTGCGCTTGCCGGCCGACTCGCTGCGCACCCGGGCGGCCTGGCCGTCCTCGAAGATCTTGTAGGTGTCGTTGGTCTTGCCCGCGAAGGTGCCCTTGTCGGCCCGGGCCTGCCACGAGGTCGACTGGCGGTCTTTCAGCTTCCAGGTCGGGCGGTGGCCGATCTGAGCGTCGCGCTGGAACTGCTGAACCTCGGCGTCGGACATGCCGTCGAAGAAGTTCCAGTTCTCGTTCACGAAGCGCACATGCGGCATGCACAGCCAGCGATGCTCGCGCAGATTGTCCTTGGACTTCGGGGCCTTGTGCGTGCCCGGCGAGGTGCAGCCGGGAAATTCGCACAGTCGCACCTCCGGCTTGGCGGGGCCGGTGGGGCGCTTGATGGAGAAATCCATCTTGGGGCGGGCGCGGGTGTCGGACATCTGACTCAAATTATGGGAAGCGAGCGTTAACAACGCAAGAAAGGCTCATCCTTGACTTCCAAGGCGAAGCGGGGTGACGGATGGGCATGTCCGTCGAAGCCGCCATCCGCGCCAAGCTGAGCGCCGCCTTTCAGCCAAGCCTGCTCATAGTCGAGAATGACAGCGCCCGCCATGCCGGGCATGCCCATCTGACCCATCATCTGGCGCGGGGGCCGGGCGCGGTGACGGGGGAGACGCATTTCAATGTGACCATCGAGGCGGCGGTTTTCGAGGGGCAGAGCCGCATCGCCCGCCAGCGCCTGGTTTATGCCGCGCTGAAGGACGAGCTGGCGGGCCCGGTGCACGCCCTGGCGGTCAAGGCCCGGGCGCCCGGCGAGGCGTGACCTGCCCTCAGCGGGCGTGGGTGACGCCGCCGTCGACGATGAGAGTGGACCCCACGACATAGTCGCCGGCGCGGCTGGCCAGATAGATCGCGGCGCCGGCCATGTCTTCGTCCGTGCCGATGCGGCGCAGCGGGATGCGCTTCGCCGTCGCCTCGGCCTGGTCGCGGGCGGTCGTGTTCATCTCGGAGGCGAAGGCGCCGGGCGCGATGGCGCTGACCGCGATCTGCTCCGGTGCGAGCTGGGTGGCCATGCGGCGGGTGAGCTGGATCAGGCCGGCCTTGGAGGCGGCGTAGGAATAGGTCTCCTGCGGGTTCACCGAGATGCCGTCGATCGAGGCGATGTTGATGACCTTGGCGACGTGACCCCCGGCGGCGGCGGCGCGCAGCTGCGGCAGCAAGGCCTGGGTGAGGAAGAAGGGCGATTTGAGGTTGAGGTCCATGACCTTGTCCCAGCCCTTTTCCGGGAACACGTCGATGGGCTCCAGCCAGGCGGCGCCGGCATTGTTGACGAGGATGTCGAGCCGGGGCTCGCGCGCCGCGAGGGCGGCGGCGAGGGCTTTCGCGCCCTCCACGGTGGAGACGTCCATGGGCAGCGAGACGATCTCGCCGAACGCGCTGAGCTCGGCGGCGGTGGCGTCGCAGGCGGCCTGCTTGCGCGAGGAGATGTAAACCTTTGCGCCCGATTGCAGGAAGCCGCGCGCGATCATCTTGCCGATGCCGCGGCTGCCGCCGGTGACGAGGGCGACGCGGCCCTTGAGCGAGAAGAGATCGAGCGACATGGGCGTTTCCTTGTTGGTTATGGAGCGGCGTCGAGGACCTTGCCGACGGCTGCGGCGTCGACGTCCTTGGCGATGAAGGCGTCGCCTATGGCGCGGGCGAGGATGAAGGTGAGCTTGCCGGCTTCGACCTTTTTGTCCTGCGCCATGTGGTGCAGGAGTTCGGCCGTGGCGGGGCGGTCGCCCGGGATGTCGGCGAGGCGATGGGGCAGGCCCATGCGGGCGAGATGATTAGCGACGCGGCCCGGCACCTGGCCGTCGCAAAACCCAAGCGCCGCCGAGAGATCGAAGGCGAGCTTCATGCCGATGGCGACGCCCTCGCCGTGCAGCAGGCGCGCGGAGAAGCCGGTGGCGGCCTCCAGCGCATGGCCGAAGGTGTGGCCGAGATTGAGCAGCGCGCGCTCGCCGGTTTCGGTTTCGTCGCGCTCCACCACGCCGGCCTTGGCGCGGACGCTGGCGGCGACGGCCCTGGCGAGCGCGGCGGTGTCGCCGGCGAGCAGTTTCGAGCCGTCATTGTCGAGCCAGTCGAAGAACGCGGCGTCGCCGATGAGGCCGTATTTCACGACCTCGGCATAGCCGGCCTTCATCTCGCGGGCGGGCAGTGTGGCGAGCACGTTGATATCGGCGATGACGAGGCGCGGCTGGTGGAAAAGGCCGACGAGGTTCTTGCCTTCTGGCGCGTTTATGGCGGTCTTGCCGCCGACGGACGAGTCCACCTGCGCCAGCAATGTGGTCGGGATCTGCACAAATCCGGTGCCGCGCCGGACGAGACCTGAGGCAAGGCCGACGAGATCGCCGATGACGCCGCCGCCGAGCGCGATGACGAGATCGTTGCGTTCGATCTTCGCCGTTACCAGCGCTTCGCTCACCTCAGCAAGCACGCCGTAGGTTTTGCTCGCCTCACCTTCGCCGACGACGATGTGCGAATGCGCAATGCCGGCTGCATCGAGCGACGTCTGCGTGCGCTTGAGCCAATGCGCCGCGACGGTGCGGTCGGTGACGATCGCGGTGCGTGCGCCGGGACGCAGCGCTGCGATGCGCTCGCCGAGCTGATCCAGTACGCCACGTCCGATCGCGATGTCATAGGCGCGCTCGCCGAGACCGACATTGACGATGATGGGATCGGCGGCGGTCGCATCGGCGATGCGGGTTGGCTTGTTCATTCGGAAGCGCTCGTTCGCTCGGAAGAATTATCTGGGTCTGGGATGTTGAGATGCAGATAGCCGCGCAGCGCGGCCACGCATTCCTCGACAATATCCTCGTGTTTGACGTCGCGCGAATGCAGCGTGAGATCGGCTTCGGCATAGACCGGATAGCGTTCGTCGATCAGCTTCGCGATGACGGTCGCGGGATCGTCGGCCTGCAGCAGCGGACG